>JBDIVQ010000048.1:0-25889 GCA_039794345.1 Phycisphaerae bacterium | reverse complement strand
CCCAATCCGGGGCACAACGTCTCCTACATCATCAACGGACTCCGCTTCGACCGGGCCGGCGTCGTCAATGAAGGCAACTTCCGCCACGGCAGCGGACGCTACGCCCACCAGATCGAGCGCGTGGTGATGAGCAGCACGATGGTGTACATTACGGAGTTCGAGTCCGACCCCACCAACTACTTCGTCAACCAGATGTACAACACCTCGTGGAACTCCTACGGCGACCGCGGACCCGCGGGCTGGATGGACACCTGGCGAGCCGTCCACGTCATCGGCCAGTACCAGGGCACGAGCGGACGCCGCACCGAGCACAAACGCCACCAGACCGGCTCCAACGTCCTCTACCTCGACGGCCACGCCGAGTACCGCACCGACGACTACATCCTCGACCTCAAGAACTGGGATGACAAGCTGTACTACCTCCAGCGCGACACCGATCGCTGAAGTGACTTGACCCGGACCACCGGCCGTCGATCATCGTGTATGCCCAGGAAACCCGCCGCCAGCAGGTGCTGGCTTGTCAAGAGCGAGCCGGACTGCTACTCGATCGACGACCTCAAGCGCGACGGGCGCACCTGCTGGGACGGCGTGCGCAACTACCAGGCGCGCAACTTCATGCGCGATGAGATGAAAGTCGGCCAGGGAGTGCTCTACCACCACTCCAGCGCCGACCCGCCCGGCATCGTCGGCGTGGCGCGAATCTGCCGTGAAGGCTACGGCGACCACACCGCCCTCGACCCGACGGCCGACCACTACGACCCCAAGGCGAGCCGGGACAATCCCATCTGGTTTATGGTCGATCTTGAGTTCGTCGAGAAGTTCCCGCGCGTGCTGACGATGAAGGAACTCAAGGAGCGGCCGGACCTCGAGGGACTGCCCCTGCTTCAGCGGGGCCAGCGCCTGAGCGTCATGCCTGTCGATCCGAAACACTTCGAGATCATCCGCGGCATGGGTCGGTCGTAACCTCTCCCTCAGCGGCGGCTGGTCCGGCCTCGAAGAGGCTCACGACGACATCGCCCGGGCGTGGGCGGCGCGGATGATGCGGATGCTCTCGCTCAATCCCGCGCGCTCGGCGTCGTTCATGGGCACTTCGAGCACGACCCGCGACACGCCGCCGCGCCCGACGACGCTGGGCAGCGAAAAGCACGTTGGTCCCTCCATGCCGACGCCCGGAGGCGCCTGCTCGTGAACGCGGCCGACGGTGAGCACGGCGCGCTCATCGCGCAGAATCGCGCGGCAGAGGCGAGCGACCGTCAGGCCGATGGCCGAGTCCGTCGCCCCCTTGCCCGCGATGATCTCCTGCGCTGCGCCGCGCACCGACTCAAAGATCTCGACGCGCTCGCGCACCGTCAGCGGCCGCTTGCCCTTCGCCTCGAAGAGGTGCAGAGGCGTGTGGCCGACCGTGGCCGAGGACCACAGCGGCAGGCTGGAGTCGCCGTGCTCGCCGACGATCGAGGCGTGTACGCTGCTCACCGCCACGTCCAGACGCCGCGCCAGCAGCGCCCGGAAGCGCGAGGAGTCCAGAAGCGTGCCGGTGGTGAGCAGGCGTGCGGGGGGCCATCCGAGCGGAGCGGCGATGTCGCGCGCCGCCATCGTCATCACGTCCACCGGGTTGGTCACCATCACGATCACCGCGTGCGGAGCGATCTCGACGAGGCGCGGGATCATGCCGCGCAGCATCGCCGCATTGGTCTCGGCGAGATCAAGGCGGCTCTGACCTTTCCTTTGCTTCGCGCCGGCGGTGATGACGATGATGTCGCTCCCTGCCGCGGCGTCGAGATCGCCTTCAACAACGTCGCACGTCGGCACGAACGTCAGGCCGTGCATGAGGTCAAGCGCCTCCGCGTGCCGCTTGGGCGCATCGATGTCGATAAGCGCGAGGCGATCGGCGAGGCCCTGGATGAGCATCGCGTAGGCGGAGGCGACGCCGACCCGCCCCATCCCGACAACGGCGACGCGGCTCGAATGAGAACTGAACTCGCTGGTCATGACGATCGCTCCGGCGCAGTGGCGGGCAATCGTAGGGTCCGCCGTGCGGATCGAGAATGGACGATCCAGAACGCTCTCCCCAGGTCGCTGCGCCCCGGCGCGAAACTCATCCCGTGCTCTGCATCGCGGCGGCGAGGGCGTTGACGCTCAGGAGGATCAGGCGGCGCAGGCCGGCCCGCTCCGGCTCGCCTGCTCCTTCACCCGTGCTGCGCCAGCGGCGCAGCAACTCGACCTGGAGGGCGTTGATCGCGTCGGTGTCGCCGTTGCGCTCGCGGATCGACTGCTGAATCACGGGGTTGTTGTCGAGCAGAGCCTGCTGGCCGGTGATGGCGAGAATGGCGCGCTGGGCGCGGGCGAACTCCGCCGCGAGGCGGTCGTGGAACGGGGCGTCTTCTTCGCCCGCGTACCAGCGAGCGACGGGAAGCCGGGCCCGGGCCATCTCCTGCTGGGCGTTGTCGATGAAGGCGCGGAAGCACCCGCCGGCCGCGTAGGCGGCGCGGCACGCCTCCAGCCTGCTCTCGTCGTTCATGACGCACTGCTCGAACGCACTGCCCACGCCATACCACCCCGGCGCGTTGTACCGCATCTGCGTCCAGGCGAAGACCCAGGGGATGGCACGGAGGTTCTCGAATCGGATCTCGCCGCCGGTGCGCGACACCGGCCGCGAAGCGATGGGCAGTTCGCCGATGTGCAGGACCGGCGAGCGCTGCACGAACCACGGCCAGAACTGCGGATCATCGATCAACTCCCGATAGGCGGCGCGCGAGCGATCGGCGAGGTCATTCATGAGTTCATCGAGTCCGTCGCCCTCTTCGCCGGGCTCGCCGGGGGCGGTGGCGAGGATCATCGCATTGGTGATCTGCTCGAGGTGGCGATGCGCGATGGCGGGCATGGAGTAGCGGAAGGAGATGACTTCGCCCTGCTCGGTGAAGCGGATGCGGCCGTTGCGGCTGGCGGCGGGGCTGGCGAGGATGGCGCGATGGGCCCGGCCGCCGCCGCGCGCGACGGTGCCGCCGCGCCCGTGGAAGAACCGGAACGACACGCCGGCATCGAGGCAGGCGCGGGCGAGGTCGTCCTGGGCGCGGTGGAGGCGCCAGTTGGCGGCCCAGTACCCGCCGTCCTTGTTGCTGTCGCTGTAGCCGAGCATCACCTCCTGGAACCGGCCGCGCGCCACGAGATGGCCGGCGTACGCCGGTTCGGCGAAGAGCGCCTTCATGACGCCCGCCGCGCCGCGGAGGTCGTCGACGGTCTCGAAGAGCGGGGCGACGTCGAGGCCGCAGGATACTTCCCCGTCCGCAATCGTCCACAGCCCGACCTCGCGCAGGAGGATGAGCACTTCGAGCAGATCGCTGACGTCGTGCGTCATGCTCACGATGTACGAGCCGATGGACTCGGGCTCACGCGCGACCGCCTCGGCGACGACGCGAAGCGTATCGAGCAGTTCGCGCGTCTCGGGGGAGAGCGCTGCGCCCCGCGCGAGCAGCGGCCGGGCGGTGCGGAGTTCCCGTCTCAGGATGGCGAGTCGGTCCGCCTCGTCGAGTGATGCGTAGTCCGGAGCAACGCCGGCCAGCCGCAGCATTTCGCTGACCGCCGCCTCGTGGATGCGGCTGTGCTGGCGGATGTCCAGCGCCGCCAGGTGCACGCCGAAGGTGCGGGCGCGGATGATGGCGTCGGCCAGAAGCCCCCGCGAGGCGACCTCGTCGAGGCCGGCGTGGCGCACCGCGCGATCGAGCAGCGCCAGGTCATCCGCAAAACGCGCGGCGCCGTAGCCCTCCGACCCCAGACGCGCCTGCATGTGCCGGATCTTCACCCGCACCGGTTCGTGGTCCAGGTGGCGCACGAGGTGCGGATCGATGGGTTGCTCCCGCTCATCGCGCTCGATGGAGCGCAGGAGTTCGGGCAGAATCGGAGCGCGGCGATCGGAGAGGCTCAACTCCATCCGCAGACTTTCGAGGGCCTCGGCATGCCGCGCCACCGCAGCCGCGCGCATCTCCGCCAGGACGCGGCGCGTCACCTCGGCGGTAACGTTCGGATTGCCGTCGCGGTCGCCGCCGATCCACGTGCGGTAGCGCAGGAAGACGGGCAGGTCGCAGCGCCGGCCATAGCACAACTCGATGGCCTCGCTGAGGTCGCGGTAGAGGCGGGGGAGGGCGTCCCAGATGGCGCCGGCGAGATAGGAAATGCCGTTGCGCACTTCATCGATCACGTCGAGGCGGCGCGAGCGCACTTCGTCCGTCGCCAGCAGCAGCGCCAGCGTCTGCCGCACGCCGCTCTCGGCCCGGGAGCGTTCCACGGGCGTGGCGTCGGGCGATTCGTTGATGGCGAGCAGGTCGCCGATGCGCTGCTGCTTGAGCATCACGCTGCGCCGGCGCGACTCGGTGGGATGCGCGGTGAGGGTGGGCTGAATGTCCAGCGCCGCCAGCACGGTTGTGAGTTCATCAAGGGTCAGGCCGCGCTGCGCCAGCCGCCCCACGGCTTCGGCGATCGACTCCGGTCGGGCCCGTTCCGCCGACGCCGCGCGCTCCCGCTGCCGGTTGACGCGCGCGATGTGCACCTGCTCGGCCTTGTTGCGCAGGTGGAAGCGGATCGTCAGCCGCTTGAGCGAGGCGTGCACGTCCCCGTCGTCCAGCCGCGCCAGCGATTCCTCGACCCGGCCGGACTCGAGCATCTTCCGAGCCGCGGCGTGAATCGGCTGCATCTCGGCGCGGCCGACGCCCGCCTCCACCTCAGCGAGTCGCGCATTGAGCCAGGCGATGTCACGGGCAAGCGGAGAACTCATGCATGACGGTAGGGCTTTTTCGGCTCGGGTTCAGGCAGACAGCGACACCTTTGCGTCGCGATCGGGCCGTAATCACGGTCTTCGATTGTCCGCGCTCGCCTTCACCGGCTTGGCGGGCGGGGGCGGGACATCGACCGGCTCGTTCGCGATTCTCTCAAGCAGGTGCGCGATCGCCGCGTCGAGTTGGGCATCTTCGCCTTTGAAGGCTGCGTGCGGGAGGTTGTCTACGACGATGTCGGGATCGAAGCCGCGGCCCTCGATGAGCCACTCGCCTTCGGGTCCGTAGACGCCGTACTCGGCCGCGGTGGCGATGCCGCCATCGACGAGGACGTTGCTGCTGCTGAGCCAGATCTCGCCGCCCCAGGTGCGCGTGCCGATGACCTTGCCCAGGCCCAGTCGCCGGAAGCCGTCGCAGAAGGCCTCGCCGTCTGAGCCGGTGTTCTGGTCGCAGAGGACGACGAGGTGGCCGCGGAAAGCGTACTGCATGTTCCACGCCGGCTCGCCGAAGCGGCCGTGCCAGTACATCCATGCGCGGCGGAGGAGTTGGCCGAGAATCCACGAGTCGATGTTCCCCCCGCCGTTGTGGCGCACGTCGATGATGAGCCCTTCGCGGTCGAAGACGGGAAAGAAGTCGCGCGTCCACTGGCTGATGTCGCCGCCGCCCATGGCGCGGAGGTGGACGTAGCCGAGGCGCCCTTCGCCCTTCTCTTCGACGGCGAGGCGGCGCGTGTACTCCCACTCGTCGTAGCGCATGTTGCGCTCGGCGGCGGCGGAGATGGGCGTGACGATCACATCGCGCTCGCCGGCGTCTTCGCCCTGGCCGCGGCGCAGTCGCAGGCGCACCTGGCGCCCGGCCTTATGGCGCAGCAGGGCGCTGAGGTGCGTCTCGCCATCAAGAGTGACGCCATCGACCATGATGATGAGATCGCCGACGGCCGCGTTGACCGTCGGATCGGCAAGAGGGCTGCGCGCAGCCGGCTCATCGGGATCGGTGCGGTAGATGTGCTCGATGCGCCAGCCGCCCGCGGCCTCATCGCGCGCGATGCGGGCGCCGAGGGTGGCGATTCCGATGTTGTCGTCGCCGCGGCGGTGATCACCCCCCGAGACGAAGATGTGCAGGGCGGAGAGTTCGGCCACCATCTGGCTGATGAGGTCGCTCAACTCGCCGCGCGTCGTCACGCGATCGACGAGAGGGAGGTACTTGGCGAGCATCGCGTCCCAGTCCACGCCGTGCATGTCGGGGTCGTAGAAGTAGTCGCGCTCGAGTCGCCACGCCTCAACGAACATCTGCCGCCACTCGATCTTCGGATCGAAGTTGAGCGCCCAGCCGGCGGTGTTGACGGCGTTCTCGGGCTTGAGCGAGGCGCTCGCGCCGACCTCGACGACGTGCAGGGCTGAGCCTTTGCGCAGGAGGATCTTCTTGCCGTCGCTGCTGAGTTCCGCGAGTGACACGCCCTCGGCAAAGGTCTCGACCTTGTTGCCCGGCTTGCTGCTGATCGAGAGCGTCTGCACCTTCGTCGCGTCGCCGGGGCCGCTGTCGCGGCTCATCCAGAAGAGACGGTCGCCGGCAAGGAAGAGGCCCGAGTAGTTGCCGGCGTCCACCGGCGCTTCGTGGAGCCGCTCGCGCAGGCCGTCCCAGGTGATCTTGACAGTCGGCTCGGTCTTCTTCCCGTCGGGCTCGTCCTGAGCATCTTCGGGCTTGTCCGCGTCGCGGGGGGGCTGCTCCTCGGCGTCCGCCTGCTCAGCCTCACGCTCGTCATCATCACCCTCGGCCTTCTCTCCGTTCTCTTCCTCCTCTTCGTCTTCCTCTTCCTTCTTCTCCTTCTCTTCCTGCTTCTTCTTCTCGCGGATCAGTTCATCATCGGGGAGGAAGGGCGAGCGCTGATCGAGCCCCAGCGCGAGGTAGTAGATCTTCGTCGTGTCGGGGAAGTACGGCTGCGGCAACCGCGGCCCCCAGGGCGAACCCGTCCACGAGCGAAACGTGCGATCGGAAAGGAAGTAGAGCCACTTGCCATCGCCGCTCCACGCCGGGGCGTAACTGTCGTAGCGGTCCGTCGTCACCGCGTGCACCTGCTGCGTCGCCAGGTCATAGATGCACACCTGCCGGAAGGTGTTGGGCGCGAGCGAGGTGTAGGCGAGAAAGAGGCTGTCGGGCGACCAGGTCAGGTCGCCGAACTGGTCCCACGAACTCTCGGAGA
The DNA here is from genome assembly GCA_039794345.1 of Phycisphaerae bacterium. Classification (GTDB taxonomy): domain Bacteria; phylum Planctomycetota; class Phycisphaerae; order Phycisphaerales; family UBA5793; genus UBA5793. Next base: position 18,923 of record JBDIVQ010000048.1, on the reverse strand, counting down.
TCTCGTCAATGATGCGGTCCTCGCCGGACTCGATCTCAAAGAGCCAGAGGCGCTGCTTCTTGTCGTGGTGGGCGATGTACTTTCCGTCGGGCGAGGGGACGCCTTCCCAGCGGAGAATCTCGCCGCCGGAGGTGAGTTGCTGCCCGTCGCCGATCCCGTTGGCGGGATAGGTCCAGAACTCGACTTCGCCGGTGCGGTCGCTCAGCGCGAGGATCTTCTCGCCGCCGGGAAGGAAGCGGGCGTCGCGGTAGCGCGTCGTCTTGTCGCGGGTGACGTTGATGAGGCGGCCGGGTCCGACGGGGGCGACGAAGACCTCGCCGCGCGCCGTGAGCGCAACCCGGTCGCCCTCGGGCGAGACGTGCGCGGCGGTGAGGTAGTCCATCGGCGAAGTCTGCCACCGCTCGCGCTGCTGGTCAAAGTCGGAGGCCAGTCCGATGGTCAGCGCCCGGTCGCTGCCGTCGCGCGTGTCGAAGAGTCGCAGGTCAGCGCCGAGTTGGTAGACGATGCGCGTCCCGTCGCTCTCGGGTTCCTTGACGTCCCAGCCGACATGGTGCGTGTGCTGTTTGAGGTCGGAGCCGTCGGGCTTCATCGACCAGAGATTCACGGTGTCGTCGCGGTCGGAGGCGAAGTAGAGCCGCCCGCCGACCCACATGGGGTCGCGGCTGGTCCCGTCGTAGTCGGCGGTGAGTGGCGTCGCTTCCTGATCGCCGCGCGTGCTGAAGCGCCAGAGGTTCTGGGCCGTGCCCCCCTTGTAGCGCTTGGTGTGGCTGCCCTGGAAGTTGAGGCGGGTGAAGAAGAGGGTCTCGCCCTCATTATCGAAGACGCCCTGCGCGCCCTGCGCAAGGGGGACGAGCGACACCTCGAGCGACTGCGGATGCACGAGCGCGAGTTGGTAGTTCGGCAGCGTGGAGTGAACGGTGGTTCGGTAGAGGACGCGGCCATCGCGCGACCAGCCGCAGACGAAGTTGCGCATGCCGTCAAAGGTGAGGCGTCGGGGCTTGCCGCCCGCCGCGGGCATGACGTAGACCTCGGCCGGGCCTTCGTACTGCGCGGTGTAGGCGATCCACTGCCCGTCCGGCGAGATGGAAGGGTGGGACTCTTCGGCTTTGTGCGTGGTGAGGCGCTGCGCCACGCTGCCCTCGGCGCTGACGCTCCACAGGTCGCCCTCGGCGCAGAAGACGATTCGCTCGCCGCTGATCGCGGGGAACTGGCAGTACCCGACGGGCGCCCCGTCCACGGCCTCGGGCGCGGAAGTGACCGCCTCGGTCGTCGCAGCCAGCCGCTGCTGCACCGGGTCCTGCGAAGCGCTGAGTCGGGCGCAGGCGACGTTGAGGATGAGCAGGACGAGGCAGGCGGCGCGCCGGACGGCGCGAGATTCACGGCGGGTCATGGTCAGGAGGTCTCCCGTGGGGTTTCCTGCGAAGAAATCAGATCAGGTCCGGTTGCAGCCACAGTAGCCGCGATGCGGCCATTCCGCGCGGCCGGCGACTAGAATCCCCGGTCCGATGAACGCTCCCGCACCCACGCCTCCGCCCCGGGTCACACTGCGGACCATTCGCAAGATGGTCGCGGAGGGTCGGCGCTTCGCCTGCCTGACGTGCTACGACGCGACGACGGCGCGCTGGCTCGAGCGGGCCGGACTGCCCATGCTCCTCGTCGGCGACACGCTCGCGGAAACCGTACTCGGCTACGACCAGACCATCTACGCACCGATGGAGGCGATGGTGCTGCTGACGGCGGCGGTGCGGCGCGGCGCGCCGAGCGCGATGCTCATGGCCGACATGCCCTTCATGAGTTACCAGGCCGACGACGCTGAGGCGCTTCGCAATGCCGGCCGATTCATGACCGAGGCCGGAGCCGATCTGGTCAAACTCGAAGTCGATCGGTCCTTTGCGCCCCTCGTCGAGAAGATGGCCCGCGCAGGCATCCCCGTCGTCGCGCACATCGGCTCGAGACCCCAGCAGACGAAGATCGCCGGAGGGTACCGCTCGGTGGGGCGCACCCGCGAGGAGGCGATGCGCCTCGTGGCGGATGCACGGGCGCTGGAGGCGGCCGGGGCCGTCATGCTCCTCGTCGAGGCCACTCCCGCCGAGGTCGCCGAGGAGATCGTCCGCGGCGCGACGGTTCCGGTGATCGGCTGCGGGGCAGGCCCGGCATGCCACGGGCAGGTCATCGTCCTCAACGACCTTCTCGGCCTCTCGGACTGGCAGCCGCGCTTCGCCCAGCCGGTCGCGGACTTCGGCGGCGAACTCGTCCGCGCCGTCAAGACGTGGATTGAAAAAGTCGATCGCAACGAACTGGGCGAGCACCCGTACACGATGGAAGATGGCGGAGCGGGCCGCCGGCCCGGTGGTCGGGTCGCCGCACCCGCGCCGCAGTGAATCCGGCAGCGGCAGGAGGAACGACCGCGTGCGCGGACTGAATCGATATGCTCCGAGCGTGGTCGTGCTCCTGACCGCGTGCGTCGTGCTGCTCGCGGGGCCGATGCTCGTAGACCGCCTCCGATTCGCCCAGGAAAAGGCGTCGGTGCAACTGGCACGGCTGGAACTGAAGAACTCCCCCCTGCTCACGCAACTCAACAACTCCTTCCAGAGCGTCGCCCGCGCCGTCGAGCCGAGCGTCGTGCACATCACCATCGAGCGCGAGCGTGGGACGGGCATCTTCGGTCCGCAGAGCCGTCCCTCGCAGGGCAGCGGCTGGGTCTACGACGACCGCGGCCACATCGTCACGAACTACCACGTCATCGACGGCGCCAGCCGCATTGAGGCGCGCTTCGCCGACGGCCTGCCCCACACGGCCGTGCTCGTCGGGGGCGATGAGAGCACTGACATCGCGGTGATCCGCGTGGACAGCCGACGCGTCGTCCCGATCTCGCGCGCCACGGGCATGCGCGTCCGCCAGGGCGATCTCGTCTTCGCGTTCGGCTCACCCTTCGGCTTCGAATTCTCGATGTCCTCGGGCATCGTCTCGGGTCAGGGTCGTCAGGCGCATCTCACGGGCGAGGGATACGAGAACTACATCCAGACCGACGCCGCCATCAACCCCGGCAACTCCGGCGGACCGCTTACCAACGTCTACGGCGAACTCGTCGGCATGAACATGGCCATCGCCGTCGATCCGAAAGACCCGGTGCGCAGCGGACGCTTCACCGGAGTCGGCCTGGCCATCCCCCTCGACATCATCGAGTTCGTCGTCGAGCAGGTCATCGCCGGCCAGCCGATCCAGCGCGGCGGGCTGGGCGTCGATCTGCGCGACCTCGGCGAAGGCGATGAGGCCCTCATCCGCGAACTGGGCATTCCCGAGTCGGGAGTGCTGATCACGGCCGTGCTCCCCGGCTCGCCGGCGGCGGCGGCGGGACTGCGCGGCGGCGACGTCATCCTTCAGGTCTCCGGAGAGTCCATCGCCCGGACGGAGACCTTTCGAACCATGATCCACAACCTCCGACCCGGTTCCGTCGTCCGCCTGGCCGTCTGGCGCGACCACGGCCTGCAGACCGTTGACGTCGTCCTCGGCGAGTGGTCGTCGATCGCCGCGCGCAACACCTTTGACGACCTCGGCGCCTCCGTGCAGGCGATGACGGTTGAAGAACTGCGCGCCGAGGGGCTGACCGCGTCCGCCGGCGTCCGGGTCGCGGCGGTGCTTCCCGGCTCTACGGCCGACCGCATCGGCCTCGTCGCGGATGCGATCGTGCTCTCGATCGACGGCGCGGGCGTCACCTCGCCGGATGAGATGCTCCGCGCGTTGCGGCCGCTGGACCTCGGACGGGAAGTGGTGATGGAGTACCTCGACGCCGCCGGAGTCCGCCGCACCTGCACGCTCTCGACGCAGCGCAACTGAGCGCGGGCGCATCGCACGCGTCAAAGACGGATGCCACCCGGTGGATCATGCGGATCATCTGCGCCCCAGACAGTTTCAAGGAGTCGATGAGCGCCGCTCAGGCGGCCGCGGCCATGGCCGAGGGCGCACGCCGCGCCCGGCCCGGCGCCCGGATCGACCTCTGCCCCATCGCCGACGGCGGAGAGGGGACCGTCGAAGCCGTCGTGCGCGCGGCACGCGGCTCGATGCAGACGGCGACGGTCCGCGGACCGCTGGGGGGCATGATCGTGAACGCGGCCTGGGGACGCCTGCCCGACGGGCGCACGGCCATCCTCGAACTGCCCTCTGCCGCGGGACTCGCCCTCGTGCCGCGCGACCGGCGCAACCCGCTGCACGCGACGACCTTCGGCCTGGGGCAACTCGCCCGCGCCGCCATCGACGAGGGCTGCACGACCATCATCATCGGCCTCGGCGGGTCCGCCACCTGCGACGGCGGATGCGGCATGGCCCAGGCGCTCGGCGTGCGCTTCAGCCTCGACGACGACCGCATCCTCGACGAGCGGAGCGGCGAGTCGATGACCGGGGCGCACCTCGCGCGCATTCGCGCCATCGATCGGACGGCGGCGGCGGCGCTGGCGCGGGGCGGCGTCCGGTTCGTCGCCGCAAACGACGTGACGAACCCGCTTCACGGGCTGCGCGGCGCAGCGCACGTCTTTGCGCCCCAGAAGGGCGCTTCGCCCACGGAGGTCGGGCAACTCGACGAGGCGCTGCGCCATCTCGCCGGACTTCTGCCCGAGGTTGAGGCGCAGGCGCCGGGAATGGGCGCCGCCGGCGGCTGCGCGTTCGGCATCGTCGCCCTTCTCGGCGGCACACTGCGGCGCGGAATCGAACTCGTGCTCGAGGCGGTCGGCTTCGACGAGCGCCTCGGCGGCGCGGACCTTGTCCTCACGGGCGAGGGCCGCCTCGACGAGCAATCCCTTGGCGGCAAGGCGGTGAGCGGAGTGGTCGCCGCCGCGTCCAGCCGCGGCGTGCCCGTCATCGCCGTGGTGGGAAGCGCTGCCCCGGCCGCCCGCGCATGGACCTCCGCCGCCAGCCCCCTTCCCCTCGCCGCGCTCTACGCGCTGGCCGATGACGGCGCGGATCTCGAAACGCTCATGCGCGAAGGGCCGCAGCGCCTCGCCGACCTCGCCGAGCGCGCCGTGCGCGCCTGGGAACACGGATGAACCCGGAAACGATCCACTCCGGCCTGGCGCACCGGTATCATCCGATGATGAGCCGACCTCGAGTGAGCCACCGTCGGCAGACCCTCGCGGGCATCGCCTGCGTCGCGGCGCTGTTCTGCGCCGCGTGCGGGAGGCCCGGCGAAGGCGGGCAGACCTCCGCGCCGCGCGAGGGGGCGGGCGAAGCGGGCGCGCCGGCCGCGCCTCCGGCGACGACTCCCGCCTCCCCCTCCCGTCCCGCCGACGCGCCGCCGGAGCAATCTCCTTCGAACAGAACGGTCAATCTCTCCGACCTTCCCTGGGCGGTCCGGCCCGGCGTCAAAGTCGCGATGCTGCGAGCGAAGATTCCAACGGTGGATCGCGTCGTGCTCGTTCCCGACGAGTTGACGTATCTCGAGGCGATTTCGGAGTGGAGCCTCGCCGGCCGATGGCCCGTGCTCTTTGAGGATGACTTCTATGCCCCGATGTTCATCCGCCGCTTTGCACCGGCGGAGGTGATCCGCAAGTCCGCCTCGCCGGCGGCGATGCCCCGAGGAGGCGACCTGGAAACGGCGATGCGCCATGCCGCGGCGGTGGCCTGGGCCCCCGGCCGCGCGGAGGATGCCTCGCCCGAGTCCTCACCGCCGCCGCCGGAGGGCGCGAAGGAGGCGTTCGCCGCCGCGGGCTGGACGCCGCCGGGCGTGGTCATCACCTCGGCCCGCGACGGCGCCTGGCCCGCCGCCCTCGCCCTCGCGGCCGATCGCGGCCAGCCGCTCGTCTTCCTCGACGATCGATTCGGCACGCCCAACGGCTCGGTCTCGCTCGACGACTGGCCGCGCCTTCGCGCCGCCGTCGAGTCGCGCGTCGCGGAAACAGGCTACTCCTACCGCGAACTCGGCGATGAGATCGACACCGTCACCATCGTGCGCGACCTGCCCGTGAAGTACGTCACCACCGACGATCCGAACGGGAACTCGCGCAATGCGACGACCGACGGCCTGTGCCGCCACGCGGACGACTCCCGCTGGGCGATCGCGGGGTCGATCTTCGGCGACGGGCCGCGGGCGACGTACATGGCGATGTGCTCGATTTTCCTGCGGCCCGGCTCGGCGCTGCTCTACGACACCTATCCCGACCTCGCCGTCTGGTCGCGCTACGCGATGGACCGGCCGGCGGCGCGCTTCCGGGAGGTCGGCTTTGATGTGATCCACACCGCTGCGCCGGCGAGCACCGCCGCGGCGTGGGAGTATCTCGCGCCCGGTGGCCTTGCGCGCGATCTCATTTTCGTCAACACGAAGGGCAACCAGAACTGGTTCGACGCGGCCGACGAGCGGCGCGTCTTCGTCCACGACGTTCCGATTCTCAACTCGCCCGCCGTCGTCCACTTCGTGCACAGCTGGTCGTGCATCGCGCCCGCGAACCGCAACACGCTCGCGGGCCGGTGGCTCGAGCGCGGCGCGTACGCCTACGTCGGCAGCGTCCACGAGCCGACGCTGGCGGCGTTCGTCACGCCCGATCTGCTCAGCGAGCGCCTGCTCGCGAACGTGCCCTACCTCGTCGCCGCACGCGTCTGGGAACTCAAGCCGTGGCGCGTGGCGACGATCGGCGACCCGCTGATGACCGTGCTCCGGGCCGCGCCGCGCGCGCCGTGCGAATCGCGCCCGATCGCCGGCGAAGACCTGCGCGATGCGCTGCGGCGCGAGACCCCGCTGGCCGAAGCGAGCGGCGACTGGTCCAAGGTCCTGCGGCTCATCAACCTTCTCGGACTCGATCACCTGGCGGCCGACCTCTACCACCAGCGCCTCGCCAACCACGCGCCCGGCGCGACGATCGGCGAAGCGCTCGGGCCGCTCTTCCGCACGCGTGACGCGGCCACGCTCATTGCGGCCGTGGAGCAGATTCCCGCCGCCCAACTCACCGGTGCGCAGAAGGACCTCCTCTGGCTCAAGTGGCTGCCGAGTCTCGGCTCGATTGACGACCCCGCGCGGCTTGCCCTGCTCCGGGCGCACATCCGCTCGCCGCTGGGCTACGTGGACGCCTGCCGGCTCGCCGGGGTGATGAAGCGCCTCGGCCGGCGCGACGAGATCGACGCGCTGCTCAACGAATACGAGGCGGAGGTGAAGGACGGCTACTCACGCCAACTCGTCCGCCGCGCCCGGCCGCAGTGAGTCGCACGCCGCGCCGCCCGACGCTACCATCGCCCGCGATGCTCCGTGAAGACGACATCCCACACGCCGCGCGGGCCGCCGAACTCGTCGTCGAGACGCACCGCGTCGTCGCGCCGGCCCTGCGCGCAGGCATGACGTTGGCGCAGATCGACCGACTCGTCGCGGCGACGCTCGATCGGTTCGGGGTGGCGAGCGCCTTTCTGCACTACTCGACGAGCCGTTACCCCGCGTTCCCTTCCTTTGCCTGCCTGAGCGTCAACGACGTCGTCGTCCACGGGACGGCCGGCATGAGCACGCAGCCGCTCCAGCGCGGCGACGTCATCTCCATCGACATCGGGGTGCGCTACCGCGGCTGGAACGGCGACGCGGCGTGGACGTACATCATTGAGGAGGCGGGCGAGGAAAGCCGGCGCCTGTGCGAGTGCGGCATCGAGGCGCTGCGGCGCGGCGTTGAGCAACTCCAGCCCGGAGCGCCCCTGCTCAACTGGGCGCGAACCGTGCAGCAGTGCGTCGAGGTCGAATACGGCTTCCACTGCGTCGAGCGCCTGGGCGGGCACGGCCTGGGCTGCGGCCGAGAGCACCTTCACGACCCGCCGCACCTGGCCAACGCCGTTCCCGCCTGCCTGAGCGACTGGCCTGATGCGCAGTTCCGCCTCACGCCGGGGCTGCTCCTGGCCGTCGAGCCGATCATCGCCGTCGGCACGAGCACGGTGATCCAGAAGCCGCGGCAGTGGCCGATCCGCACCGCCGATGGCAGCCTGAGCGTTCACTACGAGCACGACGTGCTCATCACCGAAGACGGGCCGCGCGTCCTCACCGCCGGCCTCGAGGATCTCCCCATGATCGTGGGGTGACCGTGCCGCTCACCGCGCCCGCGGCCCGGCGAAACAGCCGTGAAGTTCGACGCGGGATCGGGCCAAGGGGTCGAGGCGCGCGGGGCTTGAGGGCGGAGCGCGCCTCCACTACCCTTGTGCATCTGAGCCATGTTCGCGTGCGACGCGGCTCCCCCGCCGATTCAATGAACGAGCGACAAGGAGGCCGGGCCATGAAGGTGTCCATCAAGTACTGCGGCATGTGAAACTACAAGCCGCGCGCCGCCGGTCTGGCGGACGAAATCAAGAAACGATTCAAGGTGAACGCGGAGTTGATCGAAGGCTCCGGCGGCGTGTTTGAGGTCACGGTCAACGGCCGGCTGATCTACAGCAAGGCGAAGACCGGCGAGTTTCCCGACAACGCCAGGCTCCTCAAGGAACTCGAAGCGTACAAGTAATCGCAGCGGATAAGAGAACGCCCCCGCCGGCGCGCCGGCGGGGGCGATTCGTTTTCTGAGTCTGCGCCGTCGCGGCGAGACGGTTACTCAATCACCTGCTCGACGACGTTGCTCTTGCGCTGGAACTCAGCCGCCTGCATCCAGACGCGCAGACCCTGCGTGCCGGGCGGAACGCGCTTGCGAAGCAGCGCGTAGCCGTCCACGTCGGCGGTGCGGATTCCCGCCAGCGCCGGGCTGGCGAGGTCGATCGTCACGTCGAGTTGGGGGATGTAGGTGCTGCCCAGGCCGCGCGTGCTGTAGATGAACGCGACGGTCTGGCCGGGGGTTGCGCGGAAGACTTCCGCATCGCCGTTGACGCCCGCGACGAAGCGCGAGGTCTGGAGGCGCATGGGAATGCCGCCGCCCAGCGCCGCGGCGACGGCTTCATAGGCATCGACGCGGCCGGCGCCGAAGAAGTTGTCGCGCCCGGGCTCGCCGAGGTCCAGCGCGGTCGCCTGGAGAATCTCCTTGACGGCGAAGTGGTCGAGGCTGGGATCGGCTTCCAGCATGAGCGCGACCGCGCCGGCGACGTGCGGCGTCGCCATCGACGTCCCGCTGAGGTTGAGGTAGCCCGAGCAGTTGTTCGACGTGGACTTCGTGTTGACGCCCGGCGCCGAGATCGTCGGCTTGGGCTTCCCGGGCGGGTAGGGCCAGTCGTTGTAGGGCGGGATGTTGCTCCACGTCACCGGGCCCACGCTGGAAAAACCCGCGAGGTTGTCGTTGCAGTCCGTCGCGCCGACGGTGATCATGTCCGGCACGTCGCCGGGCGTGCGCACCGCGTCGGTCGGGCGGCAGCAGTTGCCTTCATTGCCGGCGGCGAAGATCACCACCACGCCCGCGGCCATCGCGTTTTCGCAGATCGAGCGCCACATCGGCCGGTTCGGATTGGTCGAGTGCGGCCAGCCGAGGCTCGCGGAGAGGACGTGCGCGCCGTTGTCCACGCCGTACTGGATGCTGTCCCACACCGTCTGCTCGCCGGAGAAGGAGTTCCAGAACTTGAGGGTCATGATGGCGGCGTCCGGGGCCATGCCGGTCTGCGTGCCGTTCGTTCCGTCGCCGGCGACGGTTCCGGAGGTGTGCGTCCCGTGGCCGTTGAGGTCGCTGATGTTGCTGTTGTTGTTCTCGAAGTTCCAGCCGTTGACGTCGTCGATGTAGCCGTTGTTGTCGTCGTCGATGTTGTTGTTGGGGATCTCGCCGGGGTTGGTCCAGACCTGGTTGCGCAGGTCGGGATGGGTCGCGCACATGCCGGTATCGATCATGCCGACGACGACGCCGCGTCCGGTCATGCCGAACTCGCTCCAGACGCGCGGCGCGCCCATGAGGTCCACGCCGCACTCGATTTCCGCGATGGCGCCGCCCTCGCCGGGGAGGACGGGCAGCACTTCCACGCCGCGCGGCGGATCGTGCGCGACGTAGGCCACGTCGGCGCGCTGCGCCAGCCCGATGATGACCTCCGCCGTGGCGCGAACGCCGATGAGATTGTGGATCCACAGCGGCCGGATCGCCTCCACCGCGCCGCTCGATGCGGCCTGGTTGAGCAGGGCGAGGACCTCCGCCTGCGAACGAGCCGCGAGCGGCTTGAGCAGGTCGCGCAGCGCCTGGCGCTGCGCCTCCTTGTTGCCCAGCCGGCCGATTCGCGCGATGTCATCGCGCGACGCCTGCTCGCGCATCACCACGTAGACCTGCACGAGTTGCTCCGGCTTGGCGTCCCGCAGCACCTCGGAAAGGTCGCCTCGGAGTTTGGACGCGGCCGGCTCGATCGCCTGCCCTCTCACGCCCGTCGCGGCGCCGGTCACTCCCAGCGCCGCCGCCAGCGCAAACATCGCCCATCGATTCTTCATCTGCATGATCTGCTCCTCCTGTTGAGTTTCGAGCGCGCCCGCGCCCGCTGAACCAGAACCGCCGAACACGGCGGGATATTGCCCCGTCCGCATCACGTCGCCGCAACTGCCGGACCTGACGCCGGATTTCAGCGTCGCTCCTCCCCGCTTCCGGTCGGCGAGCGCCGGCCGCAGCGCAGCGGGAGTGATGCTAGCGCCCCGCCGCGCCTCGGAGGCGCCGGTTGCAGGGGTGCGTCCTCCGATAACGCGGCGGCGAGGCCGTGTGCCCCTGACCCCCTGCGCCTGCGAGCAGCGACAGATCAGAAGTGGTCCGCAAGCCAGGGCGCCGGACCGGCGAAGGCGGCGGCCAGGCCGTCGAGTGCCTCATCGTCGCCCTCCAGCCAGCCCGCGGCGCGTGCCTGCCAGGGCGAAATGAAGCCGGAGTAGATCGCCGCGAGACCCCTGATGTGTACGCGAACGTCCCCCCGCCCCTCCCCGCGCCGCGCTTCCCCTCGACCCTCCCCGACGCTCACGAGGAGCCGGCCGTTGTTGACGTGGCCGAGCACGTCATCTCCGTACAGGTCAAGATGCGCCTCGATCGCGACCCCCGGCGGGTAGCCGCGCGCCTCGATCGCAGCCGCGGCGTCGAGCAGGCGGAGCATCCACTGGTCCTTGACCTCGTCGTGGATCGATTGCTCGCGCAGGCTGAGGTGAATCGCGTCAGACGGATGGCCGTGCCAGATGACCTCGCCCGCCATCGAACGGTGGTCGGCAAAGAAGGCGAGGAGGCGCTCGGCAGCCGCCTGCGAGAGGGCGACGAGATCGGTGCAATAGAGGTTGTAAGGGCGGGTGGGCGAGTCCTGCTGAACGACGCGGACGCACCCCTCGACGCCGCCTGCTCCCTCGACGAGAAACGCGCTGGCTTCCGTCCCGCGATGGTTCCGCACGCGCGACCAGACGTACTCCGTCCGATCAAGGTGGCCGGTGCTCCGCCGCGCGCGGGCGAGGTAGCACTGCTGGACGGCGGATTCGTCGGCGGCGGTGATGGGGCGAATCGCCAGGTCGCGGCGCCGCGAATCGATGCTGCCCGTCGGGAGGGTGCAGCGGTAGTACGTGCCCGCCTGCTCATAGCCGACGCGGCGATAGAGCGGTTGCGTCGCGGGATAGAGCGAGGAGATCGGGCAGCGTCGGGAGTGCATCTCAGCCACGGCCCCGCGCATCAGGGCGCTGGCCGCGCCCAGTCCGCGGGCCTGCGGATCGATGCCGACGGCGGCGATGCCGGCCATCCTGACCGCGCGCCCGCCGAAGAACTGCCCCATCGGGATGATCACCAGCCCCCCGACCACCAGGCCGCCCTTTCGCACGACGCGGAGGTTCTCGTGGCCCGCGACCTCGAAGTAACGGGGGACCCGCTCGGGCGGGAAGTGAAAGGTGCGTCGGAGAATCTCGCCCAGCGCTGCGCGCTCTGCTTCGTCCGCCGCCGTGCCGTATTCGAACTGCCCACTCATGCGCGATCCTGCTCCTCGAAAGTTGCGCTGCCTCCGCCTCGCCCGGGCCGATATGATCCGGGACGTTCATGCTAGCCGGCGCCGCCGGCGCCAGGAGAACCCGATCGTGGGCTACATCGACGAGACCGTCCGAGAGGTCGAAGCGCGCGGCCACGAGGGGCTGTCGATCATCGACACCCTGCAGTCGCTGCTTATCGCCTTCATCCTCGCCTTCACCTTCCGCGGCTTTGTCGTCGAGGCGTTCGTCATTCCGACCGGTTCGATGGCGCCGACGCTGCTCGGCGCGCACGCGATGGTCCGCTCACCACAGACCGGCTATGTCTATCCCGTCGGCCCGGCGGACAGCGACACCGACGCCAACCAGGCTCGGCCTGTGCTCGGCCGCGGCTCGGGATACCAACTTTTCGAGCCGATGCTCATGAGCCAGCGAGCCGACGAGGTCATCGTCTCCAACCGCCGCACGCGCATGGGCGACCGCATTCTGGTACTCAAGTACCTGTACTGCCTCATCGGGCCGCAGCGCTTCGACGTCGTGGTCTTCAAGAACCCGACGAAACCCTCGGAGAACTACGTCAAGCGCGTCATCGGATTGCCGGGCGAGGCGATCTGGCTCGCGGACGGCGACGTCTTCGCGCGCCCCAACGGCTCCGAGAGCCTCGAGGGCTTCCGCGTCCAGCGCAAGCCCGATCACGTGCAGCGGGCCGTCTGGCAGCCGGTCTACCACAGCGAGTACATCCCGGTCGATCCCGTGAAGATCCGCGGGGGGTGGACGCCGCCGTGGTCCGGGGAGGGTTGGGAGGTCGCCAACCGCCGATCCTATCGCCTGGATTCCTCCGCCCCGGGGGTTCTGCACTTCAGTCCCGAGCGGGCCGTCAACGATCGGCATCCCTACAACGAGCCTCGGGACGACGAGAAGGATTCGGCCAGCCTGCAGTACTACAACGTTTCCGACATCCGCCTCGCCGCCGCCGTCGAGCCCGACGAAGCGGGCCTCGCGACCACAATTCACCTCGAATGCCGCAACCACGAGTTCGAGGCGGTGCTCGAAGGCGGCCGGGCGCTGATCCGCATGCGCCTGCTCGGCACGCCGGAATGGACCATCCTCGACGATGAACCCCTTGGCGAGTTTGCCCCCGCGGGCCGCGCCACGCCGATCGAGTTCTGGCACGTCGATCAGTCGCTCCGCCTCTGGATCGACGGGCGCGAAACCGCGCGCGGCGAATACGAATGGACGCCGGCTCAGCGCCTCGAATGGGCGACCGGCGTGGCGCCGCGCCAGGCAGGGAATGCGACGGAGAGCAATCCCTACGACGCCCGGCGCCATCCTCCGCAGCCTCTGCGCCTCGCCTGGCACTTCGCCAACTCTCCCGTCACCCTCCACCGCGTCGAACTTGACCGCGACCTCTACTACCGGCCGGCCAACGACATCTACGTCGGCGGACCGGCGCTGGGAACTCATCCGGACCGCCTCGCCCACCTCGACGACGACCAGTTCTTCGTCTGCGGCGACAACAATCCCGCCAGCCTCGACGGCCGGCTGTGGGGTCATCCCGACCCCTGGATCGCGAAGGAGATCGATCCGGCGCCGGGAGTCGTCAACCGTTCGCTCCTGCTCGGCAAGGCCTTCTTCGTCTACTTCCCTTCCCCGGAAGGAGTGCGCGAGGGGGCGAGGCGGTTCGTACCCAACTTCGGACAGATGAGGTTCATTCACTGATCGCGCACCGGCCGGTGCGCGGCGCGGAGCCCGCTCCGCCGACTCCTTCCCTCACGCCGGCGCCACCATGCCTGCACCGCTCATCGGAATCACGGCTGATGCAGATGAGCGCACCTACAAGTGCGCCCGCGCCTACAGCGCCCTGGTGGCGGAGGCGGGAGGCACGCCGGTCATCCTGCCCCACCGACTCGATCGCCTCGGCGAGTATCTCGAATGGTGCGCCGGCTTCGTCCTGACCGGCGGGGACGACCCGAAGATGGAGGAGTTCGGCTCTGCCACCCATCCCAAGGCAACGCCTCTCGACCCCCAGCGACAGGCGTTCGAGGTCGCCCTGATTCGCGCGGCGGCCCCCACTCAACCGATCCTCGGCGTGTGCCTGGGCATGCAGTTGATGGCGCTCGTCGCCGGCGGGCGGCTCGACCAGCACCTCCCCGAGACGCACGCGGGACACGAAGCCCATTGGGGACAGAAGACGCACCCGGTGTCCGGCGACCTCGGGACCGGAGCCGTGCTCAGCCATCACCGCCAGGCCGTGGCCGACCCAGGCCGGCTCAAGGTCGTCGCCCGCGCTCACGACGGGTTGATTGAGGCGGTCGCGGACCCGGCCTGCCGCTTCCGCCTCGGCGTGCAGTGGCACCCTGAGCGCACGGCCGATCCGCCCCTTGGAAGGCTCCTGTTCGGCAGATTGGTCGAGTCTTGTCTCTAGAGGGTCGGGAGAATCGTTCAGAGCGGCGGCCGGTTCGGCTGATTTCCTGCCCCGATTGAGCCATTTTTGAACTTTTCTCGGATCGTCCCTTGCAATCCCTACAGATTGCTGTTACTCTTATGCTGGAAGAAAGTCTGGCTCCGGGTCCCCGGGGTTCCAGCGGGAAAGATTCAGCACAGCCAGAAACGGAGATGAGAGAGATGAAAGCCTCAAAACTGAGCGTTCTTTTTATCGGTGCTGCGGGTGCGATCGGCCTTCTCGCCGGCGCAACCCAGGCCGATGTCATCAACGGCGGCTTCGAGATCATGACCGTCACCACGGGCACGCTGCCTGACGGCACCGGCTACTGGCGCGGCGACCTCTCGAACATCGTGGAGTCCGAAAACGACATCACGCCCTGGGAGGGCGTGCAGATGCTCCGGTTCCAGAACACCCACCGCAACGGACCGACCTCGTCCGTCGGTGCGGAACTCTGGCAGGTCATCGATGTCTCCTCGTTCCAGCAGGCGATCCGTTCGGGCATCGCCTCCGTCTCCGCCAGTTCGTTCTTCAACCGCGTGAGCAGCAATCTCGGCCCGGTTGACACGATGTTCTCGCTGGGCATGTACGCCTACTCCGGCGACGCCTCGACCTTCCCGAGCCAGTGGGGCCGCACCGAACTTGCTGCCCGTCAGACCACCATCTACGCGGATGGCAGCGTCGAGACGTGGGAGCAGGCGCTCGTTGACATGCTCCTCCCCACCGCGACTGACTTCGTGGTCCTCCGCATCAGCGCGACCGAAAACGTCTTCAACGACCTGTCCGGCTCAGAGTTCCACGGCCACTACGCGGACGGCGTGGAGTTCCAGATCATCCCGGCGCCTTCGGCCCTCGTGTGCCTCCTGCCCGTCGCCCTGATGGGTATGGGACGTCGCCGCCGCGCCGTCTGACTTCCATCTCACTCACTCTTTGATCTTCGCGCGACCCGGCCTTTCGAGGCCGGGTCGTTCGTCTTTTGTTGATTCAGGATGGCGAAATCTGCAAGAATAAGCGGCCCATGCCGACATTGCTGGAGTGAACACGAAGATGGCCGGCTCCGGAACCCAACGCGATGAGGCGCGTGGCGGCGCGCCGGCCGGGGGCGGGGCGCCGGCTCAGGCCGGGGGCATCACTCCGGCTGAGTTCTCCTCGCTCTTCGAGCAGTCGTTCCGGGTTCTCTGGTACATCGCCCTCGGGCTCGTTCATGATCGAAACCTCGCAGAGGATGTGGTGCAGGAAGCCGCCATCGTGGCGCTGGGCAAACTCAACCAGTTTCATCGCGGCACGAACTTCACCGCCTGGATGGGTCAGACCGTGCGCTACGCCGCCCTCAACCTCGCCCGCCGCAACCGCCGTCACCTCAGCGCCGCGACGGATCCGGTCGTTCTCGACGCCCAGTCGGGTCGGCGCGCCTCTCCGTCGGCGAGTGGAGCAGGCCGGCCCGTTCGCCTCACCTCCGAAGCCGCCATCCCCGCCGGGCAGAGCGCCTTTGACGACCGCCTCGTCCGCGCCCTCGAATCGCTCAATGAGACCGCCCGCGCCTGCCTGTTGCTCCGCACCCTTGAAGGCATGGAGTATCGCGAGATCGCCCGCACGCTCGACATCGCCGAGGGCACAGCGATGAGCCATGTTCACCGCGCGCGCCTGGCGCTTCGGGAACGGCTCGCTCCCGGCGGTTGTCCGGACACGCACGCCGCGGAAGGGAGGCCGTCGCCATGACCACGCCTTCGCCGCGCTCGCGCGATGACGATCTCCGCCTCCTCAACGAATACCTCGACGGCCTGCTCGGCGCCGAGGAGCGTGCAGTCGTTGAAACCCGTTGCGCCGCCGAACCAGTACTGGCCGCGCAGGTTCGCACCCAGCGCGAGATCGACGCCGCCCTCGCGCGGTATGCCCAGCCGCCTGACGGCCGCGCGGTGCTCGCCCGGGCGCAGGCGCGCTTCGCGGAGGGCGACGGCATCGCGACTTCGATCGCCGGAGAGA
Source organism: Phycisphaerae bacterium (assembly GCA_039794345.1). Lineage (GTDB taxonomy): Bacteria > Planctomycetota > Phycisphaerae > Phycisphaerales > UBA5793 > UBA5793. Next base: position 2,682 of record JBDIVQ010000048.1, on the reverse strand, counting down.
TCGGCCAGGCGGCGACGCCTCCCGGTTCGGCGGCGCGGTCCGCCGGCTCATGGCGAATCTCGCGCTGGAAGCGGCTGGCCATCGCCGCAGTCCTCCTCCTGGGCGTGCTCGGCTCCTGGCAGATCTACCGTTTCCTCATGGGAGGCCCGACGGGTCGATACGATCCCGGTCCGCCTCGCTCTCTCGCCGACGCCTACCAGCACACCCTCGACGCGGGCTTTGAGGCGAAGTGGGTCTGCCGGGACGATCGCGAGTTCGCCCTGGTCTTTCTCGATCACCTCGGCGACATGCTTTCGATGAATCCGCCGCTGCCGGCGGGCATCGAGGCGCTGGGCCTGAAGTACCTCAACGTCGTCTCGCCCCGGACGGTCTCGATGCTCGCCCGGGTGAACAGCGCGCCTGTGATGGTCTTCATCGACCGCGTTGAGCGCGACCAGGGCACGGATCGCGAGATGCCGCCCGGTCTGCACGTCTTCCGCCGCGAACTCGGCTCACTCGTGCTCTACGAGGTCACCCCCCTCGATGAACCTGCGCTCGTGACCCACCTGCGCCGGCCGGAGGCCCTTCCCGAGCCCGGCGAGGCGGAACCTGTGCCGCCCGGGCGATGACCCTCCCGGCCCGGCTTTCTTTTGGCGCGCCGATTCCGGCAGAATCGGTGCAAGACGCGGTGCTGGTGCGGACATGAGCCTGTGAAGCGACCGGAGGAGGGGCTGCTCGCGAAAGGTCCTCAGTCATCAGTCGAATCCAACAGCCCCCGGGTGGCTGATGACTGGCACTTCCCAATCGTCCCGCGGCTCGCAAGGGCCGCGGGACGTTGGACTTTCTTCAGGGCTTCTCTTCCCCGCCGTTGGTCGGCTCCGGCTCGTCCGGGCCGGCCGGCGGCGTTTCCGCGGCGCCCGTCCGGCCCTGGGGTTCGGTCGGGTCGGTGCGCAGGCGATTGAAGACATAGTCAAGACCCCGGGCGGCTTCCTCGAACTCGAGAGCGTCCATGGCATCGTCGGGGTCGGCCGTCTCCGCGCCGCCGTTGTCCTCGCCATCGGTTCCGACGCTGTAGAGCAGCCAGCGGCGCGGGTCGCCTTCCGCCGCCGCGCGGCCAACCAGCACGAAGGGCTGCCCCGAGACGGGATCAAGGGGGACCGACGGAAGAAACTCCGGCGCGAGTTCGGCCAGCGTCTCTGGCGGACTTCCATGCCGCGCTTCGTACGCCTCGAGAGCCAGCATGATCCGCACGGCCTGGCGCTGCGCTCGGGACTTGAGATCAGCCGAGGCGCCGCGCGACAGCGCCGGCAGCAGCATTCTCAGGAAGAAGTGGCCGCGAGGCAGGTTGTCCGGGAAGGCGTCGAGATCAACGGGATGAGCCTGCTGCTCCGGTCCGGAGAGGCCCGACTGCTCAATCGCCGCGTCGAAGTATTCGTCGAGCAGGCGCGTGGTCTCGGCCCGCCCCGGCAGGAAGAGGCCGGCGACGTTGAAGATCGGATGCCCGCCGCCGATTGGCGGCCCGCCCCCGAGCATGCTGCCCATCTCGACCGACTTGGACATCAGCAGAATCCCGTCTCCCTTGCCGTCGTCGGAGTAGAGGCGCTGGATCGTGTCCAGTTGACAGAGGCGCTCCGCCTCGAGCGCCAGACTCATGGGCGGCAAGACACGTCGATCGAGCATCTCCGCCAGTCGCCGGCACGTCGCCTCATCCAGGTTGTGCTCGATGAGGGTGTGGCCGATCTCGCTGAGCATGAGGTTCGACACCGCCAGGCCGACGAGGCGGCTGACATAGAAGGGATCGTGGGCGAGGACGCGCCCCAGCGCCAGGCCGTGCTCCGCCGAACGGAGGAACTGCGCCGTGTCGCCTCGCTCCAGCGCGACGCGCATCCTCGCCGCGCTCATCTTGGCGAGGCTTCGAGCCGGGGAGAGTTCCGGGAGGAGAGTGAAGACGATTCCCGGGCCATCGACATTGATCGACTCGCGCACCGCCCGCGGCGCGGCCGCCATCGCGTCGAGCCGCTCCAGCACGCCCGAGCCTTCCACCTGCTGGAGCATGGCCAACTCGAAGCGCAGCCGCTGCGGGTCGAATTCGCCGTCAAGCACCCGCGTGAGCGACTCGATCTCCGCGGCTTCGACCAGGTCGGTCGGCCAGTCGGGCAGATCGGGCGGGTCGATCGAGTCGTAGATGGCGATGGCGTCAAGGAATGCCCGCCAGCCGTTCTCCCCCTCCGGCTGCGCGGCCGCGGCATGCTCGAGCAGTTCCCGGCCATAGTCCACCAGCGGGCCGGGCTTGGCGCGGATGGCGCCCGCAACCACCCATCCGAGCCATGCGACGAGCAGCAGGGCGAGAAGAAGGACGACGTATCGCTTGCGAATCCGTCCGAGCCGCGGCGCCGCGGCGGATCGGCGGCGCGGAGCGATTGAGAGAGCATCGTGGTTCATAAACGATGATCCGCGTCCCCGCCCCCGCCGACAAGTCCGCAGCGCCGGCAAATCCGACACGCCGCCGCGGGAGCGCAACAGAGGCAGCGCGAAGGGTGCTCGCCCCGTTGCCCACTGCCGGGAGAGCCGCGTCCAGAAGATGCCGCGCCGCGAAATATGGAGTTCCTCAACCGGAGCGGGTGGCACTGAACGCTCGTCGCTCTGGACGAGAGTTCAGTGCGACCGGGGCAGGAACGCCCGACATCGAACTCCGCCCAGAGC
>JBDIVQ010000047.1:0-26085 GCA_039794345.1 Phycisphaerae bacterium | reverse complement strand
AAAGCGGAGAGGGCGGGATTCGAACCCGCGGTACGGTTTCCCGCACACACGATTTCCAATCGTGCACCTTCAGCCGCTCGGTCACCTCTCCACGGCTGCCCGGACGCCGCACACGACACCCGGTGGGCAAAGGTCTGGCCCAGAGTGTAGGCGGGATTCAAACACGAGGGGATCCGCCCCCGGGTGCGGAGTATCGTCCGCGACTTAAGGTCATGCCGGCCGGCGATCCGACTCTCGCGGTCGCTTGCGAATCCGCCCGGCGCGGATCCGCATCCTGAGGGCGGGCATCGCGCCCGATCGCTCTCGCCACTGGCTCACCCCTCGCCGACGCGCGCAGGCCGCAGTGCAATGTTCTGCGAGCGCGATCCGGCTGGATCACCCATTGGGCGTGGGGACGCGGAACTGCCTGAGGTCCACGCCGCGGAAGTACTCGATCGTGCGGGCCAGTCCCTCGCGCAACTGCACTTTCGGCTCCCAGCCGAGTCTCTCGCGAGCAAGGTCGATGACGGGCTGGCGCTGCGTGGGATCGTCGGCGGGAAGATCCTCGTAGACGATCTTCGATCGCGTGCCGATCATCGCCACGACCATCTCGGCCAGTTGGCGTATGGTGAACTCGTTCGGGTTGCCGAGGTTGACAGGCCCGACGAAGTCATCCGGCCCGTTCATCATGCGGATGATCCCTTCGACGAGGTCATCGACGTAGCAGAAGGACCGGGTCTGGCTGCCGTCGCCGTAGATGGTGATGTCCTCGCCGGTGAGGGCCTGGCGGATGAAGTTGGAGACGACGCGGCCGTCGTAGGGGTGCATGCGCGGTCCGTAGGTGTTGAAGATGCGCACGACGCGGATGTTGAGCCCGTTGGAGCGGTGGTAGTCAAAACAGAGGGTCTCGGCGGCGCGCTTGCCCTCGTCATAGCAGGCGCGCGGGCCGATGGGGTTGACATTGCCGCGGTAGGACTCCGGCTGGGGGTGGACCTCGGGGTCGCCGTAGACCTCGCTCGTCGAGGCGTGGAGGACCTTGGCGCGGGTGCGCTTGGCCATGCCGAGGACGTTAATGATCCCCAGCACGCTGGTCTTCATCGTCTTGATGGGGTTCCACTGGTAGTGGATGGGGCTGGCGGGGCAGGCCATGTTGTAGATTTCATCCACCTCGAGCCAGATCGGGTGCGTCACGTCGTGGCGGATGAGTTCGAAGTTCGGCCGGCTGAGCAGGTGGGCGATGTTGATCTTCTGGCTCGTGAAGAAGTTGTCGAGGCAGATGACGTCGTGCCCCTGCTCGACGAGGCGGTCGCAGAGGTGCGAGCCGAGGAACCCAGCGCCGCCGGTGACAAGGATGCGCTTCATTTTCGAGATGGACACGTCGGTGACTCCGGTGGCTCGGGGATCAGGGCACCCTCGCGACGGGAGCCCGCGTGGCCCCGCTCGCGTCGACGCCGCACCACCATCCACCATCGGCCCGAGCGGGTGAGTGAGCGAGAACAGTAGGCTCTTCGCAGGAGAGGAGCGGTCGCGGTGCCGCGAGCGAATCGGCGCGCCCCGGGGGTCATTTCCGCCGCATCCTCGTCTACAATCCTCCCATGACCACGATCGCCAAGCCCGGGCGCGGAGTGCTCGACCCCGCGTGGACCATCGACGACGCCATCGACCTCTACGACATCCAGGCGTGGGGCAAGGGCTACTTCGCCATCAACGCCGCCGGCCACGTCGTCGTTCGGCCGACGCGCGATCCGAAGACGGAGATCGACCTGATCGAAGTCCTCGAGGGGCTCAAGGAGCGCGACATTCACTCGCCGGTGCTGCTGCGTTTCAGCGGCATCCTCCAGACGCGCCTCCAGGACATCTCTTCGGCGTTCCGCACCGCCATGACGGAGAACGAGTACCGCGGCGGGCACCGGGCGGTCTACCCCATCAAGGTCAACCAGCAGCGCCTCGTCATCGAAGAGGTCTACCGCTTCGGAGGGGCGTTCGAGTTCGGACTTGAAGTCGGCTCCAAGCCGGAACTGCTCGCGGTGCTCGGCATGACGCCGGACGCGAACGGCCGGCTCATCGTCTGCAACGGCTTCAAGGACGACAAGTACATCGAGGCCGTCGTTCTGGCCGCCAAACTCGGCCGCAACATCATCCCCGTCGTCGAGAGCTTTCATGAACTGCTCCTCATCGCCAAGTACGCCAAGAAGTACGACGTCAGGCCGAAGATCGGCGTGCGCGTCAAACTCGCCTCGCAGGGCGTCGGGCGGTGGAAGTCGTCGGCGGGGGCGAAGTCGAAGTTCGGCCTCTTCGTGAGCGAAATCCTCCGCATGGTGGACTTCCTCAAGGAGCGGGAGATGCTCGACTGCCTCCAGCTCCTCCACTGCCACATCGGCAGCCAGATCTACGACATCCGGCACGTCAAGACCGCGGTGAACGAACTCGCCCACGTCTACGTCGAACTCGCCAAACTCGGCGCCAACCTCCAGTACATGGACGTCGGCGGCGGCCTGGGCGTGGACTACGACGGCTCGCAGACGAACTTCGAATCCTCCATGAACTACACGCTCGTGGAGTACGCCAGCGACGTCGTCTATCGCATCAAGACCGTCTGCGACGATCACGAGGTCGCGCACCCGACGATCGTAACGGAGTGCGGCCGGGCCATGGTCGCCTTCCACAGCATTCTCGTCTTCAACGTGCTGGGCAGCGCCGGGCTGGACCGCTTCACGATTCCGCAGTCGATCGAGGAGGCGGGGATGCCGGAAGACGACGTGCCCCAGCCGATCTACGACCTCTTCGACGCCTACAACAGCATCAGCCCGCGGCGCCTCGTCGAGGCCTACCACGACGCCATCCAGGCCCGCGACGAGGCGATGAATCTCTTCAACCTCGGCTACATGAGCCTGCACCTGCGCGGCATGGCGGAGCGCCTCTTCTGGGGCGTGTGCGCCAAGGTCCGCGACGTCTGCCGCGGCCTCGACTCCGTGCCCGAGGAGTTCGAAGACCTCGAAGTCATCCTCAGCGACACCTACTTCTGCAACTTCTCCCTCTTCCAGTCCCTGCCCGACTCGTGGGCGGTTGACCAGATCTTCCCTGTTATGCCGCTCCAGCGCCTCAACGAACGCCCGACGCGGCACGGCGTCCTCGCGGACATCACCTGCGACAGCGACGGCAAGATTGACCGCTTCGTGGATCGCCGCGACATCCGCAAGACGCTCGAACTCCACGAAGTCGCCCCCGACGAGGAGTATCACCTCGGCGCCTTCCTCGTCGGCGCCTACCAGGAGACTCTCGGCGACCTGCACAACCTCTTCGGCGACACGCACGTCGTTCACATCAGCATCGACGAGGGCGGCGACTGGTCCATCGACGAACTCATCGAAGGCGACAAGGTCCGCGACGTGCTCGGCTACGTCCAGTTCGACGTCGAGCGGCTCGAGCAGAACCTCCGCCGCGACTGCGAGCAGGCCGTCAAGACCAAGACCCTCACGGTGCGCGAGAGCCAGTTGCTCCTGCGGTTCTACAAGGACGGACTGAAGAGTTACACCTATCTCGAGCCGGGGGAGTCGCAAGACGCCTGAACCCGCCCGACGCCGCGCACCGCACCCGCTGGACCCACTGGTCCCGCTGTTTGACGATCATGACCTACCGCCATCAGCCGCGCAACCCGGGCTTCCTCGATCTGCCGCCGGAGATGCGCGACCCGTTCACCTCGCGCTTTGCCGTGCTGCCGGTTCCCTACGACGAGACGAGCAGCTGGCAGAAGGGATCGGACAAGGGGCCGGGGGCGATCATTGACGCCTCTGCAACCGTCGAGTGGTACGACATTCAGACCAACTCGGAACCCTGCCGCCGCGGCGTCACGACCCTCGATCCCATCGACTGGAAAGGCGCTCCTGAGGAACTGGCCGACCGCGTCGCCGCGGCCGTCGATGCGATCTTCGGCCGCGAGCAGATTCCCATCGTCCTCGGCGGAGAGCACAGCGTCTCCATCGGCGCCATCCGCGCCGCCGCGAAGCGCATCGCCAACCTCTCCGTCCTCCAGATCGATGCGCACGGCGACACGCGCGAGGAGTACGAGGGATCATCGCACAATCATGCATGCGTGATGGCGCGGGCGCGGCAGTGGTGCCCGATCGTGCAGGTCGGCCTGCGCGCCATCGAAGCCGCCGAAGCGGAGGCGATGGAGCGCGACCGCGTCTTCTTCGCCCACGAGATCGTGCAGAACGTGGACGCGACGTGGATGGACCGCGTCGTCGATCTCCTCACCGATGATGTCTACATCACCATCGACCTGGATGCGTTTGACCCGAGTCTCATTCCCGCGACGGGCACGCCCGAGCCGGGCGGCCTGTCATGGAGCGATGTTGATCGCCTCTTGCAGAAGGTGACGGCCCGTCGCCGCGTCGCCGCGTTCGACGTGGTCGAACTCCTCCCCCTGCCCGGCCACCACGCCAGCGCCTTCACCGCGGCGAAACTGGTCTACCGCCTCATCGCCATGATCGTCGCCCGTGAGCCGACGTAAAAAGCGCGACAGGTACATTTTATGTCTCGTATCTGCAACAAGTTAGCGTTCATGTCTTCCCCCGTGACATCGTGCCAGTCCCGCCTGTTTTCTCAGCATGTCAAGCACCGCTTCCTCGCAGCGCTTTCTGCGGCACTCATTGCTTCGATGAGCGTCGTAGCGGCTGGTTGCACCACTGGCGACCTGATCGACGCGATCAGGCAGGGCGATGTGGCAGAGGTTCGCGAGTTGCTGGACGGCGGTGCGAACCCGAATGCCGTCGTCTCGAAAGAGGACGTTGTAGGGCTGTTTCTCTATGGCGACACCAACATTGTGAAACAGAAACCTGTGCTGATCCTGGCGATCGAGACACAGAATACTGAGATCGTTAAGGCTCTGCTTACCGCCGGTGCCGATCCCAACACCAAGACAACTTCGGGTGGTACCGCGTTGTACTACGCCGTTGGCGCCGAGCAGAGCGCGCCCGAAATGACGGCTCTGCTCCTGGAGCATGGCGCCGATGCCAATCAACCGATTCCACCGGGCCATTTGGTTGTGCTTAACAGGGCAATCATGTTTGGTGATCTCGACACTGCGTTACTGCTCTTTCCGGTTACGGACAGGACTTGGTACGAACACCTTACGGGTCGCGGGGCCAGGTCGGCTGACTTTGGCCCCCTGATGTTCGCCGTTTTCGACATGTTCAAAAGGCAGGAAATGCCAATCAAGACCGAGTCTCTTGACGCCTTTCCCGCACTGACGAGAGCCGTGCTGCTCCAGGACGGGGATGCCCTGGAGGAGATTCTGCGCACAAACCCCGAGAGCATCAATGAGCGCGACCGATACGCGTTCACGCCCCTGATGTGGGCGGCGAGTCGATTCGGCGAGGAGCGATTCGTTGAACGGTTATTGAAGTCAGGAGCGGATGCTCGTGCAGAGGGAGAAGGGAGCTGGACGGCGCTGTACGCCGCGGTGGACGCTGGCAGCGCCCAGAGCGTTCGACTGTTGTGCGAGGCAGGCGCCGATCCAAATGTCCCACTCGAGTTTGAATCGAGACGCCCGCCGGAATACGAGCCTCAACGCCGAAGCCTGCTGATGAATGCCGCGATCATGTGCCGGGCCGATGTGGTTCAAGCGCTGCTGGACGGGGGAGCGGATGTCACGGCACGCGCGTTTTTCGACAAGATGGGAGTCCTCGAGTGTGCCAGGTTGAATCGGACTGATGATGCTGAACGGGTTCTCCGGTTGATTGAGGCGGCCCTGCAGAATGAGGTTGAGGAGCCGAAGAAATGAGGGTCTCCTGATCAGATCCGAGTTGAGATGGCGACCCCCCTCGCCGCGCTCTGCCGCGCCGCGTCGAAGATCTCGACGGTGCGCAGCGACTGCCGTGCCGTCACGAGCAGTGGCTTGCCGTCGCGCACCGCCTCGAGGAAGTTGCGGTGCAGGTCGGCAGGCCGGGGCGCGGCGCGCGACTTCGTTTCGACGCCCTCGACATTGCGCGCCCTCAGCGACTTCCAGTCGCCCACCAGCGAGCCGCGCTCGCCGACGACCAGCCACTTGTGCTTCGGGCCGATCGGGCAGATGTCGCTCTTGCCCACCAGCGCCGCCGCGCCGTTCTCGAAGCGCAGGTCGATCATGAAGTGATCATCCGCATCGCCGTGGCGCACGGACCGCGCCTCGGCGTTGACGCTCACGACGGGCCCGGCGCCGTGCATGAGCGTCAGCACCTGGTCGATCAGGTGCGGGCCCCAGTCGAGCATCGAGCCGCCGCCCATTCCCGCCGTCACCCGCCAGGCCTGGTTGAACTCGGCGGCGCCGAAGCGCGTCGCCGGCTCGGCCTCGAAGAGGCGGTTCTCCATCCGCAGCACTTGCCCGATGAACCCGCTCTCCAGGATCTTCCGGACGCGCAGAAAATCCGCATCCCAGCGCCGGTTGTGAAAGACGCTGCACAGCACGTCGGCCCGCTCGCACGCTTCGCAGATGCGCCGCGCCTCGTCCACCGTCGTCGCCAGCGGCTTCTCGATGAGCAGGTGAACGCCGCGCGCGATGAGCGGCTCGATGACGCTCCAGCGGACGCTGCTGTGAGGCGCGATGAGGGCCGCACCGATGCCCGCATCGATCAGCGCCTCGATCCGATCGCAGACGATGGGGACGCCTGCGGCCTGCGCCGCCTGCCGACGCGCCGCCGTAACGTCGACGACGGCGGCGACCTCCCAGCCCGCCTGGCGCAGACCGGGAAGGTGGCACAACTCGGCCATGCGGCCGAAACCGACGATGCCGATCCGCATCGACCGACCCCAGCCGTTCTTCTGTTTCATTGGCTCGTCCCTGCGTCGCGCGAAGCGCTCACGGTTCATGCCGGTTCAGGTACGCCGTCCACCGCGCCACGTCCGCACCGCCGACGGCATAGGTGCTGTAGCGCACATCCGCCGGCGCATCGACGTAGAAGACGACGTCGCGCACGACGCGCGTGCCCGGGCCTTGCATCTGCTCGATGTGCCGGATCAGCGCCCATCGCTGCTCGAGGCCGATCGAATCGTCAGTCATGCGCGCCTTGAGCAGCGCGGAGATGCGCGCCTTGACGCTCCGCGTGCTCGACGCGGCGCGGATGCGGTCGCTCAGGTCGGTAAGGAGGACTCCCAGGCGCCGCAGCGCCGCCTCGGGCATCGACTCGGCCACGGCGTCGCGGAACTTGAGCGCCGGCTGATTGATCAACTCGACCTGGCTCGCCTCGAAACGCAACGCATCCCACCGGCGCTCGAGGTCCGCGCGAGCCGCGGCGCTGCGCCCGGCCGGATCCGCGAGGTACTCGAACTGCTCGTGCACTCCCGGATCCGCGGCGGGATTCCGCGCGAGGCGCGGGAGGTTCGCCAGGAGGCGCTCATACTGCGCGCTGCTCATCCCGGCCAGATCGGGCTTGAAACTGAGCAGTTGCCAGCGGATGTAGGCATCGACGGCGGCGTCCTCACGGTCCTGCACCGCCGCGACCGCTTCCACGACGTCTTCCGGTCGGAGCAGGTAGCTGAAGGTCTCGGCGAAGTCCGGCCGCGGCCGCGGAAGATTGCCGGTGGCGCGGAACGCGCGCCCTTCGGCGCGGAGGCGCTCGGTCGCGATGCGCAGCGCCGCCTCCGGCGCGATGAGGACGGACGGACTCGGCGGCCGGGCCGGCGAGGGCGCCTGGGCGAGCAGCGGGCGGGCCGTGAGCGCCGCCGCAGCCGCCAGGCACAGGATGGTCGCCGCCCTTCTCATCCGAGTCTCCCGGCCATTCACCCGCGACATAGTACGGGGCGTCGGCCTCGCGGCAAGAGGGTGGTGCCCTTGGCCGGGGCCTCGTTGCTACACTATCGGGCATGAACCAGGCGCCCGCGCCCGCCGCCGCCGCACCCAGGCCGTGGACCCGACGGCACCTGCTGTCTCTTGAGGGCGTTTCCGGCGCTGAGATGGCGCACGTCTTCGCCCTCGCCGAGCGCTATCTCCCCCTCGTCATGGAGCCGGGGCGGAAGTTCGACGACCTCGCAGGGCACTGCGTCGCCAACATCTTCTTCGAGGACTCGACGCGCACGCGCAACAGTTTCACGCGCGCGGCCCAACTCCTCTCCGCCGACGTGATCCAGGTGAGCGGGGAGGGCTCGAGCACGAGCAAGGGAGAGACGGAGATCGACACGGCGCGCAACATCGAGGCGATGGGCGTCGATGCCCTCGTCGTGCGCCACTCCAGCGCGGGCGTGCCGCGCAACATCGCCGATCACGTCCGCTGCGGCGTCGTCAACGCCGGCGACGGACGGCATGAGCATCCGACGCAGGGGTTGCTCGACATCTTCACGCTCCAGCGGCACTTCGGCTCCGATCTCGCCGGGCGGCGCATCGCCATCGTCGGCGACATCATCAACTCCCGCGTCGTGCGGTCCAACATCTTCGGCCTGCGCACGCTGGGGGCGAAGGTCATCGTCGTCGGCCCGCCGGCGCTGGCGCCGGCTTCGCTGGGCGCCATGGGCGTCGAGGTATCGCACGATCTCGACGCCGTCCTGCCCACCGTGGACGTGGTGATGATGCTGCGCGTGCAGTTCGAGCGCCTGGCGGGCCAGTCGATCGCCTCGACGCACGAATACCGCGACGGCTACGCCCTGACCGAGCGGCGCACGCGCCTCATGCCCGAGCACGCCGTCGTCATGCACCCCGGCCCGATCAACCGCGGCCTCGAACTCGACAGCGAAGTGGCCGACGGCCCGCGCTCGGTCATCCTCCGCCAGGTGACGCACGGCGTCGCGATCCGCATGGCCATCCTCAAACTCGTCATCGCCGGATGAGTGCTCCTGAGGCGCACGGCGACTGATCCATGGCGATCGGAAGAGGAACCTCACAGACGCAGAAAGGCCTGGAGCCGGGGCCGAATCGATTCGGCCGGGGCAGGCGGCCAGGCGGGCGATCGCTCTCTCGCCACCCGCCTCTGCTGAGGTTTCCTGGGGTCTTCGCGACCTGGAGGTCAGCCCGGGAGGATCGGTCCTCCCCCCGCGATCGCCGGTTCGGCGATCAGCGTTTCGAAGCGCTTCTTGAGGATGCTCAGCAGAGTCGCCCCCTGGCGTGCCGCGGCAGCGGGCCGGTAGTAGACCTCGGCCCCGTTGCCGCCGGCGCTGCTGACAAGCCGCACCGTTCCCGGCGCGCCTTCCATGGCCGCCATCACGCGCTGCGCCTCGCGCGCGCGGATGATGATGTCGCTCTCGTGGCGCACGAGCGAGCGCACGCCTCCTATCGCGGCGAGGATGCGCACTTGCGTCAGGCGCAGGAGCATCTCCGTCGCCGCCGGCAGTGAGCCGTAGGCATCGCTGAGGTCGCGCTCCACCTTTGCGAGTTCGGCCAGACTGCGGGCCTGGCTGACGCGGCGGTACGCCTCCATCCGCCGCAGATCGGCGGGGATGAACGAGCGCGGAATCGCCGCGTCGATGTCCAGTTCGATTTCCGTCTCGACGGGGCGGAGGTCGGGCTCGTGCTTGAGATCCTTGACCGCCGATTCGAGGAGGTGGCAGTACATCTCGTAGCCGACGGCGGCGATGTGGCCGGACTGCTCGGCGCCGAGGAGGTTTCCCGCGCCGCGGATCTCGAGGTCGCGCATGGCGATCTTGAACCCCGCACCGAGCATCGAGAACTCCTCGACGGCGCGCAGCCGCTTCGCCGCCGCCGATGTCACCGACTTGTCACGCGGCAGGAGGAGGTAGCAGTAGGCGCGGTGCTTGGACCGCCCGACGCGCCCGCGCAACTGGTGCAGGTCGGCCAGCCCGAAGTTCGTCGCGTCGCTGATGAACATGGTGTTGGCGCTGGGAATATCGATGCCGGACTCGATGATCGTCGTGCTCACGAGAATGTCCGCCTCGTGGCGGATGAAGCGGATCATCACCTTCTCCAGTTCGCGGTCGGGCATCTGCCCGTGGCCGATGATGACCCGGGCTTCGGGCGCCATCCGCTGCACCTGGTCGGCGATGCTCTGGATGCTGTGCACGCGATTGTGGACGAAGAAGACCTGCCCCTCGCGCGCCAGTTCGCGAGCGATCGCCTGGGCGATGCGCCGGTCATTCCAGGGAATGACCTCCGTGACCACGGCGCGCCGGTCCGTCGGAGCGGTCGTGAGCGAGGAGATGTCGCGCAGTCCCAGCATCGACATGTGCAGCGTGCGCGGGATGGGGGTGGCGCTGAGTGTGAGCACATCCGCCGTCAGCCGAAACTGCAGGAGTCGCTGCTTGTGCTCGACGCCGAAGCGCTGCTCCTCGTCGATGACGACGAGTCCGAGGTCGGCGAACTTCACGTCTTTGCTCAGCAGCCGGTGGGTGCCGATGATCACATCGACGCGCCCCTCGCGGAGGTCGCGCAGGATCGCCCGCGACTTCTGCCCCGTCTGGAAGCGCGAGATGACCTCGACGCGGAAGGGGTAGTCGGCGAAGCGCTGGCGGAAGGTGCGATAGTGCTGCTCGGCGAGGACGGTGGTGGGCACGAGCACCGCCACCTGCTTGCCGTACTCCGCCGCCTTGAAGGCCGCGCGGATCGCCAGTTCCGTCTTGCCGAAGCCGACGTCGCCGCACAGGAGGCGGTCCATCGGCCGGTCGCCGTGCATGTCCTTCTTGATCTCGCTGAGCGACGCCAGCTGGTCCGGCGTCTCCTCATAGGGGAACTCCGCCTCGAACTGCTTCTGCCACGCGGTGTCGTTCGGATAGCGGATGCCCGGCACATGCTGCCGCGCCGCCTGGATGCGCAGCATCTCGGCCGCGAGGTCGCGAACCGCCGCGCTGACCTGCTCCTTCTGCCGCGACCAGCGGGCGCCGCCCATGTGCGAGAGCGGCGGCTTGCCCTCGAACCCGCCGATGTACTTCTGCACGAGGTCGATGCGCGTCAGAGGGACGTGCAGCCGCGTCCCGCCGGCGAACTCGAGGGTGAGGTATTCGCGCTCCGGAGCCGAGTCATTGCGCCGTCCGTCGGTGCGGTCGATGCGCAGCATGGCGAGTTCGACGAATCGGGCAATGCCGTGGTCGCGGTGCACGACGTAGTCGCCCGGCGCGATTTCGAGGAAGGCATCCATCGCCCGGCTCGCGCGGAGGCGCTTCGTGCTTCGCCGCACGTGATACCGGTGCAGCAACTCGTGGTAGGGCACGAGGGCGAGGCGCGGAGCGCCCTCGCCGGTCCACACGAAACCCCGATGCAGGTAGGACACGATCGATTCGATCTCGCCCACTCCCTCCGGCGCCGCGTCGGCCAGAAGTTCGCGGAAGCGCTGCCGCTCCCCCTCGCTGATGCAGAAGACGATGACGCGCGCCTCGCCGCGGACCATCTCGACGAGTTCGCGCACCGCCTCCTTCGCCTCCTCGGCGAACGAAGGGAGAGACTCGACGGGCAGGTCGATCGTCGCTTCGGGATCGGTCGCGCCGATCGGATGAGCATCGGCCTGCACGTAGGTGAAGCGGCGCAGGTCGGCGAGGACCGCGGGCGGGCCGAAGACCGCGCCGCCCGAGGTGGCCCGCTCGTAGTAGCCGCGCCCCTGCTCCGTCACTTCCATGAGTTCGTGCAGAATGACGACGGCATCCTCGGGCACATACTGCGTCAGCAGCGTGCCGCCTTCATCGCTCAGCAGCGCCTTGACGGTCGCGCCGACGATCTGCACTTCGCCGATGCGCCGATCGCTGGCAAGCGTGTCGGGATCGATCTCGCTGATGCGTTCGATGTCATCGCCGAAGAAGTCCAGGCGCACGGGGGGCGTGTCGTCGCCGCGCCCGGCGGGGTAGATGTCCACGAGCCCGCCGCGCACGGAGAACTGCCCCGGCCCGTCGAGCGCGGCGACGCGCTGGTATCCGGCCTCTTCGAGCCAGGCGAGCAGCGCCCCGACGGGTTGCGTCTGACCAGCGCGCAGATTGAGGCACAGCGCGCCGAGACGATCAGCCGCCGGCACGGCCTGCATGAGCGCATGAATCGGCGCGACGATCACCGCCGGCCGCGCCTGATCAATGAGCAACCGCACGAGTTCAAGCCGCTGGCCGAGCAGTTCGGGATTGACGCCGGTCTCGCCGGGCAGGACTTCGAGGGCGGGAAAAAGCCGGGCCGCGACGCCCAGAGCCCCGAGTTCATCAACCGCTTCGTCGGCGTCGTCGATGTGGGCGGTGACGAGGAGGATGGGCTGACTTCGCTTGATCGCCGCGACGACGGCGCTGACCGTCGAAGCGTTGCCGCCGGGGAGGCGCAGATACGTCTCGCGCCCGACCGCCAGGCGCGCTGCCAGTTCGCCCAATGTCCGGTGCCGCGAGATGTCCGCCAGCCAGTCCATCAAGTTCCGCCGCGCGATGCGCGCACGCCCGCGCCGCGAACCCCGGACCATCCGGGGCCGCCGGCGAGCAGTTTCACTTGCCCCATTCTATCGGCGGGCAGGCGGGCCATCGGCCTCCACTCAGCCGCACCCGGCGTCAGCAGCGCGTGCTTCGATGACGAGCGCGGAAACGCGGGTCGGGAAGGGTGGGCCCAGAGGCAGTCAGGAACTCGGCTTGGACGGGCTGTAGATGAGCACGCCGACATCTTCGAGGGTGACAAGTCCGCCGCCGATCATCCGGTCGAGGTCAGGCCGGAAACGGGCGATCCTGGCGGGAGTATCGACGATCTCAATCACGATGGGCAGATCCTGAGAGAGGCGGAGGATCTTGGCGGTGTGGATGCGGCTGTCGGCGCCGAAGCCCATCGGCCCGCGGAGGACGGTGGCCCCGGCCAGATGCGCCTCGCGGGCCTTGAGGACGATCGCCTCGTAGAGGGGCCGGCCGTCAAACCGGTCGCTCTCGCCGATGTAGATCGTCAGGCGCTGGGCAGGCTCGGGTTGGGCGAAGACGCCGTGCTTGAGTGAGTCGGTCATGGGGCGCCTGCTCCATAGATTCGGATGGACAGCGCGGCCCCGGCCCAGATGGCCAGCAGGCCGAGGATGTTGCTCAGCACCACGTTGGTTCCCGCCAGCAGCCACTGCCCATCGGTGATGAGGGCCATGGTCTCGCGCCCGAAGGTCGAGAACGTCGTGTACCCGCCGAGCAGGCCGATGAGAACGGCGATGCGGTACTCCTCGCGCACGGCGGCCGGTCCCATCATCATCGAGGCGAGGAACCCCATGGCGAGGCAGCCGGAGCAATTGACCACCAGCGTGCCGAGGGGAAAGGTCGGCCCCCAGAGATCATGCACCAGCCCGGAGACGAGATAGCGCAGCGATCCGCCGAGGCCCGAACCGAGGAAAACGAGCAGAAGTTTGATCACGGCGGGGCGCCCCCGAGCGAGATTCTGCCGCACACTCCGGCCTCCGTTCGACACGGCATGCACGGGCGGTCCGAAGACGAG
Source organism: Phycisphaerae bacterium (assembly GCA_039794345.1). Classification (GTDB taxonomy): domain Bacteria; phylum Planctomycetota; class Phycisphaerae; order Phycisphaerales; family UBA5793; genus UBA5793. The sequence continues at coordinate 12,770 of JBDIVQ010000047.1, read as the reverse complement.
GCGACGGGTCATTCTACTCCCACAGCCGCGGGGGCCGGCCGGCAAGATCGAGGAGCCGTCGGCACGGCGGCCGGAGGGCGGGGCCATGGCGATTTCGTCGTCATGCCCGTGAAGGGTCTGTCCCGCGCGTTCCCCCGGGGGGGAACCCTGCGCCGCAATGATGGAACCCCCCCGCCGCGGCTCTCCCCCGCATCCTTCGATGAGACTCAGGACAAGGGAGCCGGAGGAGGGAGAGCGGATTCTCGCCTGCGCGGGAAGCACGAAAGCGTGAGGGCCCCGGGGCCGGAGGGCAAACGGTTCGTTCGCGCGCCTGCCGGGCAATAAGATCGATCGGCACAGGGCGGCGCATCGGATCGCACGGCGGCGTGCGGGACCGGCGCCGGATGATTGCGAAGGCGTGTGTGCGACATGGCCGATCTACTCTTCTATACGAAACGCAACTGCGGGCTGTGCGACCGGCTTTGGGCGATGATCTCCTCGGTGATCGAGGAGGAGGGGCGCGACGATTTGAGCCTCGTCTCCATCGACATCGATGGCGATCCCGGTCTGCTGGAGCAGTTCCGCTTCCGCGTGCCCGTGGTGGTGCATGAGGATGCGGTGCTCCTCGAGGGCCGGCCCGATGAACAGGAAGTGCGCCAGGCGCTGGCGTCGGTGGAGTGAGAAGAGACCGGCGCAGCGCCCCCGCCGCCGAGAGCGGCCGCCCCGGCCGTCGGAAGACCAGTGAAGCGCGACGCGATCATCCCGAGCATGTTTCACCGGCGCCTGCTGCTGCTGCTGGCGATGGTGGTGCTCGCTGTCTGCGCGCTGCTCGGACAGCTCTACCGCCTGACGGTGGTGCAGGGGGCTGAGCATCTCGAAGCGGCCGAGGCGATCCTCGTGGACAGCGAACTGCTGCCGACCTACCGCGGCCGACTCGTCGATCGGCGCGGCGAGGTGCTGGCGCTCGACCGGCCGTGCTTTGACATCCTGGTGGACTATCGCCTCATCAGCGGCGAGTGGGCGGTCGCCCAGGCGGGCCGCGAGGCCCGTCGCCTGCATCGGGAGGAGTGGAACGAACTCAGCCGCGCCCGGCGCGAAGCGCTCATCGACCAGTACCGGCCGCGCTACGAGCGCGAGGTGGAAGAGGTCTGGCGCGAGATCGCCCGCCTCGGACAGACCCCCCTCGATGAAGTCCACGCCCGGCGCGACGCCATCGCCCAGCGCGTCGAACGCATGGCGGAATACCTCCACGAGCAGTGGCGTCAGCAGCGCGAGCGGCAGTTCCAGACGCAGATTCCCATCAGCGAGGTGCGGCGCCCCATTCTCGAACAGCGCCGCCCGCACGTCATCCTCACGCGCGTGCCCGCGGGAGGGGAGGCGGAGTTCAAGGCCCTCTCGGCCAACGGGCCGCAGATCGGCCCGGACCAGCCGGCCGTCACCGTGCGCACCTCCGGCACACGCGACTACCCCTGGCGGCGCGCCACGGTGACGCTCGACCGCTCCACCCTCCCCGCACCGCTGCGCCGTGATGAACCGCTGACGATCGAACTCGCCGACGTGACGTCCCCTCTCGTCGGTTCGATGCGCGAGGAAGTGAATCGCGAGGAACTCGAGGCGCGCCCGCTGCACGGCCCCGACCGGGAGGTCATCGACCTCAAGGGCTACCTCCCCGGCGACGGCGTGGGCAGCCGCGGGCTCGAACGCGCCCTCGAAGAGCAGTTGCGCGGCACGCGCGGCGTCATCACCCGATACGTGGACGACACGCCCGACAAGCGCCTCGAACCGCAGCCCGGCGGGATCGTGCAACTGACCATCGATGTTCAACTCCAGGCGAAGGTGCTCGGCCTGCTCGATCCGCGCTTCGGCCTGACGCGCGTGCAGCCGTGGCACGGCCAGGAGAACGAGTTGCCCCTCGGCATGCCGCTCGCCGCCGCCGCGGTCATCATCGAGGTCAGAAGCGGCGAGGTGCTCGCGTGCGTTTCCTCGCCCGCGGCCCTGCCCGAATCGCTGGCGCGCTACCGCGCCGCGCTGGGGGAGAAGGAACGGGAGGAGTTCGACCGCCTCGTCCCGCCGCCGGACCTCTACCACCGCGCCCTCGACATTCCCTACGCGCCGGGATCGATCGTCAAGCCGCTGTTCATGTCCTGGGCCATGTCGCACGGGCAGTGGAGTCTGCAGCGCGAGGTCGATTGCCGCGGGCACTTCTACCCCGACAACAACCAGATGCTGCGCTGCTGGATTTACCGCCCCCCCGCCTACGGCGCGCACGGCCCGCTCGGCCCGGTCGAAGCGATTGCGCGCAGTTGCAACATCTATTTCTACACGATCGGGCACCACCTCGGCCTCGAGAAGTGCCGCGAGGTCTATGCCGACTGGGGCCTCGGCCGGCCGCTCGATCTCGGCGTCTCGCTCTACAACCGAGCGGTGGGCTATGACCCGGCCAACCCGCCCGGCCGCAGCGAGCCGCTCATGCTGGCCATGGGGCAGGGGAGCGTGGCGTGGACGCCGCTGCACGCGGCGGCCGCCTATGCCGCACTGGCGCGCGGCGGATACTACATCGCCCCCACCCTCATCAAAGACGATCCGCGCGGCGTAACGCGCCTCGAGGATGATCTCGAACTCGACGACCAGGCCGTCTTCCTCGCCCTCAAGGGCCTGCACGAAGTCGTGAACAACCAGCAGTACGGCGGCGCGCGGCACATCGACGTCGGCGCCGACGAGCACCGCTATGAACCCATCTTCAACGCCGAAGGCGTCAACGTCTGGGGCAAGACCGGCACCGCGCAGCAAACCTGGCCGACCCGTGTGCTGCGCTACGGCCCCGACGGCGAGCCACTCCTCGACGCCGCCGCGAGGCCGACCTTCACTGAACGCGCCCCGGGCATCGGCTCGCACTCGTGGTTCGTCGGACTCGTCGGGCCGGGCAGCGGCGACGGGCGCGGCCGGCCGGAGTACGCCATCGCCGTCATCGTCGAATGGGGCGGCTCGGGCAGCCGGTGCGCCGGCCCGATCGCCAACCAGATCATTCACGCGCTCAAGGCGGAGGGGTATCTCCCGTGAGCACCGGTGCTCCAATCCGAACCGCGGCCCCGGCGCGCAACTGGGCGAAGCAGTACGGCCTGACGCCGGATACGCTCAATGAAGCCGCGCCCTCGACGGTGATTCCCGGCGTGCTGTGGTGGAACCCGGCGTGGTTCTCCGTCGCCGCCGCCGTGGCGCTGAGCGTCATCGGCATCGCCGCCATCCGCCTGACCGAAGACGGCGACACGCTGGGCGTGTGGAAGAAGCAGGCGATCTTCACCGTCGTCGGCGTCATCGCCGGCGCGATCTGCGCCCTTCCTTCGCCGCGCACCTGGCGCTATCTCGCGTATCCCTCGATGTTCGCGGCGATCGCGCTGCTCGTGTTCGTGCTGCTGCCCTTCGTGCCGCACGAGATCGTCCGGCCGCGCAACGGCGCGCGACGGTGGATCAACCTCGTCGTAACCGATTTCCAGCCGAGCGAGGCCGCCAAGATCGTCCTCGTTCTCGCGCTGGCCCACTACCTGCGCTACCGGAAGAACTACCGCACGCTCCGCGGGCTGCTCGTGCCGTTCCTCATCATGCTCGTGCCGATGGGGCTGATTCTGGTCGAGCCGGACCTGGGCACGGCGATGCTCTTCGGTCCGGTTCTCTTCGCCATGCTCCTCGCGGCGGGAGCGCGCCTCACGCACCTCTTCACGATCGCAGGTCTGGGCGCCGCCACCATCGCCATCATCACCACCGTCTCGTTGCTCGCCTCGCACCACGATCCGCCGCGCTATCCCATCCTCGAGAAGCACCAGGTCGAGCGCATCCAGGGACTCGTCAACCAGGTCCGCGGCGACCGCCGCCAGGCCGACACCATCAACTACCAGGCCTTCAAGGCCATGACCATCATCGGCGCCGGCGGCTTCATGGGGCTCGGACCTGAGCGCAGCCGCCTCATCCTCCAGACCCAGCACCTCCCGGAGGATCACAACGACATGGTCTTCTCCGTCGTGGTGAACCGCTGGGGCTTCGTCGGCGCCACGGCGATGATCGGCATCTACCTCGTCTACCTCGTCGGCCTCGTGATGACGGCGGCGACGACGATGAACCCCTTCGGCCGCCTCGTCTGCGTGGGCTTTGCGGCCGTCATCGCCTCGCAGATGATCGTCAACATCGGGATGAACATCGGCCTGCTGCCGATCACCGGCATGACGCTGCCGTTCGTCAGTTACGGCGGCTCGAGCCTCGTGGCGAACTTCGCCATGACCGGCATCGCGCTCTCCATCGCCCTCCGCCCGCCCGGCTACTTCGCCCGCGCGTCCTTCGAGTTTGACGGGCAGCGCGAGCCGCTCGAACGCATGGAGTACCTGCGCTGACGCCTCATGGGGCGCGGCCGCGCCCCTGAAGCAAGCGAGAGGCGGCCGCGAGGCAGTTGCATCGGGAGGAGGCCCGGAGCATGCCGCGGGCCGCCCTCACCCGGATCCGCGACCTTCTGACGAAGCAGCCGTCGTCAATGGCGTCACTGAAGGTCACTCCAAACAGCCGGTTCGCTGATCTGCCTTCATTGGCAGGCGTCACGGCGTGCATAATGCGCCCGGATGTTGGGGATGAGGTACTCCTCGAACGCGGCCTTGAGGTCGTGGCGAGGATGGAAGCCCCAGTCGCTGCGCGCTGAGGCATCATCCACGTTCGCCGGCCAGGAATCGACGATGCCTTGCCGCTCCACGTCGGGGCGGAAGGAGATGTCGGCCGCTCGGAAATGCCGCCGCACGATCTGGGCGATCTCGCCGGCGCTGGGCGCGAAGGCCGTGATGTTGTAGACGCAGCGCGTCAGACGACCGGACTCGGCGTCGTGGAGGCGCAGCAGGGCCTCGATCGCGTCGGGCATGGTGATGAAGGGAATGCGCGCATCTTCGCGCACGAAGCAGGCGTAGGACTCACCCTTCGCCGCCGCGTGGATCATCTCCGGCGCGTAGTCGCTCGTGCCGCCCGAGGGCAGCGTGAAGGCGGAGATCACGCCGGGGAAGCGGATGCAGCGGAAATCCACGCGCCCCGCGCCGCGCGGCCGGTCCTTGGCGAGTTGGCGGTAGTGCCGGGCGTAGTAGCGGCCGAGGTGTTCGCACGCGAGTTTGTTGCAGCCGTACATCGTCGTCGGTTCGAGGCACTGATCCTCGCGCACCGCGCCCGTCTGCGACTTGGCTTCAAGGCTGCCCATGCCGTACACCGCAATGCTGCTGGGGAACATGAACTTGACGGCGCTGCCGTGCGAGGCGGCTTCATCGGCCGCGAGCTTGAGCAGGTGCACCGTGCCGACGACGTTGACCTCGTGCGCCGCCTCAGGGTTGAACTCGCTGCGCGTGCTCAGCAGAGCCGCGAGGTGGAAGATCGAGCGGATCTCGTAGTTGGCGTGCAGGCGGCTGAGCAGGGCGCCGTCGGTGATGTCGCCGACGATCGCATCGCGGCACATCGGGCGCAGCGAGGCGTCGATCTCGCGGACGTCGAGCGCGACGAGGTCGCGCCGCCCGGCGTCGTGGAGGGTGCGGATCAGGCCGTGGCCGAACTCGCCGTTGGCTCCCGTGATGAGCGTTCCGGCATGTCGTGAGGTGGCGGGTGTGGTGGTCATGGACGTGGAGCACCAGCGTGGTTGAATCTGGTTAGCCGCGACCCGGAGGCTTTGCGCAGGGGAGCGCGGCGAAGTGCAAACGCGGACGGCAATGATACCAGCACTGCGACGCGCTGCGCCTATCATCGCGTGTGTCGCTGTTTTCGTCGTCACACGCTTCCTCTTCACCCAGCACCCCCCCGCCCGCCAAGCGGGCCGATCACGTCCGCCGCCTCTTCGGCCTGACGTGGCGCTATCGGTGGTCCTGCTTCGTGGCGCTCCTGTGGGAGGTCGGGGCCGAGGCGCTGGCCCTCGGGGCGTTCGTCTACAGCGGCGTGGCGCTGGACGTCCTCCGCCATCGGGCGCTGCCCGACACCACGCAAGACCCGCACTGGCCGCTGGGCATCGCCCCCGCGGGCGACCGGCCGCTCTGGCAGATTCTCTCCCTCGCCGCGGGAATGGTTCTGCTCATCACTCTCCTGCGCGCCTATGCCCGCTACCGCACGCGTCTGGCCAACGAGACGCTCATCCAGCGCATCACCGTCGATCTGCGCACCGCGCTGTACGACAAACTCCAGCGCCTCGGCTTTGCGTGGTTCGACACGCACGACTCGGGCGGGCTGATCAACCGCGTGACGGGCGACGCCGGGTCGGTGCGCCTCTTCATCGAGGGCGTCGTGCTGCAACTGATCATCTCGACGGCGGCGCTGGGGCTGTTTCTCTTCTACATGTTCCGTGAACACGCGTGGCTGACGCTGGCGGTCATCACCGTCTTTCCCCTCCAGGCGTGGGTGCTCATCCGCTACAGCCGCTCGATCGAGCCGCGCCTCCAGAGCCACCGCGAGACGCTCGACCGGCTCATCCAGACGCTCCAAGAGTGCATCATCGGCGTCAAGGTGATCAAGGGCTTCGGGCAGGAGGAGCAGGTCAAGGCGCGCTTCGCCGAGCGCAACGAGGACGCCTTCGACGCCCGGATGAAGATCGTCCGCACCAACGCCTCGCTGCTGCCGTGGATCACGACGCTGGCGAACCTCCAGATTGCCATCCTGCTGCTCTACGGCGGGCACCTCGTCTTCATCGGCCCGGCGGCGGGGGGGATCGCGCTGGGGACGCTCTGGGTCTTCTTCAGCCTCGTGCGCCAACTCGCCGGACAGGTCGAGACGATTGTTTCGAGCGCCGCGAGCATTCCCGAGTCGATGGTCGGCGCCAATCGCGTGTTCGAGTTGCTCGATGCGCCCGTCGAGATCGCAGCCCCGGCCGCCGCCTACGCCCCCGCCGACGTGCGCGGCCGCATCGAGTTCGACCGCGTCTCATTCCGCTACCGATCCGAGGCGCCGCTCGTGCTTGAGGAGGTCTCGTTCACGGTGGAGGCGGGGGAGACGGTGGCGCTGGTCGGTCCGGCGGGATCGGGCAAAAGCACGATCTTCAGCCTCCTGTGCCGCTTCTACGACGCAACGGACGGGCGGGTGCTGGTGGACGGCGTGGATGTGCGGCAGTGGGACCCGGCGGCGCTGCGGCGGGCCGTGAGCGTCGTCTTCCAGGAGCCCTTTCTCTTCTCGAACACCATCGCCAACAACGTGCGTTTCGGCGTGCCCGACGCGGCCGACGAGGCCGTGCAGCGCGCCGTGCGCGACGCCGTCGCGGAGGAGTTCGTCACGTCTTCGCGCGACGGCTATCAGACGATCATCGGCGAGCGCGGACTGACGCTCTCGGGCGGCGAGCGGCAGCGGCTGAGCATCGCACGGGCCATCCTGCCCGAGGCGCCGGTCCTTCTGCTCGATGACGCAATGGCTTCCGTCGATGCGCGGACGGAAGTGCGCATCGCGGCGAATCTGGACCGGGTGATGCGCGGCCGCACGACCCTCATCATCGCCCACCGCCTCAGCACCCTTCGCCGCGCCGACCGCGTGCTGGTGATCGAGCGAGGCCGGGTGACGGCCGAGGGCACGCACGAGCACCTCATGCGCCAGAACGAGCACTACCGGCAGGCGGCGCTGCTGCAACTCGATCGCGAGCGCGAGGAGGAGCGGGAGCGGGGCGAAGTGGAGTCGCCGGAGGTGGTTCGATGACGCGCGTCGGGGCAACGAACCTCTCCGCGGCGCAGGTGCTCACCGCCGCCTCACCCAGCGACGACGCGGGCGAGCGCATCCGCCCCTTCGACTGGCGCCTCACGCGTCGGATCGCGGGGCGCATGGCGCGGTACGCGGGGCTGTTCTGGTCGATCCTGGCGCTGGCGGGGCTCCTGGCGGTGCTCAACGGCACGATCCCCCTGCTGGTGGCGCAGACGATCGGCGGGGCGATCGAGCAGCGGCCCGAGAGTTGGCGCGGCCGGCTCGGCGTCGATCCACAGCACTGGCTCTTCTACGGCGTGGGCGCGCTCGCGGGTCTCGCCCTGCTCTGGTACGTCATCATGCGCATCCGCCAGAACGCCGTGGCCAAACTGGCCGAGCGCGTGGTGCGCGACCTGCGCGGCGAGATCTTCGCGCACCTTCAGGTTCTCGGGATGGACTTCTACGACCGCACGAAGGTCGGCCGCATCCTCGCGCGCGGGACGAGCGACATCGACGCCCTCCGGCGTGCGCTCACGGAAGTCGCCCCGCGCCTCACCATCGCCGTCGTGCAGATGGTCTACGCGATCATCGTGATGCTGGCGTATGACGCGGTGCTCGGCGCCGTCGTGCTCGTCGGCGCGCCGTTCGTCTATCTGGTCAACTGGCGCTTCCGGCAACTGCTGAGCAACTCCTATCGCCGCGTGCAGGAGACCTACAGCCTGCTCACCGCCAATCTCGCCGAGTCGATCGCCGGCATCCGCGTGACGCAGGCGTTTACGCGCGAGGAGCGCAACAGCGCCATGTTCCGCGGCATCTGCCATCTGCACCGCGACCGGCACCTCGTCGTGGCGAAGGCGCAGGGGCTGTACCTGCCGCTGATGGACGTGACGAGCCAGGTCTTCATCGCCATCGCCCTGCTCGTCGGCGGGCTGCGCATCGCGGCGGACGAGATGACCGTCACCGACCTGCTCGCCTTCATGACCATGACGGGCGTCTTCTTTCAGCCGATCATCGTCATCGGCGACATGTACAACGTCGTGCTCCAGGCGATGGCCGGGGCGGAGCGCGTCTTTCACCTCATCGACACCGCCCCCGCGCGACTCGAACCCGAGCCGGGCCAGGCGCTCGACCTGCCTCGGCGCAATGAGGGAATGCGCATCGAGTTTGAGGGCGTCACCTTCGGCTATCAGAAAGACCGGCCGGTGCTGCGCGACATCACGTTCGAGGCGCGGCCCGGTGAGACGATCGCCCTCGTCGGCCACACCGGCAGCGGCAAGACCTCGATCATCAACCTCATCGCCAAGTTCTACCTGCACGACGCGGGGCGCATCGCGCTGGACGGCCTCGACATCCGCCGCATCAGCCCGCGCGACCTGCACGTCCAGACCGGCATCGTCCAGCAGGAGAACTTCCTCTTCACCGGCAGCGTCCTCGACAATATCCGCTTCGCGCGGCCCGAGGCGAGCGATGAGCAGGTGCGCGAGGTGTGCGAACGTCTCGGCTGCCTCGATCTCATCGAAGACCTGCCCGAGGGGCTGCACACGCAGGTCGGCGAGCGCGGGGCTTCGCTTTCGCTGGGACAGCGGCAGTTGATCTGCTTCGCCCGCGCGATGATGGCCCGGCCGCGCCTGCTCATCCTCGACGAGGCGACCAGCGCCGTGGACACGGTTTCGGAGCACCGCGTGCAGCAGGCCCTTGCCCGCCTGCTCGAAGGCCGGACCAGTTTCGTCGTCGCCCACCGCCTGAGCACGATTCGCACGGCCGATCGGATTCTCGTGGTGGACGCCGGCCGCATCGTCGAACAGGGCACGCACGGGCAACTGCTGCGCGGCGGCCGCGTCTATCCCAAACTCCACGCGGAGTTCGTGCGCCTCAGCGAGGGGCAGGGGTAGGGCACTTCCACTTCAAGGGGAGCGCGGTGGCACTGAACGCTCGTCGCCCTAGACGAGAATTCAGTGCGATTGGGCAAGCACGCTCGACATCGAACTCCGCCCAGAGCGGCGGCGTTCGATGCCACCCGCAGCGATTCGTCCGATGTGGAAGTGCGGGCGCCCGTCACTGCGGCAGGTCTTCGAGGTCTTCGTCCCGGCCGGCGATGATGAGGATGTCGTCGCCGTTGAGGCGGCTGGTGGGCATGGGCGTGTCCATGACCATCTCGTCGTATTCTTCGCGCCCCGTTTCGGACGAGGTCAGCACTCGCCTCTTGATCGCGACGATGTTGACGCTGTACGTCCGCCGGATTTCGAGTTCGGCGAGGGTCTTGTTGACCCAGGCGCGAGGCGTGGGAATCTGCACGAGTCCGTACCCCGCCGCAAGTTCGATGTGATCGATGAGGTAGGGAGCCAGGAGTTTGTGCGACCAGCGGTCCGCGGTCTCATCCTCGGGATTGACGACGGAGTCGGCGCCGATGCGGCTGAGGATGCGCACCTGCATCGGGTTGCCGGCGCGGCTGATGACTCGCTTCACGCCGATGTGTTTGAGGATCACGGTGGTGAGCGCGTTGGCCTCGAAGTCATGCCCGATAGCGACGACCGCGACGCCCACCTTGTCCACCCCCTGGAGGCGCAGCGCCTGTTCATCCGTCGAATCCATGGCGACGGCGAGGGTGACGCGGTCGCGGATCTCCTCGACGACCTCGCGGTTGCGGTCGATGGCGATGACCTCGGCGCCGGCGCGGGCGAGATTGACGGCGAGGCGCGAGCCGTAGCGTCCCAGTCCGATGACGACGAATCGTTCTGAAGGCATGCGGACCACTCCATGGCGCGCCGGGCGCCGCGACAGTCTAGCCGAGCATGACCGGCTCGGAGGGGTAGCGGTATCGGGCCTTCTCCGCCCGCGCGAAGACGACGGCGCCGATGAGCGCCAGCGGGCCGACCCGGCCGAGGAACATGGCGGCGATGATGATGACCCGGCCCACAGGCGTCAGGTCGGCGGTCAGGCCGAGCGAGAGGCCCACGGTGGAGGTGGCGCTGACGGCCTCGAAGACGTGGTGCGCGAAGGGGCCTGCCTCGGTGATCGTCAGGCACATGGTCGTCGCCGCCACGACGACGAAGCCGAGCATGACCAGCGCGCCCGAACGGCGCACCAGCGCGTCAGGCAGCGACCGGCCGAAGATCTCCGTCTCGTCGCGATTCCGCAGCGTGGCCAGGATCGTGAGCAGGAGGATGGCCACGACGGTCGTCTTGACGCCGCCCGCGGTCCCGCCCGGTGATCCCCCCACCCACATGAGCATCATCAGAACGAAGCGGCTGCCGGCCGTCAGTTCGTCCATGCGCATGGTGTTGAAGCCCGCCGTCCGCGCCGTGATGGACATGAAGGACGCATCGAGAAGGCGCTGACTGAGGCTCTGCTCGGCGGCGGCCATCGACGTCGCCGGCCCGGCCGCGACCGCCGCGCCGGCGGCGTCCGGACGCTGGGGCGTGGCGAGCTGGCCGCCGAAGAGGCCCAGGACGCCGAGCAGGTAGACCGCGACCGTGGTGACGAGCACGAGGCGGGTGTGGAGATTGAGTCGCACGAGCCGGTCGCGGTGCATGCTGCGCGTCGTGCAGCGGCCCATCCACCGCCGCACATTCGTCTCCAGCACCTTCCAGAGGTTGTAGAGCACGGGAAACCCCAGCCCGCCGCCGACAATGAGCGGCGCGATCACCGCGTGGCTCGTCCAGTGGTGCCGGAAGGACTCGAGGTTGTCGGAGTAAATGGAGAATCCCGCGTTGCAGAACGCGCTGATCGACATGAAGACGCTGTCAAAGAGCACCGTCGGATCCTCGCCGGCGCGGGAGGAGCGCCAGCCGGCGTACAGCAGCGCAGCGCCGACCGCCTCGGTCACAATCGTCGCGACGACGACGAAACGCACGAGGCGCTCGACGTTGCCGGGTCCGCTCTCGACGGCGCTCACTGCTTCGCCCAGGTTGGACGCGTGGCGCACCGACATCGAGCCCGAAAGCATCGTGGCGAGCAGGGCGCCGAAGATGATGATCCCCAGGCCGCCCAGTTGGATCAGGATCAGGATGATCGTCTGCCCGAAGCGCGTGAACTCCGTCGCCGTGTCGCGCACAATCAGGCCGGTCACGCACACGGCGCTCGTGGAGGTGAAGACGGCGTCGAGGAAACTGATCGGCTTCTCCGCGGGCGTGGCCCTCGGCAGCATGAGCAGCAGCGCACCGATGAGGATGAGCAGCGCGAAACTCCCGACGAACAGCAGGCTGAAGCGGATCACCAGTTGCGCCAGCGCCAGGTACGCCTGCGCGAGAATGTAGATGACCAGCAGCGCGATGAGGCCCATCGACCACGCCCAGTGGGCAAAGAGGAAGATCGACGCGCCGATGAGCAGGCCGAGTTCGATCGTGTGCGCCCGTACCCACCCGAGCCGGTTCTTCTCGAGGAGCCACGCCGTCCCGTGCGCCGCCCACAGGCCCAGCAGCAGCGCCGAGCGGATCGCCGTCAGCCACGGGCCCGGCAGCGGCGGCTCGTGAAAGCCCACCTCCACCATGCATGCCACGCTCAGGAGCACGGCGATGCCGGCCCGGGGCAGGAGGGCTACGAGGGTGTCGGCTCCGCCGCTGGTCGTGTTGAGGAACTGCCGGCGCTGCATGGGGTCTATAGCATATCGGACACCCCGCGCGGCGCCGTCGAATCCTCGCCACCCCCGTCCCGGCCCGTCGCCCGACGAAAACGCCCCACGGCGATCGCCGCAGGGCCCGACATTGTTCCTGCCGACGGGCCTGGAGCAATTCCACTTCAACTTGCGCGGGGTGGCACTGAACGCTCGTCGCTCTGGACGAGAGTTCAGTGCGACCGGGCAGAAACGCCCGACATCGAACTCCGCCCAGAGCCGCGGCGTTCGATGCCACCCGCAGCATACGTCCGATGTGGCATCGGGGCGTGGTCTGAATCACTTGCACTTCAAGCGGCGTTGGGTGGCACTGAACGCTCGTCGCTCTGGACGAGAGTTCAGTGCGATCGGGCAGGGACGCCCGACATCGAACTCCGCCCGGAGCGGCGGCGATCGATGCCACCCGCAGCATACGTCCGATGTGGCATCGGGGCGTGGTCTGAATCACTTGCACTTCAAGCGGCGTTGGGTGGCACTGAACGCTCGTCGCTCTGGACGAGAGTTCAGTGCGATCGGGCAG
>JBDIVQ010000046.1:0-27085 GCA_039794345.1 Phycisphaerae bacterium | reverse complement strand
GGCGATCTGCCTCGACCGCAAGACGGGGGCGATTCTCTGGCAGCGGCCCAACGGCGCGGGGCGCGAGGATCGCCGGCGCGGACACGAGAACTCGATGGCCGAGTGCTCGCCTGTCGCCGATGCGCAACTCGGCCTTGCGTGCTTCCTCTTCGGCAACGGCCGGCTCGCCGCGTACGACTTCGAGGGCGAGGAACTGTGGGCCCGCGATCTCGTCGAGGAGTTCGGCCCACTGCATATTGACTGGGGATACGCCTCCAGCCCGCTTCTCTACGACGGCCGGCTCTATGTTCAGGTTCTCCGCACGGGCGAGTCGTTTCTTCTGGCGCTCGAACCGAAGACCGGCGAGACGATCTGGCGCCACGTCCGGGCCGATGAGGCGGTGAGCGAATCGGAGCAGGCGTACACCTCGCCCCTGCCCTTCGTAAACGGGCAGCGCAAGGAGATTCTCATCTTCGGCGCTGACTGCCTGACTTCGCACGATCCGGCGACGGGCAAGGAACTCTGGCGCTGGTCGAATCTCAACCCCGGCAAGCGGCGAAACTACCGCGCGGTGGCCAACGCCGTCGTCGGGCCGGAGGGGTTCATCTATGTGGTCGAGCCGCAGAACAACCCGCTGCACGCGCTTCAGGTCAAGGGGGAGGTGGTGGAGGAGAAGTGGGTGTGGGAACGGCCGACGCCCGATGTGATGACGCCGCTGCTTTACGAGGGCCGGCTGTACGTCTCCGACGGCAAGCGCCGGCGGCGGATGGCGTGCCTCAACCCCATCACCGGCGAGGCGATCTGGGAGTCGGATCTGGAGACGCACACCTTCATCCGCGCCTCGGCCACGGGCGCCGACGGGAAAATCTACATGATCGACGCGGACGGGCTGGTCGTCGTGCTTGCAGCGGGCGATGAGTTCAAGCCGCTGGCGAGCATCGACATGGCCTCGTATCCGAGCCGCTCCAACATCGTGGTGGATGAGAACCAGTTGCTCATCCGCACGGCCGAGCACCTCTACTGCATTGGCCGAAAGGAATCGCCATCCACCCCATGACAGGCGAAGCGATCCCGGCGACGCGCATCACTCTCTCGGCGCTGGAGGGCACCCCCCTTCAGCACGAGATGGTGCAGCGCATGGTGCTCGCGACGGCCGAGGCGCTCGCCGAGCGGCAGGGAGTGAAGATTCTGCGCCTCGAGGCGGATGAGTCGAGCGTGACGGCGACGCTCGCGGCCGACCGCATTGTGGCGATCGGCTTCGCGGCGGAGTTGCGGCGATTGACGACGAACTGGTACCGGCACAAGTTCGGCGTGGAAACGCTCTGGGGCGAAGCGCCGACATGAACGAGTGCGATCGAATCGACTGGGGGCGAATCCGGCGGCTGCTGGTCGTGCTGCCCTCGTGGGTGGGCGATGCGGTGATGGCCACGCCGCTGCTGGCAGCGCTGCGCCGCGATGAGCGGTTGCGCGGGGCGCACATTGCCGGCTATATGCGGCCGGGACTCGATGAGCTTCTTGACGGCTGCGGTCTGCTCGATGAGTTGCTCACCGGGCGGCCTTCGGGGTTGAGCGGCCCGTGGCGCGAAGGGCGGCGCCTGGCGCGGGCGCGATTCGACGCGGCCATTCTGCTGCCCAACAGTTGGCGCCTCGCCGCCACCGTGCGCGCGGCGGGCATTCCCGTCCGCATCGGCTACAACCGCGATGCGCGCGGCTGGCTGCTCACGCACACCCCGCCCTGTCCCACCCCCGGCGGCTGGAAAGAGCCGGTCTCCGCCATCGATTACTACCTCGCCATCGGACAATCGCTGGGGATTGAAGCGGACGATCGGCGGATGATGCTGCGTCCCGCGCCCGCGCAACGGGCCGCGGCGAGCGAGATGCTCCATCGCGCCGGAGTCGGTGAGGGCGAGGCCTTTGCGGTGCTCAATCCCGGCGCGAGCAAGGCGATGAAGCGCTGGCCGGCGGAGCGGTTCGCCGCGCTCGCGGATGATCTCGGACAAAGGCACTCGCTGCGCGTGCTCATCACGGGTTCGCCCGCGGAGCGTTCGCTGGTGCAGGCCATCGTCGCGGCGGCGAAGTCGCGGCCGGCCGATCTGGCGGCGCTGGGAGTGTCTCTCGGCGCGCTCAAGGCCATTCTGCCGCGCGCGGCCCTGGTGGTCACCAACGACACGGGCACGCGCCACCTCGCCGCCGCCGCCGCCCTCGCCCGCGCCGCCGACGAGGCTCACGCGCCGCTGCCCGGGATCATCTCCCTCTTCGGCCCGACCGACCCGCGCTGGGCCGCGATCGACTATCCGCGCGAGAGGCAGGTCATCGCGGCTGATGGTCGCCTTGAGAGCGTGACGCTTGAAGAGGCGGCGCAGACGTGCGATGCGATGCTCAGCGGCCTTGCCTGACCGCCGCGGCGAGGGTCCTATCATCCCGCCGACTACCGGGAGCCGGCAATCCGAATGAGACGCCTTGTCCTCTCCAACGGCCGGATCATCGACCCCGCCAACGAGATTGATTCGTTCGGGGATGTGGTGATCGAGTACGCCCACGATGAATCTCCGAATCGTGGGGTCCGTTCGCATCATGGGTCTTCGAGTCCCGGAGGTTCAGCGCGAATCGCGCACGTCGGCCAGCCTCTGCCGCCGCACGAGGACGAAGTCGTCATCGATGTCTCCGGCTGCATCATCTGCCCCGGCCTGATCGACCCGCACGTCCACCTGCGCGAACCGGGGGCTGAAGATGCCGAGACGATTGCGAGCGGCTCGGCGGCGGCGGTCGATGGCGGGTTCACGACAGTGTGCTGCATGCCCAACACCCGCCCCGCGCTGGACAGCCGCACGATGATCGAGTTCATCAACCGGCAGGCGGCGCTGCACGGCTCGTGCCGCGTCTTTCCCGTCGGCGCGGTGACGGTGGGGCGTGAAGGCAAGGAACTCGCCGAGATCCGCCTCATGGCGAGGGCCGGGGCCGTCGGCTTCAGCGATGACGGCGATGCCGTGGAGTCGGCCGCGGTCATGCGTCGCGCGCTGGCGCAGATCAAACTCACGGGCCTGGCGATGATGCAGCACTGCCAGGAGCCGACGCTCACCCACGGCGCTGTGATGAACGCCGGCCCGACGGCCACCCGCCTCGGGCTGGTCGGCTGGCCCGCCGTCGCGGAAGAACTCATCATCGAGCGCGACATCCGCCTCAACGCCGGAATCGGCTGCCGCTATCACGTCCAGCACCTCTCGACGGCGGGCGCGGTCGAGATTGTCCGCCGCGCCCGGGCCGAAGGTCAGCCCGTCTCCGCCGAGGCCTCGCCCCATCACCTCTTGCTGACGGACGAAGCGTGCGACGGCTACAACACGATGGCGAAGATGAACCCGCCGCTGCGCAGACCGGAGGATGTGCAAGCGGTGCGGCGCGGCGTTGCCGACGGCACGATCACGATCCTCGCCACCGATCACGCGCCGCACACCGCGGAGCGCAAGGCGCTGCCCTTTGACAAGGCGCCCTTCGGGATCGTCGGCCTGGAAACGGCTCTGACCCTCTATGCGAAAGCGCTCATTGAAACCCGCGTCATTGACTGGCCGCGCCTCATCGAACTGCTGACCATCAATCCAGCCCGGCTGTGCAACCTCGACGCCGCGCCGTGGAACCTCGGCACGCTCAGCATCGGCGCCCCGGCGGACATCACCGTCATCGATCCCGACGCGGCATGGACCATTCGCGCGACGGAGTTCCCGGGCAAGTCGCGCAACACCCCATTCGAGGGCTGGCAGGTCCGCGGGCGGGCGGTGATGACGATCGTCGGCGGGCGCATCGCCCTGGACCGCGAGGGTCGGGCGAGCGCGGCGGGACATCCGGCGCTGGGGCTGCGTTGACGACCGGCGCCGGGTCGCGGCTGGACAGGGCTTCGTGCTGCACCCCTACACTCCAGAAGTCCGAGAACGATCCCCGTCGCGTCGAAAAGACACCGTTCGGGGCCGGAACAATTCTGCCGGAGCGTCCTGATGGAGCGAATGGAGTCGAGCCCGACGCCCCCTGAGGAGACCGCGTCGGAGCGCCTCCCCGCCGCTCTGACGGCGGGCGAGATTGATGCGCTCTGGCGTGAGCATCGCCGCTGGGTGGCGGCGGTGATCCTTGCCCACATGCCGCGCGACGCCGATCTGGAGGATCTGCTCCAGGACGTCGCGCTGCTCATGGTGCGTTCGATTCACACGCTCACCGACCTCCGCGCCCTGCGCCCCTGGTTGCGGACGATCGCCATCAACACGTCGCGCTCGGCGGGTCGCAAGCGGAAGGTCCGCATGCGGATTTTCCGCGAGGCGGAGAACCTCGACACCCTGGACGAGGCAGGTGCAGGATCGCCCGCCGGCCCGAGGGAGCAGACCGCCATGCAGGAGCGCGGGCGGCGACTCATGGAGGCGGCGCAGAGCCTTCCGCCGGCCTATCGCGAGCCGCTCATCCTCCGGACGGTCAGGGGTCTGTCGCAGAAGCAGGTGGCGGAATTGCTGGACTTGCCGGAAACCACGGTGGAGACGCGTCTTGTACGGGCGAGGCGCATGCTCCGCGAGCAGATCGAGTGCGAAGAGGCTCGAATGGAGCGCCGGCGCGGGGCCGCCGAGAGCGCCGTGAGATTGGCGGAGTGATGAATCAGGCCGACGACCGCCCCGGGGCGGCCCTTCGACGGGGGTTTGATGCCATGAATGACGAAGTCGAGTCACGAGAAGACATCCTGATCACCCGAATTCTCGACGGCGAGTCCAGCCGGGACGATCTTCGAGATCTCTTCGCCCTCGCCGCGACGGACGCTTCTCTCTGGGACCGCTTTGACGCCGCCCGGCGCGATCGCGACGCGTTCGCCCTCGCCGTGGATGAGGCCCTGAGCATTGCGGATCGGGTGGCGGCCCCGGTTCGCTCTCCGGCCCCAGCCGCGCCGCTGCGATTCGCGGGCTGGACGGGTTGGGCCGCGGCGGCGGCAATCGTCCTCGCGTGGTCGTGGTTCGGCCGGATGCCTCTGCCCAGCAGCGGGCCCGTCGGCCCTGCCGTTCAGCCTGCTTCGCTCAGCGCCGACGCCGCGCTCGCCGCTTACATCGAGCGCAGCACCGCCGAGAACCGCTTCATCCGCGAACTCCCTCAACTGCTCATCGAGGCCCGGCCGACCGCGGATGGCCAGGGCACCGAAGTCACCTACATGCGCCAGTTTCTCGAACGTACCGTCGTCAACGATCTCTTTGAAGTTACGACCGATGAGAGCGGGCGCCCCGGCGCTGTGCGGGTGAGCAATCCCGTCAACACGCGCTCGGTCCTGTATTGAAGATTCACCGGGCCGGGGCCAAGGCGCGCCGCGGACCGGAATGGAGGTATCTCATGAGTTCCCTCACCCTGATGTGCAGCACCTTCGGCGTCGCGGCTCTCACCGCCCTGGGGGCGCTCGTCACTCCGCCCTCCGATGACGCCGGCGTCGCGCGTCCGGCGACGGCCCCCGCCTCGGAGCGCGCGGCGTCCGTGTTCATCACACAGGATTCACGGCCCGGCGATCCGCCCAGGGGTCGCTGGGAAGCCACGCTCCAGCCCATCGGCGCCCTGAGCATCGTGATCGACGACGCGGGGATGCGCGTGCAACTCAACGGCAAGCCCGTCCCCTCCGACCGCGTCGCCTGGCAGGCGGACAACTTCCTGATGATCTTCGATGAGAACCGCCAGCGCCAGTTCCAGGTCAAGCTCGGCGAAGGCTCGAGAATCGACGCCGTCCGGCCCGGCACATGGCTCGAGTACGTCGCCTCCAATGCGCCGCGCGTCGCGATCGGCGTCTACACCTCGCCCCTCTCTCCTCCCCTCGCCGCCCAGCTCGATCTCGATCCGGACGGGGCCCTGCTCATCACCAGCGTCGTCGAAGACATGCCCGCGTTCCGGTCCGGCGTGCAGCAGTTCGACGTCATCACGGCAGTGGACGAGATCGCGCCCGTCTCCGACGCCACGCTTCGGCAGATCGTCTCCGGCAAGCAGGAGGGCGAACCGGTGCGCCTCCGCCTTATCCGCCGCGCCAAGCCGCTGGAACTCTCCGTTCCCGTCGAAGCGGTCAAGCCCCTTGAGGGCGCCGAAGTCATCCGGGAGTTCTTCCCCGACATTCCGCAGAGCGGCGAGATGCTCGGCGGGCTGAACCTTCCGTACACCCAGCAGACCCTCGAGCAGGGAGACTTCATCTTCGGCCTGCCGAGCGACGAGCGGCCCGTCATCCGTTTCGACAAGGACATGGACCGCGGCGTCCTCCTCCCGCGGCAGGTGCTGCGAAACTACGTCTCTCCCGGTGAGCAGTTCCATCGCTCCTTCCGCCTGACGACTCCCGGGCAGGGGCAGATTGAGATCAGCGCCATCGAAGTGCGCCTCCAAGCCCTCGATGCGCGGCTGGCCAACCTCGAAGCGATGCTCACTCTGCTTGTGGCTGAGAAGCAGCCCGTGGATGATGTCACACCGGGGAGCGAGCGGCCCTGAAGAACCGTACATACGCCCCGAGGCGCCGTCGCCCCTAGGCGTGCGCGAATCCCGCGCCGTACACCGCCGCTGAGCCCAGTTCCTCCGCAATGCGGATCAACTGGTTGTACTTCGCCGTGCGGTCGCTGCGGCACGGAGCGCCGGTCTTGATCTGCCCGCAGTTGGTCGCGACGGCGAGGTCGGCGATCGTCGCATCCTCCGTCTCCCCGCTGCGATGGCTCATCACCGCGCCGTAACCATTCCGCATCGCCAGCCCCACGGTGTCGAAGGTCTCGCTGATCGTGCCGATCTGGTTCACCTTCACGAGCACCGCGTTGGCGCACTTCTCATCGAGGCCGCGCTGGAGGAACGTGCGGTTCGTGACGAAAAGATCATCGCCGACGAGTTGGAGGCGCTCGCCGAGTTTGGCCGTGAGTTTCGCCCAGCCGGACCAGTCGTTTTCCGCCAGGCCGTCTTCGATCGACCGGATCGGATACTTGTCGCACCAGTCGGACCAGATGGCGATCAGGTCATCGCTGCTGAGAATCTCTTCGGGATTGCTCTTGAAGAAGCAGTAGCCCTTCTTGCCGCGCTTGGCGGCTTCGTTCCACAGTTCGCTGGTGGCGGGGTCGAGGGCGACGAAGATCTGCTCGCCCCACGAGTAGCCGGCTTTCTCCGTCGCCTCCTCAATGATGCGCAGAGCCTCTTCGTTGTCGGAGAGGTTGGGCGCGAAGCCGCCTTCATCCCCTACCGCCGTCGAAAGGCCGCGCTTGGCGAGCACCTTCTTGAGATGGTGATAAATCTCGACGCCGGCGCGGAGAGCCTCGTCGAACTCCTCGAAACCCCACGGCTGGATCATGAACTCCTGGAAGTCCACGGTGTTGTCGGCGTGCTTGCCGCCGTTGAGGATGTTAAACATCGGCACAGGCAGCGTGCGGGCCGCGCTGCCGCCGAGATAGCGATAGAGCGGCAGTTTCGCCTGCGAAGCGGCCGCCTTCGCCAGCGCCATCGAGACGCCGAGAATCGCATTGGCGCCGAGGTTGGACTTGTTGGCCGTGCCGTCCATCTCGATGAGCAGCGCATCAAGTCGCTCCTGCTCGCGGCCGTCGTAGCCGATGATCTCCGGCCCGATGCGGTCGTTGACGTTCATCACGGCGTTGAAGACGGACTTGCCGAGGAAGAGGTCATCATCGCCATCGCGCAGTTCGCAGGCTTCGTGCTCACCGGTGGAAGCCCCGCTGGGCACCGCCGCCCGCCCGATCGCGCCGCCGGCCAGAGTGACGTCAACCTCGACGGTCGGATTGCCGCGTGAATCCAGTATCTGCCGGGCGTCAACGGAGATGATCTCGAATGGCATGGCGGGTGGTCCTTCGTGAAGGGGCCATCATCGTATGCGCGGAGGAGGGGGACGGTGGAGGGAGGATTGAGTCTACAAGCCCGCAGCGCGAGCAAGGACGGGGAGCGCAGCGACACGCACAGAACAAGGGTGTCTCAATCCTGCGCCTCGCGGAGCGCGATCCCATCATTGATCGCCCGCTGCAGAACGCCGGCCAGGGTAAGACCTCGCACAAGCACTGAAACCGCGACAACGAAGGCCGAAACGGCGCCAACGATCGCGGACGGGATCGCAAGCAACACCAGAGGCGTCACCATCAGAGCCATGAGATCGGGCCCCCCGTCGCCGAGTTCACCAAGCACAACCCCAATAAGAGTGACGATCGAACCGATGACCAACGCCAGATACCAGGGCAGCAATTGGGCGAAATGCTTCGTCAGTCCTCCAGCGACACAGAGTCGAGCAATGCTCCCGGCGTACTTGAGAAGCGTCCACCCAAGCAGCGACACTGCACCAGCGCAAATCACTCCCGACACAAACAACCCGCCGAGCGAAGGCAGATCAGCGGCAACGCCGGTTCCGACTCCAAACACAACTGCGGTCGCCAGCTGCAATCGCGCCCAGCGCCGCAGGTCATCCACGGGGTAGGTCGCGGCTGATCGTGTAGGTCGAATCGTCACCAACAACACAGCAAGCATGAGCCAGACACCCGCTCCGATCATCACTTGGAGCGAAAGGAGTGTCGAGGCGGCATTGGCGGCGAACAGGCATGCCCCAACTATCACTACGGGCCACACCGCCATTCCGATCACGCCGCACTGGACAAACCTGAGACGCAGCGGTTGGGCATGGCGAAGACGAACCTCTTCGAGTGAGGCTCGGATTTCACCGCCGCACTCCGGGCATCGGCCATCCATGCGTAGTCCGCGTAGGACGTAGCCGCAGTTGACACAGGTCACATTTCCGACCCGGAACGGGTCGCCGAAGCGTGCGGCAGGAGTGTACGGCGCGGGCTTCACAGGCAAATCAAAGGTCGCCCGACAGGTGTAGACCATTCCCCAGCCAGCCCGCAGCGCCATCAACGCCCGCTGAGCACGCCGACACGGACGTCACGCGCCTCGACTTCGTCGATGCGTCCTCGCTGGCGCTTCGGGCTGGTATCGGAACTCCCTACGCCTGCAGCATCGTTCGTCGCTTCGGATCCAGCGCTTCGCGCAGGCCTTCGCCGATGAAGTTCAGGGCCAGCAGCGTCAGGGCCAGCAGCAGGCACGGGAAGAGCAGCAGCCACCAGCGCGACTCGACGGGGTTGAGTTGCGTGAGGCCCTCGGCGGCGAGATTGCCCCAACTGGGCATCGGCGCCTGGATGCCGATGCCCAGAAACGACAGGAAGGACTCCTGAAGAATCGCCTGCGGCACGGTGAGCGTCGCGTAGACGATGATCGGCCCCATGAGATTCGGCAGCAGATGCCGCGTGAACTGAAGGCGCACGGGAACGCCGATCGCCCGGCACGCCTCCATGAAGGGCTGGGCCTTGAGGCTGAGCACCTGGCCGCGGATGACGCGCGCCATCGTGAGCCAGCTCACCCCGCCGATGGCGATGAGGAGCGTACACATGTTGATCAGCGGGCCGTTGCCGCGGATGAAGGTCAGTTTCCATGACGGCGTGAAGGCCGCGCCGGACGCAGCCGCCTCGGCCTGGCGGGCGATCTCCCGGGCTTCGATGGACTCAATCAGTCCATCCATGCCGACGGCGAGGAGAACGACGAGCAGAACGTAGGGCAGGCCGTAAAGCACATCGACGATGCGCATCATCATCGCGTCGGTGCGTCCGCCGACGTATCCGGCGATCATGCCCCAGAGGGTGCCGATGAGGACGGAGATCGTCGCGGCGGCGACGCCGATGCCGAGGCTGATCGCCCCGCCCAGCAGCAGGCGAGTGAGAAAGTCGCGCCCCAGCGGATCGGTGCCGAGCCAGTAGCGCGGCACAGCGGGCGCGACGCCCGCCTCCTTCGCTGCCGACTCGGCGCGATCCACGAACGCGGCGTAGCGCGCCACGTCATCCGCATCAGCGCGGCTCCAGTGCGGCGGGAGGAGGTTCACATCCAGCGCCTGAATGTCGTAGCGGGCCCGGCTGCGGCCGGCGGGATCGAGGGGATGAACCGCCTCGCCCAGCGTCCACGGCAGCGAACCGACGCACGCGAGAGCGATCGCCGCCAGCACAGCGCAGCCGACGAGCCACAGGCGCAGGCGCACCGGGCGCCAGGGGATCGCGGCGGACGTGGCGGCGGAATCGCTCATGCGAGGCGATCATAGTGCGTTGCCGTCGTTCGCGCAGCCGCAAGCGGCGTCAGAACTCGTCTGCCGGTCCGCCGAACAACTGCTGGAGGTGCTGGCGGATGACTTCCTGCCGCCGCTCGCGCCGCTGCTGCACCTGGGTGCGGAGGAACTCGAGGCGCTGCTCGAGCTGCGCAAGGTCGCGCTCGCGCATCTTCTGGCGGACTTCGAAATGCTCCCCGACGAGCGATTCGAGGGAGGTCTTGATCGCGTCCATCTTCTCGGTGTCGCCGGCACGCCGGGCGGCGACGTACTCGCCCACGAGTTGCGAGGTCTCGCGGGAGAGACGGCGATCCTCCACATTCAGTTCATAGAGTTCGGGGTCGTTGCGCTTGAGTTCGACGGCCGCCATCCAGCGGCGGAGATCGTTCTGCAACCGGCCGCGCACGACTTCCGGGTTGGTCTCCAGCGCGGCGGTCAGACGGGCGTGCAGAACTTCGTCGAAGTCGGCGATGACGGCGAGAACCTCGGCGATGAGTTCATCCGTCAGTTCCGGCACCTGACCGGTGTAGACCTGACCGACGCCCTGGCGAAGGGGCGGCATCGAGTCGCTCCCCGGGCCGTCCATGCCCGGGGGGCCGCCCATCCGCCCGCCCTCGCCTTGAGGTCCGCGGCGCATCGGCCGCTCGGGGGCACCCGCGTCGTCCGGGCCGGGGCGGCGCGGCTCAAGGGGACGATCCTGCAAGGCACGGAGGATTCTCTCCCCTGCGCGCCCCTCGATGCGCTCGCCGTTGATGTACACCTCGAAACGCCCCTCCCCCACAGGCCGCAGCGTGATCTGCACCTCGCCCGGCGCCCGCTCCTCGAGAGGCGCCTCGCGCGGCGGAGGCGGAACCGCGTCCGTCGGCCGGTCCTGTGCCGCCGCGACGACATTCAGCGCCAGCACCCCCGCCAGTCCCCCACACGCCAATCGCCAGTTCATTCGATTCCGCACGGTGCTCACTCCCGGCCCTCGGGGGCCTGGTATGGGTCAGAACGATTCCATCTCTTCCCACAGGCTCGTCGTCGCGATCTGCAACTCGCTGGAAAGCGAGCCGTATGCCCACTCACTTCCGGTCGTGACGAGCGAATCGACCGAGGCGGTGATGTCGCTCAGCAGCGTGCTCGTCGCGAGGGAGAATTCACTTTCGAAGTCGCCGTCGAGCGCGATGTAAGGCGCCGCTTCGGCTCCCTCGGACTCGCCGGGATCGGCAACGATCTGGTTGTTGCGGGCGGACTGCACGCTGAAGAGCATCGTGATGATCGTGGCGAGGATGACCATCGCCGCCATCGCCGCGAGAACCGGCCAGGCCGAGGATGGGCGCGACGGCAGCATCGAGGCGCCCTCGTCGTCCACCGGCACGAAGCGCAACGGACGCGGCTCGCCCGCGCGGGCCAGATGGCGGCGGCTGGCCTCGAAGACGCGCTCCGCCACGAGCCGCTCCTCGGCGCCCGGCGCAAGATTGCGCCGCAGCGAGGCATCGAGGGCTTCGAGCCGGGGATCACGATCAGGTTGGTCGCCGCGTTCACTCATCATGATTCGATCGCCTCATCAGGCATCCAGTCCATCCCGTCCGGCGCGCCGCCCTCGAGGAGATCGCGGAGTTTGCGCAGCGCCCGGTGCTGGCGGGCGAGCACGGTTCCGAGCGGCTCGCCGAGGAGGTCGGCCATCTGCCGGAAACTGAGTCCGCCGACGTAGCGGTACTCGATGATCTGCCGGTCCGCGGGCGAAAGACGCTCGATCGCGTCGCGCAGCGCCCGCGAGCGGGAGCCCTCGGTTTCGTCACGCGGCCCGTCCGCCGGGTGACCGGCGCGGCCGTCGAGGGCGGAATGATCGACGTTGACGGCCTGTCGGCGTCGGCGGCGCACTTCGTCGCGCAACCGATTGACGGCGATGCGGAAAACCCACGCTTCGAACTTGCCCTGCTCAGCATACCCTTCGCTTCCCGTCAACTTCACCGCGAGTGTGCAAAAGACGCTCTGGGTGATTTCCTCGGCCAGTTCCGCGTCGCGGCACTGAGCCTTGAGCAGGCCGTAGACGCGCGGCGCATACTCATCGACGATCCGCCGCCAGGCGCCCTGGTCACCGCGGCATGCCGACCGGAGCGTGGTGTCCAGAGCCTCAGCCATTCAGGATCCGTGGAGGTTAACGCCCGGGTCGGGGCGGTATTGCACGGGCGCCGATCGCCGCCCTACCATGCCCCGCCGCATCATACCGGCCCATAACCATAGTCGAGTGCCATGTTCACGAGTCTCCGAAGCACAGCCGTCATCTTCTGCGCCTTGCTTCGGGCGATCCTGCTGCTCAGCCTGGCGGCGCCCGGTTGCACCTCTGGCCAGCCCGTGGCCCCGCCGCAATGGGAGCAGCGGCCTGCGATCTCGACCGACCCGGAGACCTTCGACGAGCCCGTTTCGGCGCTCCAGGTTCTGATCTGCCACGGCCGAACGCATGGCACACACACGGGCCTGCGCGTGCTCCGCCCCCCCGCGGAGACGATCTTCTGGGATCCTGCGGGTCAGTTCGGGCGCAACCGCGAAGACCTGGAGCGCCGTCGCGACGTGTTCAGCGAGAACGCCCCGACCGTGGCGGAGTATGTGGCGTGGCGCTTCGACGGGGCGGGCGACGCCGCCGTCACGGTGTTCGAGTGGCGTGTGGACGCGGAGCGTACGGCGCGTTTTGCCGCGATCCTTACGCAGACGGCGGAAGGGATCAACTTCGAAACGACGACGGTGGGCCTGTTCTGCTGCCGCGCCGTCTGCCGATTTCTGGAGCGCTACGCCCAGGATGAGATGGAGATACCGCAGCGCTGGATCCGGCCGGAGGATCTCGCGGACCACCTCTGGTCGCAGCGGCCGACGCGCGTGGGCATTTTCCGCGCCGACGGAGGCGTCGAGGTGTACCACGCACCGGACTGAACCGCGCGCAGCGCCTGGTCTCAGCGCGCTGGCGCTGCTCCGGGGCAGCCCCGCACGACGCAACGTCTTGTCAGCATGAGTCTTGTGCGCCGAAGAGAGCGCCCGCGACCGGCTTGAGGCGCGCCGCGCCCTTACCGGACGATCTTCACAACTTTTTCAACTTGAGTGATTTCCCTTCCTCCGGCGGTCGATAAGCACTTGCGTTGCGGCCGTCGCCGCAGGAATCAAGGGTTCACTGGCGTCGGGAGCAGACTGGCCGTCAAGGGGATGGGTGGATCGACAAGGCCGAACGACGAGCCAACGCGCTTGCCGGGCGCCGACGGGTGATCCGAATCCGCGACAGTCCTCCGGACATTCGCAAACCAGGCACACTGATGGTCGAATACTCCGACCCGTGCCGCATGACTGAGGAGTCATCATGAGCAAGACGTACAACTTTGGCCGCACCTTCAAGACGAACGTTCAGAACGGCAAGACGCCCTACAGCGTCGTCGAGAACATTGCGAACAGCTGCCGCAAGACGACGACCTTTGTCTGGAACAACCTCAAGAAGAACGGCTACGCGTTCAACACGAAGTTCAACGGCAAGACCTTCTGGTTCCCCTCCTTCAACTGCAAGACCAACAGCACGAACTGCAAGAAGACCGAGAACACGATCTGGCCGCAGATGATCCAGTACGCCCTTCAGCAGGGCTGGATCACCCCCGCCCAGTGCTACAACTGGACGACGAACCAGATCTGCTGGCACGTCAGCAACTGCTTCAACAAGTGCTTCCGCAAGCCCGCCGGCTTCAACCCCAATACCCGCGGCAACTTCAAGCCCGTCGCCGGATGCCCCGGCTACTGGACGAACAACGGCACGTGGAACAACTACGGCTTCGGCTACGGCTACGGCTATGGCACGGGCAACACCACGCGCAAGACCGGCAACAAGACGAAGCGCACCTACAAGGGCAAGACCCGCAAGACGAACAAGACCCGCAGCCGCCGCACCGGCCGCACTACGGGACTGCGCCTCGTCGGCACCGGCGCCCGCTACGGCACCCGCCGCTACAGCCGCCGCGCCGCCTGAGCGATTCTCGCTTCCATCAGGTCACGGATGACCTGTCGATTCTCGACCACCCGCGTTCATGATGAACGCGGGTGGTTGCGTTTTGGGCGCGGGGATTGGTGGTGGTGGCGACGACGCCGCCTGCGGTTTCGCGCGGCCTCACGCCGCCGGGCGCGCCGCCGCCGATCTCTACCGATCCCTCAAGGGAACCGCCGCGCTCGATTACCATCGATCGCGCCGCGATCTCGCCGCGCAGCACGCCGCGGGGCTGGACGATGCAGCAGCCGTTGATGCGGATCGTGCCGTCGAGTTGTCCGCCCACCACGAGCGCGCCGCAGTCGATGCGGCCGCGCACCACGCCCTTGCGGCCGATGCGCACCGTTCCCATCGTCGTGACGTTCTGGGTGCAGAAGCCGTTGAGTTCGGCGTCCTCAAAGCGCATCGGCCTGGTGCATTTCGGGCAGCGGGCGTTGATCGCCCGCATCGATACTTCGAAGGATGCTTCGCAGACGGGGCAGCGCACGGCACGCGTTGCAGCCGGCGTCGGCGCGGCGACGCGAGCCTCGCGCGACGGAGCCGGCGACGCGCTGCGTCCTCGGCCATCTTCCGCCTCCCGACGCGATCGACCGAACCCTGCCAGCATGGTCGTCCCTCTGCTGCCGCTCAGGCCGCGTCAGCCAGCCGCGCTTCGCGGCCCCGTCGAGAGAATGCTCGGCCGGCGGCGCAGGAGCGACTTGGCGGCGTTGGGACTCGTACTCACCGAAGTCGGCGACCCCTGCTCGATGTGACCCGCCACCCCCTCTTCCGGCCCGGTTCCCGGCGGCGCGGCGCCGGCGGGAGCGGACGCCCGCACAGCGCGTCCGGCCTCCGCCGCCTGCTGGCCGATCACGACCTGTCCGCGGCAGGTCGCCCCGTCTTCGGCGGAGAAGGTGGCCGCGAACACATCCCCCGTCAGGTGGGCGGCAGGGCCCAAATGAAGAGCGTCGGTGCAATGCACCTCCCCCTCGAATCGGCCATGCACGACCATCGCCCCGGCTCGCACCGTCCCACTGACGAACCCGCCTTCCGCGATCTCCAGCGTTTCCGTCACCTCGATCTGGCCCTCAATCTGGCCGTGGATGACGGCGCTGCCCTCGAGAAACAACTCTCCAACGAAGCGGCAGTTGCCCCCGATGACGGTTGGCGGCGTCGGGGACGGTTCCTGGGGATGCTGAGCCATTCCGGCCTCCATGCGATGGTTCAGTGTCTGGACGGGGAGCGACCGGTCGGCCGGCCGTCAGATAATCTTCGGCCCCGGTCGTTCAGGGGCATGAATTTCCCCCCCGGGCGGCGTAGCGTTCCCGTGCCCGTCGCCCTGACGGACGGCTCGACCCGAGCATACCTTCCCACCCCGGCCCTACCGGGCCCATCAGGAGAAAAGTCATGATGAGGATCACGACCCGTCTGTTTGCTGCCGCTGCGCTGTTGGGCGCCGCGAGCCTTGGTATCGCCGCCCCTCCCACGGACGAGCAGATTGATCAGGCGATCAAGGCCTTCGAAGCGGGAATGAACCCCCGTCCGTCCAACATCGAGGAGTACCGCCGCATCGCCGACGAGGCGCTGGGCGATCTCAACGTGTCGGAGATGACCGGGCTGCAACTGGCCGGCATGATGTCGCGCACGCCGATGCTCCAGTACACCAAGGCGTGGGGAGCCGCCCAGGAGCGCCTTCGCTCACTGCAAGGCAAGAACGACGTCGAAGGGGCCGTCTCACGCATCGCGATGTTCACCTTCGACTACCGGGCCGCCCAGGACGACGACGCCCGCGTCGAGATGCTGCGCCAGATGCTCGGCCACCCGGCGCTTGATGAAGCGATCAGGACGGGGCTGGCCAACAACCTGCTCGCGATGATCGGCAACGTCACACCCGCCGTCATCGAGCAGTCCCGCAAGGAGATTCTCGGCCTCGAACGTCTCCTCAAGCCCGAGTACGCCGACAAACTCGCGCGGGGCTACATCGGCTATCTGACGCTCTACAAGGCCGCGAATCCCGACAGCCCCGCGGATCAGAAGCGCATTCGCGAGACGATGGCGACCCTCGCCGCCGGCGCCGCCGCCAACGCGACCGACGAGCGCCTCGCCAAGTCTTACAACGGCATCGCGGCCTACCTGAATGGCGCGTTCGCGCGAGGCGAACTCATCGGCCATCCCGCGCCGGAACTCACCATCAACTGGTCGAGCGATCCGAGCATCACCTCCCTCGGCGCGCTCAAGGGCGAGGTCGTCGTCCTCGACTTCTGGGCGACGTGGTGCGGCCCGTGCGTCGCCTCCTTCCCCAAGGTGCGCGAACTCGTCGAACACTACAAGGGATACCCCGTCCGCATCATCGGCGTCACCAGCCTTCAGGGCGCCCACTACGACAGCGAGGCGGAAGAGAAGCGCATCGACACGACCGGCGATCCCGACAAGGAGTACGCGCTGATGGCCTCCTACATGAAGTCGCGCAACCTCACCTGGTCCGTCGTCTTCTCGGCTGAAGACGTCTTCAACCCGGAGTACGGCGTGCGCGGCATTCCGCACGTGGCCATCATCGGCGCCGACGGCAAGGTCAGGCACGGCGGCCTGCATCCTGCACGGCCACTCAAGGAGAAGACCGATCTGATCGACGCGCTGCTGCGCGAGGCGGGGCTGCCCGTTCCGGCGCCGCCGGTTGAGCCGGCCGCGGAGGGCGCGGAGGGCTGAGGCCTTCGCTCGAATCTGTGATTGAATCCCGTCGCGCGGCTGGTCCTGGCCGCGCGACGGTCGTTTTCTCCCTTGCGATTGGTGATCGATTGGATGCCGGGAGATTGAATCGCGATGCCGCAGGCGGCAAACCCGCTCGTACAATCCCCCCATGTCCTTCCGCCCCTTCGAGGTTGTCGCTCCCTACACACCCGTCGGCGATCAGCCCGCCGCTATCGAAACGATCACCCAGGCGCTCAAGAGCGGGCAGCGCCACATCTGCCTCCTCGGCGCCACCGGCACGGGCAAAACCTTCACGATGGCCCACGTCATCGCGCGCCTCCAGAAGCCCACCCTCATCCTCAGCCACAACAAGACCCTCGCCGCCCAACTCTACGAGGAGATGAAGGAACTCTTCCCGCGCAACGCGGTCTCCTACTTCGTCAGTTACTACGACTTCTACCAGCCCGAGGCGTACATCCCCCAGCGCGACATCTACATCGAGAAGGACGCCTCGCGCAACGACGACCTCGACCGCCTGCGCCTCGCCGCCACCAGCCACCTCGTCAGCCGCGATGATGTGATCGTCGTCGCCTCGGTTTCGTGCATCTTCGGCCTCGGCTCGCCCGAGGAGTTCAAGCGCAAGGTCATGCACCTTCAGAAAGGCGGTGTGCTCGACCGGCGCGAATTCATGCTCGGCCTGGCCGACATGCAGTATCAGCGCAACGAGTTTGAGCGGGCCCGCGGCACCTTCCGCGCCCGCGGCGACATCATCGAAGTCCACCCCGCCAACGAAACCCACGCCCTGCGCATCGAACTCTTCGGCGATGAGATCGAGACCCTCCAGGTCATCGACCAGACGAGCGGCGAACTCATCGCCGACGTCGATCGCTACTTCGTCACCCCGGCCGTGCAGTATGTCATGCCCGAGGACCAGATGAAGCACGCGCTCCAATCGATCCGCGAGGAACTCGACCAGCGCGTCATGCAACTCCGCCACGAGGGCAAGCTGCTCGAAGCCCAGCGCCTCCTCGCGCGCACCAGGTACGACCTCGAGATGAT
This sequence comes from Phycisphaerae bacterium, assembly GCA_039794345.1. GTDB lineage: Bacteria > Planctomycetota > Phycisphaerae > Phycisphaerales > UBA5793 > UBA5793. The sequence continues at coordinate 9,278 of JBDIVQ010000046.1, read as the reverse complement.
CGAAGAAGTCGGCTACTGCTCGGGCATCGAGAACTACTCGCGCTTCTTTGACGGTCGAAAGCCAGGCGAGACGCCCTTCACGCTGCTGGACTACTTCAACCACGTGCCGGGGCGCGAGAAGGGCGACTGGCTCCTGCTCATCGACGAATCGCACGTGACGATCCCTCAGGTCCGCGCGATGTTCAACGGCGACAAGGCTCGCAAGCAGGTGCTCGTCGATCACGGCTTCCGCCTGCCCAGCGCTCTCGACAACCGCCCGCTGCGCTTCGAAGAGTTCGAGCGAATGGTGCCGCGCGTCGTCTACGTCAGCGCCACGCCTGCCCCGTACGAACTGGACAAGGGCGGCGGGCACGTCGCCGAACAGGTCATCCGTCCCACGGGCCTCGTCGATCCCGTGATCACCGTCCTCCCCGCCGACGGGCAGATTCCCGACCTCATCGCCCGCTGCGAGCGAATCGCCGCGCGCAACGAGCGCGTCATCGTGACGGCACTCACCAAGCGATTGTGCGAAGACCTGACGCGCTACCTCACGGAGAAGGGCCTGGCGACGCGCTACCTCCACAGCGACATCGAAACGCTCGACCGCCGGGAGATTCTGCGGGCTTTGCGCGAGGGGGAGTTCTCCGTGCTCGTGGGCGTCAACCTCCTGCGCGAAGGGCTTGACCTGCCCGAGGTCTCGCTCGTGGCCATTCTTGACGCCGACAAGGAAGGCTTCCTGCGCAGCGCCACGAGCCTGATCCAGCAGATCGGCCGCTGCGCCCGCAACGTCAACGCCGAAGTTGTGATGTATGCCGATCGAATGACGGCCGCGATGAGCGAGGCGATCGAGGAGACGAGCCGGCGGCGCGAGAAGCAACTCGCCTTCAACGCCGAGCACGGCATCACGCCGACGCAGATCGTCAAGGCGATCCGCCGAGGCATCGAACTCGAGGTCCGCGCCAACCGAACCGTGCGCGAAGTCATCGCCGAGGCGGAGCCTGAATACGAGCGCGTCGAACTCATCGCCGAACTCGAGAAGGAGATGCTCGAGGCGGCGCAGCGGCTGGACTTTGAGCGAGCGGCGCAGTTGCGCGACCAGATCAAGTCGCTCAAGACCGCCGACGGCGATGGCAAGGTGAGGCGCTCGGATCTCGACCGCGGGCGAACCGCGGCGGGAAGGCAACCCGGCGAGGCGCCGCCCGGCGTCGCCAAGCCGCACAAGCGTCGCAAGCGCGCGCGGGGATAGCCGCATCGCGTCCATCCGCAAGGAGCGAAGCACAAGGGCCGTGGGGTGCCGTGCTTCACAGCCCTGCGGGCAGCACGGCGAGTGGACAACGACGCATGAGCGTTCTGGAGGGACAGTGCATCCACCGCGCGCACGGCATGCTTCGACCCCAGGGCGTGTCGAAGCATGGCACCGACTCCGCGTTGCGCGCGAGGTTGAAGGCGTCCCCCTTCGCCTCTACCCTCTGCCCGATCCATGAGTGAATCGCCCTCCACGCAAGAGCAGCAGTTTCTCGGCGGGCCGCCGGAGGTCTTTGAGGCCGTCGGCCGCGAGCAACTCGCCGCCCTGCTCGAGTTTCGCCTCAGCCCCGAGAGCGTTGTCCTCGACATCGGCTGCGGCTGCCTGCGCGGCGGCCGGTGGATCATCCCCCTGCTCGACGCCGGACACTACTGCGGCATTGAGCCAAATCGCGAAATGCTCGAATACGGCCTGTCGCACATCGTCGATCCCGAGATCATCCGCATCCGCCACCCGCGCTTCGATCACAACGACCGCTTCGACTTCACCGTTTTCGGCGTGCAGTTCACCCACTTCATCGCGCGAAGCGTGTGGACTCACGCGGACAAGTCACAGATCGGCGCCATGCTCGACGGCGTGGCGAAGGCGGGAGCGCCCGACGCCGTCTTCCTCACGAGTTACCGGCCGGCGCACTGGTACCGAAACGACGACTACAAGGGAACGGGCTGGGTGGGTCGCAGCCACGAGTCGGACCAGTCGGGGATGATCAGGCACAATTATGCGTGGATCGCCCGGGCGTGCCGGGAGCGCGGGCTGGCGGTCTCACGCGTCAATCGCCCCGTCGTCAACGGCCAGCCGTGGCTGGCCATCCGCCGCGCGTAAGTGCTCCGCGCTGTCGCTCGCGTCAGTGCCCGCCTCGTCGCCGGGATACTGAATCCACATGAGGCAAAGACCTGCGGGATCGAGTGTCGGCCCGGCTTGAGTGCGGTCGCGCGCGGCGAGGATGCGCGGCACAGCCTCCACTGCCAGCGCCCCGCGGCCGACCTCGACGAGCGTGCCGATGATGATGCGCACCATGTGGTAGAGGAAGCCCGAGCCGCAGATGTCCATCGTGAGGCGCTCGCCCTGCCGCGCAACATCGCAGTGAAAGATCGTCCGCACCGTCGATTCTCGCCCGTGGTGCGCGTTGGCGAAGGACGCAAAATCATGCGTGCCGACGAGGTGCTGTGCTGCAGCGTGCATCGCCCGCTCATCGAGCGCGTGCCAGCAGTGATACAGACGATGCCGCTCGAAAACGGGCCGCACGCTTGCGTTGTGGATCGTGTAGCGATACGCCTTGCGAACCGCCATGGTGATGGGATCGAAGCCCGGCTCAATTTCGCGCGCCGCGACAACCGCGATGTCCTCGGGCAGATAGCGGTTGATCGCGTGGTGGAGGCGCTCGACGGGAATCGTCGTCTCGGCGGTGAACGCGGCGACCTGGCCGAGCGCGTGAACGCCGGCGTCGGTGCGGCTGGCGCCGATGAGCGTCACAGGCTGGCGCACGGCGCGGATGATCGCCGATTCGAGCACGCCCTGCGCGGTGCGCAGCGGCTCACCTTCGGGCGGCTCCTGCTTCTGCCAGCCGTGAAACTCAAACCCGTCGTAGCGGACTGTGAGGCGGTATCGACGCAGCATCGGCGAGATCGTAGGGCGCAGCGCGACAGCCGCTTGCGGCTTTGCGAGTTCCGCCGACGCTTACGGTTCCTTCTCCGTCCTCGGCTGCTCTTCTTCCTCTCCTCCGCCGCGCTGCTGCGCCCAGGCGATCGTCGTCCACTGATCGCGCCGGGCGCTGCTCATGCGGCTTGCGGCGCCGATGATCTGCGCCGTCTCGGGAATCTCGAAGTCATCCGCCCGCCCGGCTCGCAGCAACTCGGCAAAGGCCGGCGCATCGATCGCCGCCAGGTCCATCGTCTCCGCGAGCAGATACTCGCCCAGACGCCCGGCATCGGCGCGGTTGAAAGGCTCGCGCGCGGTGAGGTCGAAGTTGATCACATCAAGCATCGCCAGCAGATAGACGAGTTGATCGGCGTCGAGGGTCTTGAGCCAGATCCCCAGACGCGCCTCGCGTTCCATTCGATCCTTGACCTCGCCCCACTGCACCAGCGACTTCTCAAGATGCTCGCGCGTCTTCATCATCGCCTCGACGAAGCCGAAGGGATCACTCGTGCCGTTGCGGCGGATGGCGGCGGCGAGCGCCTGGCGGGATGGCTCGTCGAAGTGGCGGCGCCGGTCGATCGCCGCCGTCGTTGCGGACGTGAGCAAGAAGCCGTCGCGGGTGATGAGCGAACTGACGAGCAGGTGATCATCGGCGAGGTGCGCCGCCATGCGGAACGCGGCCGCGAGCATCGCGCCCGCCCCCGCCTCGTCCTCCAGTGCTGTGCGGCGCACGGCCTCGAGGCTGAGCAGGATGAACGCATCGCGCATTCCGTCGCTGTAGGTCGGAATGAACGACTCGAGCGCGTTGCGACTCACCGAAAAGTCGCAGCGGCGCATGTTCGACCCCTGCACGAACAGGTCGATCGCCTCCTGAGCGGCTGCGCCCGCGTGCGTGAGTTGCTCGATCAGCACGGATGACGCTTCGCCCCGCGGGTCGAAGGACTTCATCGCCTCGATCCATGATTCGTCGAGATCTGCGAGGCGCTCGATGCCGCGGCGATACCAGACGGCGGCGTTGGTGAGCGTCTGCACATCAACCTGCCCTTGCGTAATCCCTTCAAGCAGTTCGATGCGGGCGTGCAGTCTGTCGCGGCCGAGCGTCATCATTTCGTACGCCCGGCCGAGCGCGGGCATGAGCAGTTGTGCGATCAGACCGTGCTCGCCCGCTTCGAGTTCGCGCTCGATCTGCGCGAGTTGCTCCCGCGCCGCCTCCGGGTCGTCGCTCATCCAGATCTCGGTGTAGCGATCCATCAGCGCCGTGTACCGCCCGATGTGAACTTCGAGTTGCTCGGGCGTCAGGTTGCCGAACTGTTCGTCAAGATCGCCATCGCGTGCCAGCATGGTGAGGATTTCTGACTTTTTCTGCGCATCGCCGCCCAGGAAGTGCTCGCGCACCATGTTCATGCACAGCGTCTGCTCCATGGCGAGCGCTTCGATGGACTGAAAGGGATCATTCTGATCGAACGCCCGGGCCGATCGGAGCAGGAGCATCGCCGAGGCGGGATCGATCGCTCCGTGATCGAAGCCGATCTGGGCTGAAGTGTCGGCCACTTCGAAGATCGCGCGGCTGACGAGAGAACTGATGAGGATGTGGTCGTCGCCGGTGTGGTCGGCGAGTCGGTACATCGCCGCGATGCGCTGGGCCGCGCCGGCCCCGTCGCCGTCGCTCAGGCGCATCATTGATTCCGCCTGCATGAGGCGCGCGATCGACCGCATCTTGCTCAGGTGTGGCATGAGAAGGTCAAAGCCCTGCGAGTAGTCCAGGCCGAAGTCGCTGTATCCCTGGGCCGAGGCGCGCAGCACATTGTCGATGATCGGGGTCGCGCGGTTGAGCAGCGCCCGCACCTCCGGCGAGGGCGCCGCCCCCGGACTGCTCCGGTACGCCTCGATCAATTCCATCTCCTCGCGGCTGAACCGCTCGAGTTCGCCGAAGGCGCGCTGGTACCACGACGCGGCGTTGCGCGACTGGTCGCCCTGCGCGAGGGCGGACGGGCCGGCCGATGCCAGGATCGACAGCAATGCCGCGACGATGCTGTGGACGAGGGAGCATAAAGATGAGCGGATTCTCAATGACGTTCCTCCCGATGGCGCACTGAACGCTCGACAAGTTGAATGGAAGATGGAGTGAGAGCTCGCCCGATCGCCATGATGGATTCCGCGAACTGGGCCCCCTCGCGCTGATCAAGGCAGGCCCGCTCCCGGCGGGCGGAGACATCGAGCAGGTCATTCACCGGCGGCAGCGTCAATTCCTCAAAGCGGCCGGTGCGGCAGATCTTCGGAAACGCCTCGGCATCGATCTCAGCGAGATCGATGATGGTCGCAATTGTCGGACGGTTGTATCGCTCCGCGCGGCTGCGGACTCGACGGCCCGTAGCCATGTCCGGCTCATCATTGAGCATGATGAGACCAAAGAGATACCAGCGTGCAGCCGGTCCAAGCGGCTGGAGCCATTCACGCCCGCGCTTCGCCGCCGCTGCGTGCTCGGGGGAGATCACCGCATCCTCTCGCCACTCATCGAACTCGAACGCGATTCGCCCGAGCAGGTAGCGCTCGGTCTTGTCGTTGATCTGGCGGATCGCGGCTTCGTAGCCGAAGGAGTCGCGGGGCCCGGTGCGTCGGATGGCGGCGGCGAGTTCCGCGAGGCGCTCAGGATCAAGGCTCTTGGCCCCATCGTCGGAGCCGGCTGACTCGATCAAGTGTTCCGCGACGCGCCGGGCGTTCACGAAGGCGTCGTGAGCCTCCACGGCTGAGAGCAGCAGGCCATCCGCTCCGAGATGGTTCACCACGCGAAAGCAGGTGGCGAGTTGAGTCAGCGCCTCATCTTCGCGCCCGGTCTCGTCGAACGTCATGGCGTCGGCCAGCAGGACGAGAAATGCAAGGTGCATCCCCGGCGCATAGTCCGGAATGAAATGCTCCTCATCCATTCGCCTCGTCGAGAAGTCGCACCGCCGGATGAGCGAGCCCTGCGTGAACTCGGCGATCGCGGCGTCGATCACGCGGCGCTCCTCTTCAGAGAGTCGCGCCTCGGGACTGTCAGGTTTGATCTGCCCCGGCGCCCGCCGCCGGGCCATGACTTCCTCCCATGGGGCCTTGATGGAGTGGAGGAGGACAATGCCGCGCCGGTAGTACGCCGCGGCGTTGGCCAGTTCCAACTCGTCAACTTCGCCTTGGAGCAGGCCTTTGAGTTGCGCCTTGCGGGCGTCGAGTTTCGCCTGCAGGCCGACGCGCGCCTCGTAGAACCGCACCATGACGGGCACGGCAGCCGTGCACAGCGGCCCCAGTTCACCATCCGCCGCAGCCGCCCTCAACCGCTCAACCTCCTGCGCCGCCCACTGCGGATCATCGCTCTCATGGATGGTGATGAACTGACCGAGCAGGTCGTGGTACGCGGACACTTCGCCGGCCAGTTGGGGCTCGGTCATTTGCTCCATGCCCGCCATCATTGCGGGCGGGTAGCCGATTCGCTCCAGCAGCGACCGTACTCCGTCCACCGCCCCCGGCTGCTGCGCCTGCTCCATCAGTTGACGCAGTTCCGCCTGCTCCCACGCGATGTTGTTGACGACCTGAAAGGGGTCGCGCTGGTCGAGCGCCTCCATGGCGCCGAGGACGGTCGCCAGTTCGGCCTGTCCGAGGGCGCGATCCTCGTGCGCAAAGTCCAGCGTCGATTCAACGGTGTTGATCATCGCCGCAGAAATGAGCGAACTCATCATCGTCCGGCCATCGCCGGCCTGGGCGATGAGCCGGTACATCGACGCCATCTGCGAGGCCGCGCCCATGGTGTCGCCGTCCGCGATCTTCGCCTTTACGTCGGCGTCGATCCAGCGGATGATCCCGCGCAGTTTGCTCGTGTGCTCAACGCGGTCGCCTTCGGGGGAGCCGGGCAGAACGCTGAAGTCGGCAAATCCCATGCTGGTCGCCCGGCGCGCGTCATCGAGCAACGGGGCGATCTTGCGCAGCACGGCACGCACCTCCTCGGAAGGCTTTCCCCCCTGCGTGCGAAAGGCGTCGAGTGCGAACCACTCTTCGTTGCTGATGCGCCACTGCTTCTCCCACGCCCGCTGGTACCACGTCGCCGCGTTGCTTGTGTCCTGATTCTGCGCGTTGGCAGCCGCGGCCCAACCGATGGCGTTGCCGACCAACAGGAAGACGTGCAGGATTCGCGACGACAGCGCCCGACTCATTCGCCAGCCTCCACGCCGACGTGTGTTGCGGCCGATGCGAGTCCGCCGAGGGCGAACATCGCCAGCCGATCGTGCTTGCGGAACTGCGACCGCGACAACTCAGTGAGTGAGTCTGCCAGCGCCATCCCCTCGCGCTGATCCGACACGGCTCGCGCCGCGCGTTCCGACAGGTTGAGCCAATCGTCGACAGGTGGAACAGCCAGCGTCGCCAGGCGCTCGTCCTTGAACCGGACGCGCAGCGCCTCGGCATCAACCTCGGCCAGATCCAGGATCAAGGAGATCACCGGACGATTGTACGACGAGGCTCGGGAACGGAGACGATCTTTGATCTCGGTGTCCCAGTCACTGTTGAGCATGACGAGGCCGAAGGCATACCACCGCTGCGCCGGATCAAGCCCCTCGATCCACGTGGCCGCCCGCTGGATCGCAGCCTTCTGCTCCGGCGACATCTCGGCAAAGGGATCGAAACCGGTGTTGCCTCGGACGATCATGTCATCGAGGCGCAGTTTGACCTTTCTGCCGATGGCGTTGACGGCCGCACCAAAGCCGAATGGATCGCGCGGCCCGGTGCGCCGGATCGCGTTGGCGAGTTCGGCCAGGCCCGTGGGATCGACCTTCGCCCGCTCTTCGTCTTCGGCTGGGGCATTCGCGCGGTCGATCAGTTGCTGCGCCGTCTGCCGGGCGAGGGTGAATCCATCCTGCGATTCCATCGCCGAGAGGATCAGCCCGTCGCCACCCAGGTGACCGATCATGCGAAAGCACGTCGCCAGTTGCGCAAGAGCATCGCCCGGCCTGCCTTGCGCATCGAGGCTCATGGCTTCGATGCAGAGCAGGGCAAAGCCGTGCCGCATTCCATTCGAATACGCCGGAATGAACAATTCGTCTTCGAGGCGCCGGGTCGAAAAATCGCAGCGGCGAATCAGAGAGCCCTTCGTGAATTCAGCAATCGCGTGGTCCACAGCCTGGCGATTGGCTTCCTTGAGCGCTGCGAGCGTCTCGGCCGAAAGCGCCTCATTGCCCTCCAGCATCGCATCGACCGCCGCGCTCCAAGCCAGATCGAGCGAATCGAGATGGGCGATGCCACGGCGGTAATAAACGGCCGCGTTGGCCAGTTGATCCGGATCGATCTGGCCCTGCGCCAGTTTCGCGAGTTGGGCTTTGCGGTCTTCGAGCAACTGTCGTGCATGCAGATTGCCCGCATGCTGCTGCAGCAGGACGCGCAATACGTCCGCGAGGATTGGCGCAAGGGTGCCGTTCTCCAACTCTCCCTTGAGGCGGTCGATTTCCTCCGCGGCCCACTTTGGATCATCGCTGCTCTCGATCTTTATGAACTGTCCGAGGAGGTTGCCGTAATCGACGATTACGCCAAAGCGAGCCTCCTCGCTGAGATCCGTGAGGCCGTCGTAGGAATTGATCGGGGTGCCGATGGCCCGCATGACCTGCAGTGCGGTGATTTGGGCGTTGGGCTGGTTGGCCTGCTGCAAGAGCCGTTCCGCTTCGGCCTGCTGCCATGCCAGGGCGTTGACCAACTGGAAGGGATCTTTCGGATCGAGCGAGTGCATGGCGTCGAGCACCAGAGTCATCTCGGCAGGTCCCAATGCGCTGTCTTCCATGGCCGAGTCGAGCGCCGCCTCGGTGAAGAGGTTCAACGCCGCCGCCGTACGGGAACTGTAAACGGTGTGGCCGTCTCCCGCGTGGGCCATCAGTCGATACATCGAAGCGATCTGCGAGGCGGCGCCCACGGTATCACCATCCGCGATTTTCATCTTGATGTCTGCATCGATGAACGGCGTGAAGTGGTAGAGCGAGGCCGCTTGCTCGATCCGAAAGCCATTCGGGGCGTAACGCGGAGCGAAATCGGCGAACCCGAGATTGGCGCCGCGGCGAATGTCGCTCAGCATCGGCGCGACCCGGCGCATCATCTCACGCACTTGGGCAGAGGGTGGCCCCGCCTGCTCTACGTAGCGGTAGAGAATCAACAGGTCTTCGGACGGGATTCCCTCCCGCTTCTTCGAGGCCCGTTCGTACCACGTCGCCGCGTTGCTGGTGTCTTCGTTCTGCGCTGCGGCAAACGTCGAGCACCAGAGCAGTGCGATGAGCGCGGCGAGCGAAACTCGCATCAACCCATGGATCGCTGCATTTCCATTCCGGTGCATAAGGGACTCCTTTGCAGGTCG
>JBDIVQ010000045.1:0-27373 GCA_039794345.1 Phycisphaerae bacterium | reverse complement strand
GATCTCGTGGTTCGAGAACTTCAGGCGGCTGTGCATCCGCTGGGAGAAGTCGACGAGGATGTTCGAGGGCTACCTGCATCTCGGCTGTGCACTTCTGTTACTTCGAGTGGTTTTGGGATAGGCTCTAGTCAGGTGTATTCATAAGACAGCATACGCTCGCAAGCGAGCAGCCCCTACCGTGAGCATCCGGCGCAACTTGGCGGTAGGACTTCTCACCGTTGGCTCCGCTCAAATCGGGGCCAAGGCTCTTTCCCTGATTGTGACAGTGCTCGTCGCACGGATGCTTGGGCCCGAGCACTGGGGTATCGCCGCGACCTTTCTAGTCATCTTGACTGTTCTTGAGGCCGTGAGCACGATCTCGACCGATCGGCAAGTCGTTCAGTCACGAGACGGCGCAGAGCCTGGGTTTTTGGCAACAGCCCATCTGATGACGGTTGTGCGAGGAGCAGTCGTCGCAACTGCCATCCTAGCGTTGTCGTGGCCGGCGGCTTGGCTGTTCGGCAGACCGGAGGCACTTTGGGCGTACCAGGCACTGGCGCTGATTCCGCTCATACGCGGCTTTGCTCACCTAGATGTTTACGTTCGCCAGCGCGACTACCGCTTTGGCTCGACGGCAATCCTCGAAATTGCGCCAGCCGCAGCCGCGTTGGTCTTTGGGCTGCCCCTGGCGTGGTGGCTGCGCGACTATTCAGCCGCGTTTTGGCTCATTGCCATCCGCTCGCTCTCATCAGTATCCATCTCGCATTTGATCGCAGACCATCCTTACAGGTGGCATTTGGACCGCGGCACGGCTCGTCGGATCATGCGATTTGGTTGGCCGCTTATGCTCAATGGCATCATCATGTACGTCATTCTCCAAGGTGATCAGACGGTTGTGGGTGTGGCCTATGACATGCCGACGCTCGGCATCTACGCTGCTGCGTTTACGCTGGCTTCAGTGCCGAGCCAGATCATCGCAAGTTTAGCCTCGACGATTCTGCTGCCCGCCCTTTCCGATGTTCAGCACGACAGTCATGCCTTTATTCGGCGCATTGCCGGGGGCTCCGAAGCGATTGCCCTGCTGGGCGGCATCGTCGGCATTGGACTCATTATAATGAGCCCGACGGTGGTAGACATGCTGTACGGCAAGCAGTACCGGCTTGGGACTGGCATAGTGAGCATACTCGCGGCCGCATGGTCGCTGCGACTAACTCGAGTGACGCCGACGATGGCTGCTATGGCGCGGACGGACACGATGAACCTCCTCATGAGTAATATCTGGCGTTGCGTTGGTCTAGCTCTTGCCATCATTGCCGCATCGACGGGTGCGGATGTTCGCCTTATCGCAGCCTCTGCCGCTTTGGGGGAATTGTGTGCTGTCACCGCTAGCTGCATAAATCTCCGACGGCGCCACGCCGTCCCGCTTCGAGTGTCCGGCGCACCAGCTCTGTTATGTTCGGTGTTCCTATCAGTTGCTCTCATCACGAGACATCTGCTTGAGGTGTCACCGCCGTGGCCCGCCATTGTGGCGACCATAGGCTTGATCGTGTTGCTCGTAACGTCTGTCGCCGCCACCTGCCCGAAAGCGGCTTATGAATTACGAGCAACTGTCGGCGCTGCGCATCGCTACATGAATGCGCGGCGACAGCGGTACGGTGGACGTTAGCGATGGTGTATGTTATATTAGTCAGAGCCACATCGGATACACCGTCATAACGGCAGTTCTGCCGAGAGTGTGGCCACAGCTGCGACATGAACGTAAAGACACCCATGGATCTAGAAGCGTGATCTCAGAAGCCCTTCGTACCGTACGTTGGATTCGATCACGTCTCCATCTCGGCCATCGCCTGTACTATCACTCAGCGTGGGTCAATGCGGCTTACCGAAATGAAGCCAGAGTGATTATCGTCGGAGGCTGCGATCGCAGCGGTACAACGCTGTTGCGCGCCGCCCTGGACAGTCACCCTCAGGTTGCTGCCGGCCCAGAATCGTGGCTGTTCTGCTATAAGCCTAATCTTCCATTTCTTGCCGAAGAGTACTGTATGCCGCTATCTGACGTTGAGATAATGCATCGCTCGGCCTCCGGCCTGGCAGCATTCATTGACCGGTTTCTGACCACCTATGCTCAACGCGAAGGTAAAGCAATCTGGTGTGAAAAGAGCCCTCGCAATGTGCTCCGATTGGAGTACATCTGGACGCACTTTCCCAACGCCCGCTTCATTCACGTCATCCGAGACGGGCGGGACGTAGCGTGTTCGCTGCGCCATCACCCTAAGCGTCAGCGCGTGGGCAACACGTATGTACCTACAAATATTAACCGTCCCATCCGCGAGTGCATTGCCCATTGGATCTGGTACGTATCGGCAGGCATCAAACACCGGCCGGATCCGCGATACATGGAGGTCCGGTACGAAGAGCTGGTGAGAGATTATGCCGGTCAGACGCGTCGTATCTGCGAGCATTGTGATATCGAATGGAGAGCGGAACTTCTGGAACGCGAAAAGATTCAAAGCACAAAGGCGGACATGGAGATTGTGAATACAGAGGTTCGCGGACCACTCTATGAATCATCCATTGGGCGCTGGCGAGAGTCCCTGTCTATAGCCGAGCAACGGATTGTCTTGAGAAAGGCGTCTTATCTTCTTAGGGTACTGGAATATCTGTGATTGAGTCGAGCAGCAGTTTCGCCCTGCGGTGCCTTGGAACGCTCCAAGGTGGTTGGAAGCGGAAATCTATCTGTATGAGGCAGCAGGTCTTCATCCGGTCGCAGCCATGAGTGCGCCGTCTAGCAAAGTCGGTGAGTGAACCGCAGTAGTGTTTGATCGGTCCATTGTCAATCTGACGTTTCACGGCATTGGCAACGCTCCCGAGTCGGTTGGGAACGACGAACGCGACGTGTGGGTATCGAGAGACTGCTTGTGCGAAGCGCTGGATGCGATCAGGCACTTGACGTGGGTGCGTATTACATTTGACGACGGGAACAAGTCAGACGTCGAGACAGCGCTACCGGCGCTGATGTCGCGCGGGATGCGGGCGTCGTTCTTTGTCTGCGCCGGCCGGCTTGAGCGGAAAGGATACTTGGACTCAGCCGATCTGCGTACGCTCGTGAGGCACCGAATGCATGTGGGATTGCACGGAATGGATCACGAATCCTGGCGCGGCCTTGATGAGCCGCGGCTTAGGCGGGAGATCAACGAGGCGCAGCGAGTGATTGCGTCCGCATGCGGTGCGCCAGTGCGCGAGGCCGCCTGTCCATTTGGGGCCTACGACCGCCGTGTGCTTGCGTTTCTGCGCACCTCCGGGATGGAGCGAGTATACACCAGCGATCGTGGGCTGGCACGGCGGGACGCCTGGCTTCAGGCTCGCAATACGATCCGCCGATGGGACGACACCGATGCGATCACCCGGATCGTTCATGCCCGTGGATTCTCCGTTTTGCACATTGCGCGTCGACTCGCGAAGCGATGGCGATAGCACCCAACAACGCAGTGCCCGGAGCAGTCATTCGTCCGATTAAACAACCGGAGTGGGTCACGCTCGCCGCTCGCTTCCGCGATCACAATTACCGTCACACCTGGGGGTTTGGAGTAGCCTGCGCACGGCGAGTCGGCGCGACAAGTGAGCATGTGGCAATCGAGTCACACGGCCGCTTGCTCGCGTTGGCGGATGTCCGGGTCAAGGTCGTGCCATTGTTCGGTGGGCTTGCGTACATCACCGGTGGGCCGTTGGTTCGGCTGGATTCTGACTTGGCCGCGACTGGCCGGCGACTTGACGCGGCTCTGTCCGCGCTTCGTCAGCGCTACGTCCACGAGCGTGGGCTGACTCTCCGAATCCGGCCCACGTTTGGTGACCCGGAGTGGTCGTCCGCGCAGACCCGCGCGTTCCACAACGCGGGTTTCCGGGTCAGCACGCACGTTTCCCGCTACCGCACCATGGTCGTGGATCTCCGGCCTGACCTCCAGGCGATCAGAAGAGGTCTTGCCCAGAAGTGGCGCAACTGTCTCAATGCAAGCGAGCGCGACGGGCTCACTGTGGTGGTCGGTGCCGACACCGATCACCTAGCCCAGTTCGCGACACTATACGAGGACTTAGTCGATCGAAAGAAGTTTTGCTCTGACCTGGACTGTGACTTTTATCGCGATGTGCAAGCGACGCTTGAGGTCAAGGAGCGGTTTCTTGTGACGCTCGTGCTGGCCGAGGGGAGGCCAGCTGCGGGACACATCGGGCATATCGCCGGTGACACGTGCGTGTATTTGCTCGGTGCGTCGAACGACTTGGGAAGACAGCGAAAGGCCGCGTACCTGGCGCAGTGGGCGTTCATAGAGCATGCCAAACGCGCCGAATGCGCGTACTACGACCTAGGCGGCATCGATGATCTCGCTAACCCCGGCGTTTATCACTTCAAACAGGGACTTGGCGGACAGGAAATCACAGCGCCAGGACCGTTTGAGGTACCGCCCGATGGCGTGCGTGCCTTCCTATTGGGCGTTGCCGAGGTACTGCCACGTGCGGTGTTGCGGCGCTTGAGGAAGAAGTACCCGTGAATGATCCTCACCCGCTGGCCGGATCGGATTTACCTTGGGCAAACCAGACCAACATCCATCCGCTGGGGCTGGCACTAGTGATTGCGCTTGGGTTGGCAACGCTCTTTGTGCCGCGCAAGTTCGCGCTTGTTCCGCTATTTTTAATGGCATGCTCTGTGGCGCCGGCGCAACGACTGGTGATCGCAACACTGGACTTCTCTCTTCTGCGGACCATGGTTCTCTTTGTTTTCGCGCGCATTGTCCTTCAAGGGGAACACAAGAGGTTCACCTGGGTTCCAATTGACGCACTGTTCGTTGGTGTCTGGCTGGCAAACTCGATGATCTACGTTCTGCAATGGGCCACGGTGAGCGCGGCGATCAACCGAACCGGGATCGGTTTCGAGGCGATTGGCGTCTACTTGCTCGCTCGAATGGTCATTCGGAGTTGGGATGATCTCATCGGGTTTGTCCGCGTAGCCGCGTTGACGGCCGGGCCGCTTGCGGTATTTTTCATGGTGGAGAACCAGACCGGCCGCAACGTTTTTGCGGTGTTTGGCGGGGTGCCTTTCCTGACCGTGGTGCGCGATGGTCGCCTGCGGTGTCAGGGCGCTTTTTCGCATCCGATTATTGCCGGGGTCTTCTGGGCGTCGCTCATGCCGCTCTTCGCTGCCCTTTGGTGGCAGGGGGTGAAGCACCGCGTGGCTGCGGCAGCCGGACTTCTGGGCGGCCTGGTCATCATCTACTGCTGCGCGTCGAGCACGCCGGTGCTGGCGCTGGCGGCTGGCTGTGTCGGGGCGATGTTTTTTCCGCTGCGTGCTTCCATGAGATCGGTCGTCTGGTGCGGCATCGGGACGCTGACGCTGCTCCACCTGATCATGCAAGCGCCGGTCTGGCACCTGATTTCACGCGTGTCGGCCGTGGGCGGCTCGACGGCGTGGTATCGCTACCACCTGATCGATGAGACAGTCAATCACTTCACCGAGTGGGCGCTGTTGGGTGTGAAGACGACGGGGCACTGGGGCTACGGCCTGCAGGACGTGACGAACCAGTACATTCTTCACGCCGTGACGGGTGGGCTGATCACACTGGTGTTGTTCATCTGGCTGCTGATCATCGCGTTCAAGGGTGTCGGAGACGCGGTGAGGCGGCTGGAGCATGATCGGCCAAAGATGGTCATGGCGTGGGCAATCGGGGTGATGCTGTTTGTGCACTGCATGAGTTTTATCGGCGTTTCGTATTTCGGCCAGGCAAACGTGATCTGGTATCTGTCGCTGGCAATTGCGGCGAACCTGGCCGTGGTGCTCTCCCCGCAGACCCGAAGGTGGAGCGTTGGGCCAATCGGCAATTTGTCTGGCGGTGGCGTCGGGATCGCTCCTGCTGCACTTCCGTTTCGGTGAATGATGCCGCGCACGAGTATTCTCATCGTCAGCTACAACACGCGCGATCTGACGCTTGCCTGCCTGCGTTCGGTCTTTGAGCAGACCATACCCGGCACGTTCGAGGTCATCGTCGTGGACAACGCGTCGGCGGATGGATCCGCAGATGCGATCGAGCAGGAGTTCGGCCGCTGCATCACGCTCATTCGATCGGATGAGAATCTCGGTTTTGCGCGTGCGAACAACGTCGCCGCAAAGCGGGCGAGCGGGGAGTACCTGCTGCTGCTCAACCCGGACACGGTTGTGCTCGACCGGGCGATCGATCGGCTGGTGGCGTTCGCAGAGGCGAACCCGCAAGCGGGCATCTGGGGCGGGCGAACGGTCTTTGCAGACGGCTCGCTCAACCCAAGTTCGTGCTGGCGGCGGATGACGCTGTGGAGCCTGCTGAGCCAAGCCGTGGGGCTCTCGTCGCTGCTCAGAGGTTCGGCGCTTTTCAACCCTGAGGCTTACGGCGGCTGGGCGCGCGACACCGAGCGCGAGGTCGACATCGTCACAGGTTGCTTCCTGCTTATCCGGCGCGATCTGTGGAAGCGGCTTGGCGGGTTCGATGAGCGGTTCTTCATGTACGGCGAGGAGGCGGACCTGTGTCTGCGGGCTCGCAACCTCGGCGCCCGGCCGATGGTTACGCCGGATGCGACGATCGTTCATCACGACGGCGCCTCGGCGCGAGTACGTGCGGAGAAACTGGAGCGTTTGCTCAAGGCCAAGACATTGCTGATTCGTCGGCACTGGTCGCCGATGATGCAGGGGGTGGGAGTGTGGCTGCTCTCGATGTGGCCGCTGACGCGTGCGCTGGCGTGGGGTGCGGCACGGAGAGTGGGAATCGACCGGGCGCGCGAAGCGAGCGGCTCCTGGACCGCGGTGTGGAGGAGTCGAAGGCGTTGGCGCGGCGTGTTGGCCGGATGAATGCGACGATGATGGCGGCGCCTCAGAGCGAGCAGCGCCGGAGCGGTGCGCCATGCTCAGACTGACCTAGGACGACGGTCCCGGGCGGATGCTGACGCCGCGGGTGGCGGCGGTGTTGGGGCGGTTCGGAGTGAAGGGGACGTTCTTTCTGCTGGGTCGGCGGGCGGAGGCGGCGCCGGGGGTGGTTGATGCGCTTCGCGATGCGGGGCATGAGTTGTGCTGCCACTCCTATGAGCACCTCAATGCGTGGAAGCACTGGCCGCGGCGCGTGGCTCGGGACATTGATCGCGGGTACGAGTCCTTGAGCCGGTGGGTGAAGCCGGATGCCCTCTTTCGACCACCCTACGGGAAGAGTACCCCGCTGACGCGGCGGCAGGTGCGGCGGCGCGGGGCGCGGCTGGTCCGCTGGACGCACGACATGGGCGATACCACGCACGGCCCGCTCCCCGCCGTGGATGAGGTGGTTGAGCGACCCCTGCGGCACGGCGGCGTGGTGCTGCTGCACGACTTTGATCGCACTGGGCCGGATGCGGATCAACGGGCGGCGTTTGTTCTTGCCGTGACGGAGCGGTTGCTTTCGGGCGCCCGGGAGCGGGGCCTGCCCGTGGTCACCATGAGCGAGTTTCTCGCCGCCGGAGGGCGGGTGTAGACGCGCCGCCGCCGCCGTTGGTTCGTTTCCCCGCGGCGAGGCAGCCATTTCAAGCGACTGTGGACCAAGGAATGGGTCGGCCCCAATCAAGTTTGTCGGAACTCCCGGTGATCGCGGCTGCTCCGCCTGATTCGGAGCACGCGACGCGACGCGATGCCGCGACGAAGAAAGGCGACCGAGCAACGTTCACGGTGATCATCCCGGCTTACAACGAAGAGGGTGTCATCCGATCCTGTCTTGAGGCGTTGCAAAGCGGTCTGGAGCGGTGCGCGCTGCCGGTGGAAGCCCTCGTCGTCTGCAACGGGTGCAGCGACCGCACGGCAGAGATCGCGCGGTCGATGGGCGAGGTGGTGGTTCTTGAGACCGCCGCGCCATCGAAGGTGCGTGCGATCAACATGGGGCTGTGCCGCGCGGCGCCGGGGCCGGTGATGGTGATGGACGCGGATATTCGCCTTGGCGGGGACGGGGTGCGCGGCATGGTCGCGGCCCTGCAACGACCAAACGCGCTTGCGGCTGCACCGCGGGCCGAAATGGAGTATGCACCGGGCACTCCGTGGATGGTGCGGGCCTATTACCGGCTCTGGCTTTCGTTGTCCTATGTCAGTGAAGGCATGATCGGCTGCGGGACGTACGGCCTGAGCGAGTCCGGCCGCCGTCGCGTAGGCGAACTTCCGAACGTCATCGCCGACGACGGCTTTGTGCGAGCGTGTTTCTCGGCTGGGGAGCGAGTTCGAGTGGATGAAGTGACCGCAAGGGTTCGCGCGCCACGATCGCTTGCTGATCTGATTCGCATCAAGACGCGCAGCCGTCTGGGCTCGTACCAGTTGTCGAGGTTGAATGATCCTCGACTTGTCCGATCGTCGCGAGGAGGCCGGGTTCGCGCGTGGCTCGAAGCCCTGTGCTCGCCTTCCCTCTGGCCCTGCATGCCGGTGTATGTGCTCGTCAACGTCGCCTCCCGCCTGCGAGCCGGGCGGCAGCTGAAGCGGCTTGACACGTATGTCTGGGAACGTGACGAATCGGCTCGGACTGGGGCGTTGCAAGGCGAGGAAGGTTGCGGATGACAGACGAAACGCTCCGAATTCTTGCCGTCGCCTCCGGGGGCGGGCACTGGGTGCAACTGTTGCGGCTGCGCCCTGCGTTCGAGGGGGCACGGGTCACGTACGTGACCGTGGATCGCGGCTATGCACAGGATCTCGGGCCCGGCGACCGGTTGTGCGCCGTCAATGACGCGACGCGATGGAACAAGGTCGGGCTGATTCTGATGGCACTTCGTCTGGCGTGGATCATTGCAATTGAGCGACCGCATGTAGTGATCTCCACTGGCGCGGCGCCGGGATACATGGCGCTGCGGCTGGGTCGGCTGATCGGAGCGCGAACGATCTGGGTGGACAGCGTGGCCAATGTCGAGCGAATGTCGCTTTCGGGCGAACGGATCGGTCGTCATGCCGATCTGTGGCTCACCCAGTGGGCGCACCTGGCCCGGCCCGACGGGCCGCGCTTCGCGGGAAGTGTGCTTCAGTGATCTTTGTGACGGTCGGCGCGCAGATGCCCTTTGACCGGCTCGTGCGCACCATCGACGTTTGGGCGGAGGCTTGCAGCCGGAGCGACGTGTTTGCGCAGATTGGGCCGAGCGAATACCGCCCGCGGCGCATTGAGTGGACACGATTCCTCGAACCTCTCGCTTTTCGTGAGCGTGTGCAGGGCGCCGATCTGCTCGTGGCGCATGCAGGAATGGGGTCAATCATCACAGCGATGGAGATCGGCAAGCCGATTCTCATCATGCCGCGACGGGGAGACCTGTGCGAGACTCGAAATGACCACCAGATCGCGACGGCCGAGCGATTGCGCGGCCGCGCCGGCATCGAAGTCGCGATGGATGAGGTCGAGCTCGAGCGGATTCTCGAAGGGCTCGTAGCCAAAACACCCAACGACGCCCGCGGCGTGGCAGACCGTCTTTCGCCGCACGCATCGCCGGAACTGATTCACGCGTTGCGGCAGTTCATCTTTCACAATGAGGCGCCATAATTGAACAAGTACACAGGGGTCTGCGACTCCGCTGCCGTACATCGGGCCGTGCCCGGGCGGACGGCTTCGGCCTCGCTGCTGGAAGAACGATTGGACGCAGGCACCGCGACCGTCGGCATCATTGGCCTCGGCTACGTCGGACTGCCGCTGGCGAGCGCGCTGCACACAGGCGGGTTCGGCGTGCTGGGCTTCGATGTCGATTCGAGCAAGATCGAGTCGCTGGCTGCGGGGCGCAACTACCTCAAGCACCTTGGCCAGGAGATGACGGCTGTCCTTGCAGCGAGCGATCGTTTCGACGCCACTACGTCGTTCGATCGACTCGTCGAGCCGGATGTGGTCATCGTTTGCCTGCCGACACCGCTGGGGGCTCATCGTGAGCCTGATCTGAGTTATGTGATTGACGCGGGGCGGCGGATTGGAGCGACGCTGCGGCGCGGGCAGTTGATTGTGCTCGAATCAACGACCTACCCCGGCACGACGCGCGATGAGTTCCTGCCAGCCATTCTCGATGCGGCCCGGCAGGCGGGGCGCGAGCCGCTGGAGTGCGGCAAGGACTTCTTCGTCGCGTACTCGCCGGAGCGTGAAGATCCCGGGCGTCAGTCCCATTCGACGCGCACCATTCCCAAACTGGTTGGGGGCCTCGACGACGTGGCGACGGACCTGGCGGTGCGGATGTACCGGCGGGCGGTGGAGCAGGTGATCCCGGTGCGTTCGGCCGAGGTGGCGGAGGCGGCGAAACTGCTCGAGAACATCTTTCGCTCGGTCAACATTGCGATGGCCAACGAGATGAAGATGATCCTCGACCCGATGGGCATCGACGTGTGGGAGGTAATCGCGGCGGCCTCGACCAAGCCCTTCGGCTTCATGCCGTTCTATCCGGGGCCGGGGCTCGGCGGACATTGCATTCCCATCGATCCGTTCTACCTGACGTGGAAGGCCAAGGAGGTCGGCCGGCCGACGAAGTTCATTGAACTGGCCGGGGAGATCAACACGTCAATGCCGCACTACGTCATGTCCAAGGTGGTCGATGCGCTCAATCGGCGCGGCAAGGCCGTCCGCGGGTCGAGGGTTCTCGTGCTCGGGCTGGCGTACAAGCCGAACGTCGATGACATCCGTGAGTCGCCATCCTTCGAGTTGATCGAGTTGCTGCGCGATCACGGCGCCGACGTCGAGTATTCCGATCCTCACGTGCTGCGCACGCACCAGATGCGCAAGTACGACCTGCGCATGAGCAGCGTCGATCTCACGGCCGAATCGGTCGCGTCCTTCGACGCGGTGCTCATCGCGACCAACCACGATGCGTTCGACTACGAGATGATCTCCCGGCATGCGCGGGTCGTGATCGACACGCGCAACGCGATGGCGGCCTATGCGTCCGTGCTGGGCGATCGCCTCATCAAGGCGTAGAGGAGGCGGCCACGACGATCGCCACAACGAGCGCGACGGGACATGAGAATGGATACGGTCTGCACCGCCAGAGTCGGGATTCCATGGACCGCCGTCTGAGCGCCGTCGTGCTGCTCTGCGGAGGGCTGACGCCTTCGCCGCTGGCGGCGGCGACGGGGTGTTCGGTTCTCGATCTTCTTGTCGCGGACGAGGAGACGCTCTTTGACCGCTGGATGGCGGCGCTTCAACGGCTTGACGGGGCGGCGGCGGAGATGCGCGTGATCGTGGCGGCAGGCGGCGCCGGACCGGCCCCGCTGCTCGACGGGGCCGGCGCGCGGCCGCGGGCCGAACTCATCCACCCGACGCGGGATTTCCGCGGGGCCGCAGGGGTGGTTCGCGACGTGGCGGCGGCATTGCCTGACGAAGCGCTGCTGCTGGTGGCCGAGGCGGCGCGCTGGGCGGACTTCGACCTGGGCGACGTCCTCGATCGTCACCTGGCCAGCGGGTACGACGTCTCGGTGCTCGTCAATCCCGATCGTTCGCCCGCGGGGGTGTACCTGCTGCGGCGCGAACTGCTCGGGCTCGTGCAGATCGAAGGTTACATGGATCTGAAGGAGCAGTGGCTGGCGCGCGTGACGTCGGCGGGTCATCGGGTCGGCGTGTTGTCTGGCGGACGCGGCGGCGCGAAACCGATCCGCACGCGCGAGCAGCTGCTGGACGCGGCGCGAGCCGCGGCCGGCGGGAACGGGAGCAGCGCGTCGCTGCGCTTCTCGCGGGCGGCGGCGCATGCGGGTCGCGGCACCTTCCGGTGCGTCTCGCCGCGGTCAATCGTGGCCGAGGACGCGGTGATCATCGATTCGATTGTGATGCCGGGCGCCCGGGTCGAGGCCGGCGGCGTGGTGGCGCGCTCGATCGTCTGTGCCGGAGCGTGCGTCCACGCGGGCGAATCGCTCGTGGACGCCGTGCTGCCTGCGGCGCATCGGAACGGCCAGGAATCGACGGACCACTCCGCGAAACGGGAGCCTGAACCATGACGACGCTTCGTCGAACATGGAACTTTGCGGACGGATTGTGGCTTGGCGTGCTCACGCTTGTAGCCATCTGGGTGTCGCGCGATGTGTGGAGCGACATGCTCGCGATCGGATGGCGCGACGCGGAGAACTCACACCTGCTGCTGGCGCCGTTCGTGGCGGCCTGGCTGGTGTGGGTGCGGCGCGAGCGGCTGCGTTTCGCCCGGCCGCAGGTGAGCCTGGTCGGGCCGCTGCTGGTGGCGGTCGGGTGGGCCGCAGCGCGACTGGGATACATGAATGAAGTCATGATCGCCGAGCACGGCGGGGCGCTGCTCATCGTCATGGGGGCGGCGGTGACGATGCTCGGAACGCACGTGGTTCGCCTCTTTCTGCCCGCGGCGCTGGCGCTGTGCTTCGTGCTGCCGGTTCCGGGCCGGATCCGACAGGCGGTGGCCATCCCGCTCCAGGAAGCGACGGCGGCGGTCACGCACTACCTGCTCGACATCTTGAGCGTCCCGGTCGAGCGACTGGGCAACGTGCTGAGCATCAACGGGCAGGAGGTCGCCGTGGCGGAGGCGTGCAACGGGATGCGGATGGTCACCGCCCTGCTGCTCATCACCTTCGCCTTCGTGTTCTCGGTGCCGATGCGGCACAGCGTGCGCGTGCTGTTCCTGCTCGTCAGCCCGCTCATTGCGTTGCTGGTGAACGTGATCCGGCTCGTTCCAACGGTGCTGTCCTATGGATACGGCAGCATCGGGTTCGCCGATGCGTTCCACCAGGCAAGCGGGTGGATCATGCTGTTCGTCGCGTTGGGGATTCTGTGGCTGACGTTCTGCCTGCTGCGGTGGCTGGAGATTCCGGTTTCGCCGCACCCTGTGGGTATCGAGGAATGAGGTTCGCGTGAATTCGCCCGCCCGTTATCGCCGCCTGTTCGTCCCCGTGGTGACCGCCGCTCTGCTTGCGGGGATCTTTTTCAGCGGAGGTCTGGGGCAACCGGCCCCCGCCGGCGCGGAGCGCTACTTCGAGGAGGTCGCGTCGGCGATTGACTCGGTCCCGTATCAGATCCGGTCGTGGTACGGCGTCGAGTTGCCCTTTACGGAAGTCGTTGTGCAGATGCTCCGGCCGAACAAGATCCTCCGGCGGACGTTTCAGGATCCCGCCCTCGGCCATCGCGCGAGCCTGTCGATCATCCACTGCACGGACGTGCGCGACATGCTCGGTCATCATCCGCCGGTGTGTTACCCCGCCCACGGATGGCATCTTGAATCGAGGCACACCGAGGAGATCGTCGTGCGCGGGCGTTCCCAGGAAGTGAATATCTACCATTTCTCGCGGCTCAACGCCGGCAGCCGCGAAGCGATCCGGATCGTCAGTTTCTTCGTGGCGCCGGGCGTCGATGGCATCATCCGCGAGATGGATGAAATGGAGCGTGCGTCGAAGCGCTCGGGCCTGGCGGGTCTGGGCGCCGCGCAGGTCCAGGTTCTCACACCGCTCTCGCAGTCGCAGGAGGCGACCGGAGCGATGGTCTCCGGAATCGTTGAGGCCATCGAACCGGTGATTGAGAAGATCGGAAGGGGCGTGGAGTGAGCAGCGACGGTCAGATGCAGGTTCATCGCGTGGCCGTGGCTGGCGGAGCGCCGGAGCCGACGTCCTTGGAGGAGCCAAAGCAGGTCGGGGCGTTGTGGCTGCTGCACCGGCGCCTGCGGGGGCGCTATCCGTTGGCGATCGCCCTGGGGGTGTTGCTCGGATCGCTCGGCGCGGCGGCCGGGTACTTCGCCAAGGGGCCGGAGTACACGAGCGAGGCGCTGGTGCAGGTTCAGCCCACGATCCCGCGCACGCTTTACCAGACGGAAGAGAACCAGATGCCGCCGCTGTTCGAGAATTTCGTGGCGACGCAGGCGGCGATGATCGAGTCGCCGCGTGTGTTTTCGGTGGCGGTGGACGATCCGGACCTCAGGGCGGCCGGCTGGCCGGCTCCGCCCCGGGGCATCACGCAGCTCAAGAAGATCATCAAAGTCGGATACCGCCGCGGATCTCAGGTCATCACCGTCGAGGCAACGTGCGACGATCCGCTCCAGGCGCAGCGGGCCGTCAACGCGGTGCTCAAGACCTATGAATCGCTTTACGCTGAACAGATGGTGCGCGGAATGAACGACCGCATCGCCGCCCTCCAGGTGCGGCGGCAGGAACTCGAGAGCGAACTTAATCTGCTCCGCAATCGGATTCTCAAGCTCGGCGAGATGTACGGGACCGATCAGCTCGACACGCTCCACGACGCACGGCTGATGCGCGTCATCGAACTCGAGAAGCGCGTGGAGGAAGCGGCGCACACTGTGGCGCTGCTCGATCCGCAGGTGGACGAATCCTCGCTCGAACCGCCCGAAGTCGATCTGAGCCTGCCCGCCCTCGCGGCGGTGGACGTCGAACTCAAGCAGATGCTTGACTCGCTCGAGGTCCTCGACGCGCAGGTCGCCCACGCGCAGCGCTTCGGTCCGCGCCACGTGCAGACGCGGCGGCTCGAGGAAGAGCGCCAGGTGCTCCAGGCGCGCATCGATTCGAGGGCGGAGAAGATCCGCTCGCTCGTGGAGACCGGCGAGCCGATTCAGAGCGCCGCCTCCTCCGGCGGCATGACGCTGCCTCAGGCGCGCCTCATGCTCGCCCGTCTCTCCGAGTCTCTCGCCGCGGCCCGCGAAGAGGCGACCGAACTTGGTAAGACCAGGCTCGACATCATCGACCTCAGAGTACAGGTCGAGTTCAAACAGAGTCGCCTCGCCGAAACCGCGCTGCAACTCGAACAGTTGATCGTCGAAAGCCAGAACATCCAGCAGGGACGGGTCTTTCCCATCTATGGCGACCTCCCCTCCGCCCCCTCGCGCGATCGACGCCTCCAGTTCATGGTGCTCGGCGCGCTCGGCGGCGCAGGACTGAGCGTGGGCTTCGTTCTGCTCATCGGCCTGATGCGGCCGAGCTACCGCTACCTCGACGAGATCGAGGACGCCGAGGCGATCGTCCCCGTTCTCGGCACGCTGCCTGACCTTACGAGTCGCGCCGACGACCTGGATTCACTCGCCTCGCTGAGCGTTCATCATCTCCGGAACATGCTCTTGATGCAGTCCAGGCCGCGCCGGGAGGGCGGGACGGCGTTCATGATCACCAGCGCGCGGCCCGGCGACGGCAAGACGAGTCTTACCGTCGCGCTGGGCATGTCCTTCGCGGCTCAGGGAGTGCGCACCCTCATGATCGATGCCGATCTGGTCGGTCACGGACTCTCGTCGAGCATGGGGACGGCGGACCGGCCCGGCTTGCGACAGGTGGCCCGGGGAGCGGATCTCGGCCAGGCCGTCTTCGAATCGCGGTTCTCCGGCCTGTGGGTGCTTGCGGCCGGTCCCTCCACGCGGCAGGGTTCCAGCCACAATGGCACCTATGAGGCGGAGCACCTTTCTGCCGAGGCCATGGGGCGACTCCTCGAGGAAGCGCGGCGTCAGTTCGCCATCATCCTCATCGACACGGGTCCGCTCATGGGCAGCCTCGAAGCGAACGTCGCCGCCACCGTCGCGGATCGGGTGGTGCTCACGGTTCCGCGCGGGCAGGATCCGCGGCTCGTCCGGGCCGCCCTGGGTCGGCTGCGGTCGGTCGGAGCGACCTGCGCCGGCCTGGTCTTCAACCGTGCCACCGCCAACGACCTGCGCTCGAGCATGAGCACGATCTCCTTCCACTCACAGAGCGTGCGGGCGACGGGGGTGAATCACTCGGAGTCGGGGGCCGAATCGCGCCATGCCCTCGTGCGCGCCATTCTGATGAGCGGCAAGGCGACGGACCCGGAAGGCCGTCGCCCGGAATCGTGACGCTGCTGATCGAACATCCCCGCCTGTCAAGCCCGGCCGACGCGGGTCCGGCGCCCTCGTTCTGGGGCCTGGATCATCGTGCGCTGCACGACCGGTTCTGGGCTTCGCGCGGCGTGCAGGTGGTACGACCGGGAATGCTCTCAGGCGACCGGCCCGCGCCGGCAAAGGCGCACCAGGTGCGGCGGCGCGTCGGTCGGCGCCACCGCGCCGACTTCTATCTGCTTCTGCGGGAAGGCGACCTCGTCCTCTTCCGTCTCGCGGCGCTGCTCGATCGGTACAGTTGGCTCAAGCCGCGCGCCATGCGCCTGCGCCTGGTCGAGCAGGAGCCGCAGCCCTACGTCGAGGTCGTCGAGACCGAAGGTCAGGACCGGCTGCGGCGCATCAGTCGCCGCTACCACAGCCGGTCGCGCGCGACGCTGCAGGGCTGGCTGACGGCCGACGCCCGGGCCGCCTGGACGTGGGCCCAGAGCACCGACGGAGCCGAGGCGCAGCGCCGGCTCAAGGGGCTGCTGGCGCAGGATTCAATCATCCCCGCCACCGCCCAGGCGCGCCTGTTCAAGACCGAAGACTCCCCGCGGCGCGTTGATGAGTTCCTTCTCGTCCTTCAGCGCCTCTGGCGCAAGCCCGGCGCCACGCTGGACGGCGTCTACGAATACAGCCCGGGCGTGTGGGTCCACGAGTCGGCCCGAATCGCTCCGAACTGCCGTCTCATCGGCCCCCTCTGGATCGGCGCCGACGCGAACGTTCCCGCCCGCGACGTCGTCGTCGGCCCGGGCGGAATCGCCGATCAGCCCTCGGCGCGGGCGACTCCCCATCCGATCGACTGGGACTACATCCGATTCATGACCCGCAGCCGATTCACGCACGGCGAGGCGGCGCCTTTCTCCCGGCCGGGCAAGCGTCTCTTCGACATCGCCTTCGCTTCTGCGGCGCTGCTCGGAGTCGGTCTGATCACGCCCATCGTGGTCGGGGCGATCCTGCTTGAAGACGGCTGGCCCCCCTTCTTCGCCCACCGGCGCCAGACGATCGGCGGGCGCGAGTTCCCGTGCTACAAGTTCCGCACCATGTGCCGCAATGCCGAAGCGATGAAGGCGCAGATCGCCGGGGCGAACGCGTGCGACGGCCCACAGTTCTACATTGACGACGACCCGCGCGTGCTGCGCGTGGGTCGCTGGCTCCGTCGGTTCCACATCGATGAACTGCCTCAGTTCTGGAACGTCCTGCTCGGCCACATGAGCGTGGTCGGACCCCGGCCAAGTCCAGACAAGGAAAACCAGTACTGTCCTTCGTGGCGAGAAGCACGCCTCAGCGTCCGCCCCGGCGTCACGGGCCTGTGGCAGGTGCGACGCACACGCCGTCCGGAGAATGACTTCCAGGAGTGGATTCGCTACGACCTCGAATACGTGCAGAACCAGAACTGGCGGCTCGACCTCTGGATCATCGGCGAGACGATCCGCAAGTTCTTCACGTCCTGATCGCCGCGGCGGACGATCCGCGGGCGGCTCGCCGAGATTGGTCGGGTGCGAGGCCCGACGCCCGGCCCGGACGTCAGCCGCGCACACCCAGGCGGCAACGTGCCTTGAAACCAACTGGGAAGACAGCGGAGCGAATGCTGACGATGCGACGTAGCACCGGAAGGGCGCTTTCGGCGCCGACTGGCGCGGCGCGGTCGGTAAGCATCACCGGGGTGGGTTGTTTCGGCGCTTTCATGCCCGGCCTCGATTCCAGCGGGAGTGCGAGATGACGCGACGCGGAAAACAGCGACTGGTTCTTCTTTCTTCGTTCCTGCTCCTCGTGAGTGCGGCGGCGGCGGGCGCATACTTCCTCCGGGAGGCCCGGCGCACCCAGCGCGCGGAAGCCGCCTACCGCGATGGCATGGCCGCGTACGACGAGGGGCGCTTCGAAGACGCGCTGCGCGGTCTGGGCAAGGCACTGACGCGCTACCGCGACGATGCCGAGGTGCTCTACCGAGTCGCCGACGTTCGCCGCCGCGTGCCGATCGAAAACGCCCGTCACCTCACGGCGGCGATCGCCTTTTCTCGCGAAGCGGCGAGCCTGGCGCCGACGGACCCCCGGCCGCTGGAACTCCTTGTTACCCTTTATCAGCAGGTCGGCTTCGTCACCGAATGTCTCGACGCCGTCGATCGCCTGCTCCGGATCGATGCTCGCCACGAAGAGGCGCACCTTGCCCGCATCGAGTGCCTCTCCACGCTCGGGCGACAGGACGAGGCCAAACAGGCCATCGACGCCCTGATCGAGGCGCATCCGGAGGGGGTGGCCGGCCATGAACTGAAAGTCCGGATGATGCGGCTGGCGGGCGAGAGCGCCGAGACGGTCCTGGCGTACGTCGATGCGCTCGTCTCGGCCTCACCGGATCACATCGGTTTTGCGGCGATGCAGGTTCGCCAGCACAGCGCGCTCGGCCGCCGCGAGGAAGCCCGCCTGGCCGCGACGAGGCTCCTCGAAAAGGACATCACTGATCCGCACACGCTGCTCGATGTGGTTCGCACGCTTGACCTGCTCGGCCTGCGGAGCGAAGCCGATCAACTGCTCGAGCGCAGCATCGCGCGAGATCTTCTGCGCAACGAAGGACTGGAGTCAATCGTCGAGCGTGCATGGAAACTCGGGCGCGAAGACCGGGTTCGCGCCGCCCTCGCGCAGATCGAGCGAGATTTCTCGACGGCGCCGAGCCGTCTGCTCGGCTGGTCCGCCCTGATGTCGATGCCCGCCGACGGCGCGTGGGCCGACACCCCGGTGGGAGAGGCGCTTCGAGATCGCCCCGACGAAGAGGCCGCCCGCTGGCGGATCCTCCTCGACGCCCGATCCGCGATGACCTCGCGCCGGTTCATCGAGGCGCGTGAGCGCCTCAACGAGGCCATTTCACTCAATGGCGCCGACGACCTCGCGTGCTTCTGGCTCGCCGAGGTCATGCAACGTCTCGGCGAGACCGACCTTGCGGCGGAGTGCGTCGCACAGGCCATCGCCGTCGATCCCTCCTGGTCGCGCGCCTATGTGACGCTCGCCGCCTTTCAGATCGAACTCGGGCGGCTCGACGAAGCGCGATCCAGCGCCGAACGGGCGCTCGTTCTGAACCCCGGCGCGGCCGAGGCCCTCACGCTCGCGCGCACCTATGTCGCCCTCCTCGACGCCGGTCGCGGCGACCGGATGATCGCCCAGCAGGCGCTGACCATCCTCGAAGAGGCCGCGGCGCTCATGCCCGACGAGCCGGACGTGCTCGCCATGCTGGCCCGAACCTGCCTCGTGGCCGACAAGCCGCAGGAGGCCGGCGCTGCCGTCGATCGGATAGGTGAAGCGTCGCGGCTCCCGGCGCCCGCGACGATCCTGGACCTGGCCCTGGCGGCAAAGCAACGGGCGCCTGACCTCCTCCCCGCAATCCTCGACCTTGCGGCGCGCCTGGACTCGCCGGGCCCCGAGTTGCTCGCGATGCTCGCGGCCAGGTCCGGCGGCGACGATCCTCAATCCCGCCTGGCCAGGTTCCGCGAGATGATCGCGCGCGAGACGGACGAATCGCGCCGGGTCAGTTATGAGATCACCTACGCCCGTCTGCTCGAGCAGATCGGCGATCCCTCCTCGCTCGACGAGTACCGAAGGCTGGCCGCGGCGCATCCATCGCTGCCTGCCGCGCAGCAGGCCCTGCTTGATTCGACCGTCGCCTGGAGCGATGAGTCGCTCATCGCGGCCGCGATCGAGAACCTCAAGAAAGCAACCGGCGAGGGCGGCGCTCAGTGGCGGATCGCGCAGGCCCGGCGCCGGCTTGCCTTTGACGCGGCTGACGCGGCCGCATCCGAAGTGGTGGTTCTGCTCGCGCCGCTGACTCGACCGCCCTCCCCCGACATCCGTGCGCTCGTCCTCGCCTCTGACGCGATGCTCCGACTGAACGATCGCGCCGGCGCCATTACGATGCTCGCGCGCGCCGTCGATCGCCAGCCTGAAAACGCCCTCCTCCACCTTCAGATCATCCGTCTGCTTCAGGAGACCGGGCGCTCCGTTGAGGCGGGTCAGCGCCTGCGCGAGTTCGTAACCAGGCAGAATCTCTCCCCCGGTGAGCAGCGTCAGCGCGTCGAACTCCTCCAGCGCCAGGCGCTCTGGGGGGAAGCGATCCGCGACGCCGAGGATCTCGCCGCCGCAACCGGCGAGATGAACGACATTCTCGCCCTCGCCCGGCTCTACTGGCGGCGGGGACGTGAGGCCGACGCCCGGCGCGAGTTCGAGAAGGTGCTGGCCCAGCCGACCCTTGATGCGCCATCGAGCCTGGCTGCGGCCGTGTTCTTCGCCTCGACTGAATCCCTGGAGCGGGGCGTGTCGGTCCTCGAGCGACTCCGCGACACGCTCGACGCCGATGCGTACACCTCCCTCCTCGCGCAGTTCCACGAGAGACTCAATCGCATCGATGATGCAGCCGCGATCCTCCTGGCACGGGCTGAGGGGTCGGGGAATCCCGATCACTGGGCGGCGCTGGCGCAGTTCCACCTGCGCCATCAGCGCACCCCGTCCGCTCGCGAGGCCGTTGAGCGCGGTCTGGCGGAAACCGGAAATCACGAGTTGCTCCAGACGCTGCTCGGGGTCGTCAACGTTGTCGAGACTCAGACTCTCGATCCGGAGATCCTGGAGAACGTGGTGGACACGATGGTCGCCGAGAGCGCCCGGCCTGCCATGCGGCAGATCGCCCAGGCCATCGAGCACTTCGCCGCCAATCCGGAGGATGTCAGCGGCTATGTCGCGCGGCTCAAAACCGCCGTGGACGAGCATCCCCAACTGCTCATTGGCTGGCAACTGCTCGTCCGGAGCCTCTCGGGCGCCGGCCGGATGGACGAGGCGGTGACGGCGGCGCAGAGCGCCGCCAGCATGTTGCCGGCGTCCGTTCGCGCCGCCGAACTCCTCGCCCGCGCCCTGGCCGAGGCGGGCCGCTTCGACGAGGCCCGGGCCGCCGTCATGCGCTGGCGCGAACTCGAAGTCAGCGACCGCATGAAGCCCGACCTCCTCCTCGCCCAGATCGACCGCGCCACCGGCCGCAGCGAGCGCGCTTTCACCACCCTCCTGCCCTACGTCGAACGAATCGAGCGCGAGGCGGAGGAGTCCCCCGCTCACCTCGAACTCTTCGCCTCCGTGCTGGTTCAAACCGGCCGGCAGGACGCGGCGCACGACCTGCTCTGGCCGCGGGTGCAGCAGAGCGGCGAGTGGGCACGGG
The DNA here is from genome assembly GCA_039794345.1 of Phycisphaerae bacterium. GTDB lineage: Bacteria > Planctomycetota > Phycisphaerae > Phycisphaerales > UBA5793 > UBA5793. The sequence goes on along the minus strand of JBDIVQ010000045.1, from coordinate 6,405 downwards.
CGTATCTGCTGCTGACCAACCAGATTGCTTCGCCTGCAGATCGATTGCCCTGGATCGATCGCATCGAACCCCTCCTGCCGCTGACGCCGACCACGCGCGTGGAGATTGCTGCGGCCCGCTCCGGCCTCGGCCATGCACTCGGGCAGCCGGAGCAGTTCGAGCGGGTCGTGGCGCTGCTGGAACCAACTGTGAATGACCCGCAGACGCCCCTCGACGCCATCATGCTCTCCGCTGAAGCACACGAGCAGATGGCGCGGCGCGATCGGGCGATTGCCCTCTACCGACTGGCGCTCGATCGACAGCCCGACAACGCCTTCGCGCTCAACAACCTCGCCTTCGCCCTCCTGCAGGAAGACAGCCCGAGCGAGGAGCCTCTGACTCGGGCGATGCGGGCCGTGGAGATCGCACGGCGGGAGGACCTTCCGGATCCCGTGCTCGCGAACATGCTGGAGACGCTCGGTTCAGCCCATCTCGCGCTCGGACAATTCGCTCAGGCCGAAACTGCCTTCGCCGAAGGCCTCGCTCTTGATCCCTCAAACGCGCTGCTGGGCCTCGGGAGGGCTCAGGCTCTGATTGGCCTGGGGCGAGTCGAAGAAGCGCGGACCATTGTGGAGAGTTCTGGCAACGCCCCGGAAGCCGGCCCACCCACGCCGCACTTCGCCAGGCGCCTTGAGATCGTTCAGGCCGCCCTGGCAAGCCAGCCTTGAAAGCCGAAACGCGGCCACTCTTCTGACGCACCCGCCGCCAAGATGGACCGAAGACTTACCCAGATTCGCACATGCGACTGCCATGCGACCTGGCAGTCGGACTTTCGTGCAATTCACAGAAAACGTCAGAATTCCTTGCGGGCCCCGTCAGCATCCTGCGCTGAAAGTGGATGAGACGTACATGCGTTCGATTCATCGTCAAATCCACCATTTTCTCACCCGGGAGGCGACGCGCCGTCGTGGCAGAGCGGCTCTGGCGGCCCTTCGCTGGCTTGAAAGAGGAATTTTCGGGATTTCGCCTTTTTTTCGGATTTTGCTCTTGACAGGACAGCCCGGCAAGGGGACACTGTACGTCACAAGGTGAAGCCGATCGGTTGTCACCTTCTGGCATCTGTCGTTGCGGTCCTTGAGACGCCCGTGACGACATCCGTTCTGCGACGACGGATCGCGTTCTGAACGGGGGGATCGAGGGTGCTGCGACTTTCTTCGCATCGACTCCTCGATACAAGGAGTTTCGAGTCCGCCTCGGCGGACTCACCGGCGCCTTGGCTTCGGCCGGCGTGCCGGGTCGATGCGAGAGATTGATCCGACTGACGACCACAAAAGGGAGATATCAGATGAGAACAGGCACAGCCTCATTCGTGGCCATTGCGCTCTGCGCCTCGCTTGCAACCGCCGCCTTCGGCGCAGGGGAGAAGATCGAAGTCGTCAACGTCGACCTGTGGGGAGGAGGCGGCTCCGGTGGCCCCTTCGAGGTTAAGCCGATCGGGTTCGGAACCAACAACCCCTCTGGCCTGGGCGCGCACGGTGCTGCGGCCGGGAACTTCGTCACGTTCTGTATCGAGACCGACGAGTTCCTCACCCAAGGCGGCCAGTACTACATCCAGTTCAGCGACGAGGCTCGCGCCGGCGGTTCGGGCGGCCCCGATCCGGATCCCCTCGACGACAGGTCTCGCTACCTCTACGCCCACTTCATTCGCGGGACCATCCAAGCGCAACTGGATGCTTGGGCCCTGGACGATCCGATCAATGGCGGCGGCACCTTCACCTATCAGACGTTCGCCTCCGGCGAAGCGCTCCAGCGCGCCATCTGGTACATCGAGCAGGAGGGCGGCGGTAGCGAGAACTTCCTCGCGAAACTGGCGGCGTGGGCCGTCGGCGGGGGCAGTGGAGCGAGCCTTTCGGGCATGAGCAACGTTCGCGTCATGAACATGTGGGCCAACGCTGATTTCACAGGCAACAGGCAGGATCTGCTCGTCATGATCCCGCTTCCCGCACCCGTCTGGATGGCCGGAATCGGGCTCTTCGGCGTCGTGGGGTTCTGCTGCCGGCGTAAGTCGGTTCGCCGGCCGCTGGACGCGCTGGGACTCTGACTCTTGGAGGATCGTGGGTCGTGGCAGGGCATCGGTTCTCCGCCTGCCGTGGCCGAGCAGGTGAATGAGACTCAATCTCCTGAATTGGACCGAATCGCAACCACTCGGTTGTATCGCTCGTGTGCGTTAGAAAAATCCAATCGTGGGTGGACCAAAGCCCAAAGGAAGGGAGGGCATGAATGGACCGACGTAATACCGTGGCAATCGTCGTAATCAGCCTCGCCGGAGGAGTCTTCGCCTTGCCCGCCGGAGCCGCTTCTTCGGCAGTTGCGCCGACCGCAGGAGGCCAGGCTCAGTTCGGCGGAGAGGTCTCTGCGGCAGGAGAGGCCAACCAGTTCTTCGGCTTCGTCTTTGCGGGTGATGATGCGCCTCAGGCATCGACGCCCTCGGGCCAGGCGGCCGTCTTCGCCGCCCCGTCGCACAATTCGCTCTGGATGTCCGGCAACCCGGTCTTCCTCGGCAGTGATGGTCTCGGCCAGCACGCGATGCGTGTTGCCGGCCTCGACAGCATGAGCGATCCGGTCGATGCGGCGCCTCCGCAGTGGACGGCCGTCTCTGGCCCGATTGTCCACGCAGGAGGCGATGGTGGAATGCAGAACCCGCTGGTTGTGCCGCTGCCGGCGCCTGTGGCACTGGCCGGATTCGGTCTGCTCGGAATGGCGGGCATTGTGTCCACCCGCGGCCGCCGCCGACGCTGAGAGGATCACGCCCGTTTGCTGAATCAGGCAAGTGCACAGTCCAGACCCGGGGCTCGGCGCTTGCTGTCAACGATCCCTTCGCGGGCCGGTGGAAACGCCGACCCGCGTCTTTGCGGAGCGCCGATCGCTTCGCCGCCTCGGTTCCCGAACAGGAAAGCGCAGCCCAAATCCATGGGAGCAATGATCTCACTCAAGCGTGCAGGCGCCGCATCTCTGATGCGCCTCGTTCTGCCTCTGGTCTTCGCGTGCGCTCTCGCGGCGCCGGCTCTTGCCGACCCCATACCCGCCGGCGAGATCCGCATGGACGGTCTGCGCAGCCGCTTCAACGTCGTTGGCGGCGGGGCCGTCGCGGGCGAGTTCGTCGTCAACGCCAGCCGCCTCAACTTCACCCCTCAGGGTCTCGGCAGGTACGGCGCTGCGCCGGATCAGTTCATCAGTTTCTGCGTCGAGACGACCGAGTACATCCAGCTCAACCGCTGGTACACCGCCGAACTCAACACCCAGTCCCGCGCCACCAACCAGCCGCTCAGGTCTGAAACCGCGTTCCTCTACACGCAGTTCACGCAGGGGACGCTGAGCGATTACAAGTACTTTGATTCCGGCGCCGGCGATGCGGCCAAGGTCGCCTCCGCCCGTGCCCTCCAGGAGATGATCTGGTACTACCAGGATCCCTCCGGCTTCGCGGCCCGCTACGGCGCCAACGCCTTCGGGACCGGCGGGTACTTCCTCGGCTCCGGTGCGCACAAGGTCCTTGCCCGCCAGTGGTACCAGGAAGTCAACGACGCCCTCGACGGCAACCAGTGGTCCGGCATCGGCAAAGTACGCATCCTCAACATCTGGGACGGTTCGCTCGGCCGCCAGGACACCCTCACGCTGATCCCCCTGCCCGCCCCGATCTGGCTCGGCGGCGTCGGCCTGGGGCTCACCGGCTTTGTCGTCAGCCGCCGTCGAAGGCCCGCTCCTTGGAAGGCCAGCCGCCTCTGAGCCGGTAACGCTCGCCTGACATCGTATTTCGCCACCACGTGACAGGGCCGAAAGGCCTTGTCGGCGTTTTCTCCGACGCACCGTTTGCACCGCTGCACTCGACGACGCGTGTGGCGATCTCCCGCCTCTTCGTAGCGCCTCCCGCGCTCAACCGCGCTGAGCACAACTCCCGCGGATGCCTCGTTCACGCCCATGGACCGGCGCCCCTGAGACTGCTTTCGGCAGATCGGATATGCCTGCCGGGCATTCAGCGCGGCGAGGCCGCCGGAGCAAGTCGGCCGCCGATTGACGCGCGGGGGCTGGCGCGCTTTCGGATCAATCGCCATGAACCCGACCTTCATCATGGCTTTGACGTTTCGCCACCGGGGGTTACCGGGGACCGCCCGAGAGTCGAGAGCCTTGCACGAAGGATGCGGTACAGCCGGCGGAGCATTCGGGCTGAGCATCATTGACCGGTTGCGGCGGTCCATCGCCTTGCCGTGCGCGAGGTTCCTGTCGCCATGCGGCGATGGACGTCCGCGCGCCCGGTAAACACTGCCGCAACCGCCGCTGACGATTCTGCGAACGGGGTGGTGACGGGAGGCCTTTGCCATGCGGAACTTCAGCGGGTCGGCGCGTTGCGGGTTCTCGTTGCTCGACGCTCTCGTCGTTCTCATTGTCATCTCCGTCGCTCTGGGGATGGGACTGATCTTTGAGATCTACGGGCAGTGGACCGCCCCACGCGGTTGTGGACACCAACTGTCGTGTCAGACGCGATTGAGCCAGATCCACAAGGGCCTGATCCTCTACGCCAGCGACTTCGCCGGTGGGTTTCCGATCCCGATGGAGATCTCACCCGAGACCGCGGCCGTCAGTGCGCAGACGGGCAACTCCTCCGCCAACTTTTTCTCTTACATGATTTTCGAGACGTATTACTCGCCGCAACTGATGACCTGTCCCGGCGACCCGAATCCCAATCTTGCGGTGAAGTCCGGCTACCGCTACGGCACGCAGGATGATCCGAACTGGAATCCCGCCTGGCGGTGGGACCCGATGTTCAGCGCCGACATCACGCGCTCCGGCGCAAACGTCAGTTACGCAACGCTGGCGATGGTGGGCGACCGGCGGAAGAACCACTGGCGAAGCGCGCTCGATCCGAACTTCACCGTCGCGGGCGATCGCGGGCCCGGAGACGGCGTGTGGGACGCCAGGTCGCAGACCCTGCGTCTTCACGGGAAGGCGACGGAGTGGACCGGCAACATCGCCTTCAACGACGGCCACGTGCAGCAGTTCACATTCACAGGCCGGGACAAGTCACCCTTCGTCATCAACGGCGACAACCTCTTCCGCAGCGACGATGCTGAGAGGGGCGCGGACATGTGGCTGGGGCTGTTCGGGGCTACGACGGAGACGGCGACCACGCCATTCTGGGATTGATCCTCTCGCGCTGTGGACGCGGTAGAATGCAGCGTCCGATCAACACTCAAGAGGAGGGGAATCCCATGCATCGACGCACCCATCGCCGCGCGTTCACGCTTGTCGAGAGCGCCGCTGTCATCGCTTCGCTGGCCACGCTTCTGCTCGTGGCGGGGCTGGGGCACTCCGCGCAGAACCCCCGCGACCAGGCGCGCCTGTGCGGGACGCGGCTGGTGCAGATTCACAAGGGGGCGATTCTCTTCGCCAACGACTTCGGCGGCTCCTTTCCCGTGCCGACGAAGATTTCCGCGGAGACGGCGGCGGCAAACCCGCAATCGGGCAACTCCTCGGCCAACTACTTTTCCTACATGATCTTCAACACCTACTACTCGCCGGGCGTGGTGATCTGCCCGGACGAGTCAAGTCCAAACGTGAAGGAGCAGAAGGAGTATCGGTACGGCACCGGCGATGATCCGGGTTGGAAGGACACATGGCAGTGGGATCCAGCCTTCAGCGCCGACATCACCAAACCCGGCGCGAATGTCAGTTACGCCATGCTCGCGCTCGTCGGCGAGCGGGTCAAGAACGAATGGGCGGACTCGCTCAATCAGAACTTCGCAGTCTTCGCCGACCGCGGGCCGCGCGACGGGGCCTTCGATGCCGAATCGCTCACGCTCAAGCGCCACGGCCAGCCGACGGACTGGACGGGCAATGTGATGTTCAACGACGGCCACGTGCAGGCGTACACCTGGCAGGCGGATGATCCCAAGGCGTTCACTGTGAAAGATGACAACATCTTCCGGTCCGATGATGCTGAGAAGGGCGCGGACATCTGGCTTGGCGTCTTCGGTCCGACGACGGAGAAGACGGCGACGGCGTACTGGGATTGACGGTCGGGCCGGCGCATCCGAGTGGTGAAACCATCGCACGCATCGGTACGAATCGGTTGGTGACTGATTTCGGAGCGCGGGCGCCGCGGTCAAACGAGGTTCTGCAGGGCAGACCACGCGATCGTGGAGCGGGGCTCTTCGATCAGGGCGTTCAGCCGATCTATCGTGACGGGAGATTCGATCATCTGTGGGACGGAGCGGCACGATGCGGTTTCAGGTGTTACAACGGCGCGGCGTCTCTCAGGTTGAGGTGGTCATCATCATTGTGGTCATTGCGGTGACGCTGATGCTGCTGCTCGCCATCGCGATTCCCTCGCTCCAGCGGGCCCGCAACGGCGCGGCGTCTCTCACGTGCTCA
>JBDIVQ010000044.1:0-27417 GCA_039794345.1 Phycisphaerae bacterium | reverse complement strand
CCAGCCAGAGAGTGGGATGAAAGTCGTGATCGGGGAGAGTGGCACTGCCGATCACGTCTCCCCAATTGCTGACCTTCCAACCGTAACTGTGGGGCCCGCCGAGCGTCAGGAGATCAAAGACGGCATATTCAAACCTCGATCCGCCGTTTTGCGCATTAGCGGATTGAGCAGATGCGGCCGTGAGGAAAGCCGCTGCCAGGGCAAAACCGCCCAACCGGCGTGAAAGGGAGTGTTGCTCAGCGGGGTGCATTGTCTGGTCTCCGTGTCAAGTACAACTCAACAGCAGTGCAATTCCGGCAGCGGACCTTAGCCCGCCGCCGGACGGGTGAATCAACTTCGTCAGTTGCCGGGGCACGAGGCGCAGGCATCCTCGTGCGGATCGAAGTTCTCGATCTGGTAGTTTTCAGCCGCCTCCTCGTAATAGTCCTTCAGGGGACTGAACTGAGGCGTGTTGTTCGGGAAGTTCTCGGCGCAGGCGTTCTGGCAGCGCAGAGCGGGCAGATCCCAAGGCGGGTCGATCACGGGCCACTGGAGAGTGCTGCCGTAGCAGAGGATGGTGAAGCGCTGGCCGAAGAGGTTCCCCACCGCGTCCCCCCAGCCGAACTCGACTTCGTTGCCGAACTGCGCCTGGTTCCAGCCTTCCTGTCCGACGAGGAAGGCATCCCAGGTGCCGTTGCCCGCATCGCAGTCGGGAATGCCCATCAGTCGGTTGAACTTCGCGTTGCCGCCGCCCGTCCACCAGGTGAGGTCGGTTTTGAGTTTCGGCGCCAGTTCGAGGCAGACCGTGCGATAGGGACCGATGAGGCGCCAGTCTGGATAGTAAGGACTGCCGCTAAGCAGCTTGGTGACCGCATCTTCGACGTGTCCGCGGACAAGATAGCGGGCGTGCATGTCGAACCAGACCTGGTAGTTGTTGCCCCACGCCGCGGTGCGGTCGATGGCATTCCACCCCATTGTCGAGTTCTCCGAGATGCAGTTGATGATGGTGTCCATGGGAATAGCCGGCCCGACGATGCGCAGCGGACGACCCGCGAGGGCGGAGCCTTCGAGGATGGACCACATCCACGCCTCGAACCAGTCGAGAACTCTCACCGCCCCCTCGAGTTTGCAGTCGTTGATGAGTTGGTCGAACCGTGCGCCACGGCCACCGATCCACGTACAAGAAGTCTGCCCGCTGTAGAACTTGTACCCCCCCGCGCCGCCGAAGACCTCGTAGGCGGTCTGCGTGCTCTCGATGCGGTCGTCGAGTCCGATCTCGCCCGCCTGGCGATTCACGCGGGAACAGGCGCGCGCTTCGCCGCGGACCTCGCGCCAGCCGACGACCTTGCCGCTGCCGTTCATCGCCCCTGCCTCGCCTTCCATGCCGGGTGTCGGCGACGCTTCACGCCGCCCGCAAAGAACGTACCGCCATCCGACCCGCGTGCAACCGGGATTCCGGAAAAATGGAGAAGAAAATGAAAAATCCTGCTGCGGCGGCGGGGACTTGAGCGCGGCGGATGCTGCCGCTACGGGCGCTCGCCGAGGAGGCGTTCGAGGGCCTTGCGGTAGTGTTCGAGGGCTTTGTCGGGCTGGCGGCGTGCTTCGTAGACGAGGCCGAGGTAATAGTGCGTGCGCGCCGGGTCGGTGTTGAGGATGAGCGACTCGCTCAGGGCCTTCTCCGCTTCGTCGAGGCGGCCGGCGTGGTAGTGGAGCATGCCGCGGAGGAGTTTGGCGCGGCGGCTGTCGGCTTCGAGTTTCGTTGCGTCGCTCACGAGGGTTTCGGCCTCGTCGTATCGCTGCAGCGCGATGCAGAGAGAGGCGAGATCGAGTCGCGACTCGACGCCCTGCGGGTCGATCTCCATCGCCTGGCGCAGTTCCTTCTCCGCGTCGGCGAAAAGGCCCTTCTCGCGCAGGAGGTTGGCGGCTGCGCGGTGGCGGGCAGCGCGGTCGGCGGGGGTGTCGCGCTCGAAGCCCCGTGCCGCGAGGGCCGCTTCGAGTTGCGCATCGTCGAGCAGGCCCAGTGCGTGGCGGGCGCAGGCGTCGAGCACGTGAGGGTAATCGGGCTTGTAGCCGGCGAGGACGTGCCGCAACCGGCCCTGCGCATCGACGACGAGCGTCGTCGGCAGGACAATGACGCCGAGTTGGCCGTAGAACGTGCGATCGAAGTCGAGGCCGAGCGAACAACGAACGCCGACGCCGTCGCGAAACTCGCGGAACCAGTTCGCCTGGGCGACGTCGGCCGTCACATGGTGAAGTTCCAGATCCTCGCGCTTCAGATCCGTCACCACCTGCTGCGATTCAACGGCGGTGCGCATCGAACTGTTCTGTTCGGCGGCGAGGTAGACGATGACGGAGGCGTGCTGGCGCCTGGACGCATTATCCACCGTCGAGCCGGTTACAGTCGCGAGCGAATAAGCGGGAACGGGCTGGCCCCGCTTGACGACGCGGAGATCATCGGCGCCGGCGGCGGCGCCGAGAGCCAGAATGATGAGCGTGGTCCAGAGTGCAGTTCTCATGTCGTGCTCCTTCGCGGCACCGCGAGGGTCGTTCGAGATCAGTTGCCGCCGGCCGGGCGGTCGGCGGGTTGGGGAGCCGGGCTCACGGCAGGCTGCTCGGCGGGCCAGGTCGCGGGCGCCGGCGGCGGATACTCGACAGGGGCAGTGCGGTTGTACTCGTAGGGCACGTGGCACCCCGGCGCACAGGAGCCGCCCTCGGCGAGTTCGGTGAAGTTGATCGGGAGTTTGTACTCCTTGCCGAAGAGCACCCACTCGCGGATGTGGTTGGCCTTGTTGCTCGCGTGCGTTTCGTGGCAGGCGCGGCAGGTGCGGCCCTTCTTGTCCTTGTTGACGTGGAGGAAGTGGAGGTTGAGGTCGCCGTTGCGGAAGTTGGTCAGCGCCGTGGTGCGTTCGTCATGCACGAGCGCCTTGTCGTGGCAGGAGAAGCACAGGGCGTAACTCTCCTCCTTGAAGGGGGCGTAGAACTGCGGAGGATACTCGTGGACGAGCAGACGGAAGTTGCCCCCGCCGTGGATCTCGTGGCACGCGGCGCAGTTGTGCTGCGCGACCGGGCCGTGCAGGCTCGTGCCGGTGGCGAAGACGGCCTTCATGTTCGCAAGGTTGCGCCCGTCGGGCATCTTGATCTCGCGGTCGTGGCACTTGAGGCACAGGTCCATCATGTCGCCCTTGAGGATGCGGGGATGGTCTGAGGCGTGCGACTCGTGGCAGTTGAGGCACTCCTGGTCGGTGGTGACGGCGGCGTGCTGCTCCGTCGCCGTGTCCACGACGTGCTTGATCGTCTCATGGCACGAGAGGCACAGCGCCCCCGGAGCGTCGTGGAGCATCATCGGGTGGTCGGAGGCGTGCGGGTCGTGGCACGAGGCGCAATCGGTGTTGACCGGGCCGTGCACGTAGCGCAGCGTCTCGACCTGCGTCCGCGTCGTCGTGTGGCACTGGAGGCAGAGGTCGCGCCCCTGCGCCAGCAGGAGATACTCATGCGGCGATGCGTGCGGCGAGTGACAGGCGGCGCAGGCGCCGGCGGCCACCGGGCCGTGGACGACAGACTTGCCGGCAAAGACGTTCTCATGGCACTGCTGGCAGAGCGCCGAAGGGCTGTCCGCCTTGAGGAACAGGCGGCTCGGCCCGCCATGCGGATCGTGGCAGGAGAGACAGTCGCCCGTCGCAAGCGGCTCGTGAATCGTCTTTGCGCCTTCGACGTTCATCTCGTGGCAGAAGAGGCAGAGGTCCTTGGCATCGCGCACGAGCGAAAACGTGTGCTCCGGCACGCTGACCGAGGCGTGGCAGGCGTCACAGGCATCGACGGCCACGGGTCCGTGCAGCGTGTTGTGCTGCTTGACGCCGGCGTGGCACTGGGCCGTAACACAGGAGGAGGGCGGCACCGCGGTCGTCGGGCGATCAGCGCGCGGCTGGTCCTGCATGGCCAGCAGCAGCGCGCCGGCGGCGAGCGATCCGGCGACAAGAGGCACTCTGTGGTGGAGTCTCATGGCTGACCTCCTGACTTCTGCGGATCGTCCGGCGGCGCGGCCTCGCCCCGGTGATAGGTCATGCCGACGTGGCAGCCGGGGGCGCACCTGCCCCCGTCTTCGAGCCGCTCGAAGCCGATGGGCATGAGCCAGTCGGAGTTCTCGAAGGGGACGTCCGTGGCGACGTGGCGCGGCAGGTCAGACCCGTGAATCGCGTGGCAGGTCTTGCAGGTGCGGCCCTTCTCGTCGCGGTGAACGTGCAGGTAGTGCAGGTTGCGATCGCCGTCGCGGAAGTCGGTCAGCGACGTCGTGCGCTCCGAGAGCACCAGGTCCTGCGGATGACAACTGAAGCACAGGGCGTAGTTCTGAAGATCGAACTTGGCGTAGAAACTCGTCGGGAAGTTCTGCTTGAGCAGGCGCTCGTGCGAGGCGCCGTGCACGTTGTGGCACGCGGAGCAGTCGCCGGACTCGACCGGTCCATGCAGGAAGCGGCGGTTCACGACGCTCGCGGTCATGTCGGGGATGCGCCGCCCGTCGTTGGCGACCACGGGCTGGTTGTGGCACGAGAGGCAAAGCGTGGTCTGACGGTCGCGCAGCAGTCGCGGCCGGCCCGCGGCATGCGCATCGTGGCAGTTGGCGCAGGAGTCGGCGGTGAAGATCGCCGCGTGCGCCGTCGTCGCGCCCTCGATGGCCTGCTCCAGTCCCGTGTGACAGCCGAGGCAGAGCGCGCCGATCTCCTGCCGCAGGTGATCCGGCTGATCCGAGGCGTGCGGGCTGTGGCACGTCGTGCAGTCACTCGCGGCCGGCGCGTGGACGTAGGGTGCGTTGACGAGCGCATGGCGGGTTTCGGCGTGGCAGGTATAGCAGTGATCGGCGCCGCTGCCGCCCCGCAGCAGACCGGGATGGTCGGACTCATGCGGCAGGTGGCAAGCGGCGCACTCGCCCGCGGCGTAAGGCCCGTGCGCATGCTTGCCCTCGTCGAGCACATGGCACGTGAGACAGACCTGCTGAACGGAATCGGCGATCAGCAGAAACTTCCCGCCCGTGTGCGGGTCGTGGCAGCCCCGGCAGCCGGGATTGTCAAGCGCGGCATGGCGATGCTCGCGCATCCGCCCGGTCTGGTGACAGAAGGTGCAGGTGAGATCACCTTCGCGGCGGAGCGGGTAGACGTGCCCCCCTTCCTCCTCGCCATGGCACGAGAAACAATCGCCTGCGGCGATCGGACCGTGCACGCGATCGGCCGTGCCGAAGACGGCGTGGCACTCGGGCGTGACGCACGATGCGCCAGGAAGGAGCGGTTCGGTCGGACGGGGCGCCGCGTGTTCAGCGGCGATGAAGGAGGATCTGGCGATCGGCGGAGCCCGGCCGGAAGCGGCGCCGACATAGCGCGTCCCCGTGTCGGCCGCCGCCGTCGAGGGTTCGACGCGCTCCGGCTCCTCGCGCCCTTCGCAGCCGCAGGCGAACGCGATGCCGAGGATGAGCGCCGCGCAGACAGCCGCCGACGCCGGCGCGGCGGTTCGCTCGTTCGACTCGAGAAGACGAGTCGGTCGTGCTGTCGCGCGGAGTGGTCTCACCGCTCGCTCTCTTCCTGGAGCGAGGCGAGGCGACGTCGGATGTCTTCGCTTGCGTCCATCGCGGCGTTGAGAAGCGCGGTGGCGTACGAGACGTTGTGCACGCCGTGACCAGCGCGGACGAATCGGACGTTTTCGCCCGCGTCATTGAGGAGCCGCTGGAGTTCGAGGCGCAGTCGATCATCGCTGATCGCAGCGCTCTCCATCGCGAGGCGTGCTCCCTCGACGCCGGCTTCCGCGTCGGTGAGCAGAGCATCCACGGCTGCTTTCCAGGCATCGAGCACGCCTTCGTAGCGGTTGCCGTGGCAGGAATCGCAGGCCTTCTGGGCCGCGAGATAGGTGCGGCCCGAGACGCCGTGGGCCAGGCCCTCGCGGCTCTCGGTGTGGCAGGCGATGCAATCGACCTGGGCCGTGAACATGGGGCTGGGCATCTCGGGCACGCCTCGACCTCCCCGCCCCGCGTACATCAGCGCCGGTCCGGAGTGCGTGCCCTCGTGGCACTGGGCGCATCCGTCCGCCGACGCCGCCATGGGCTGGTGATCGACGGAGATGAGCGAAAGCGCCCGCGTGGCGTTCGCGGTGAGGTGGTGCTCGATCTGCACGTGGCAGTCGGAGCACTCGAGTTTGTGCTCGGTGACGTGGGCGCGGTGAATCAGCTGCGTCTCGCCGAACTTCGCGAGTTGCTGCGGCTGGTTGTGGCAGTTCCAGCACATCTGCGGGGGAACTTCGCCGTCTCCTTTGACGGCCTCGGCGTGGCAGTTCTCGCAGGCGACCTGGCGATCAAGGAACTCCTTGTGGTTGAAGAGGCCGGTGGCGAGGCGGATGTCTCCCTTGGGCGCGCCGTGGCACGAGCCGCACCCGCCGATGACTTCCTCGTCGCGGCCGTGCTTCATCCCCTTGAAGTGGCAGGTGAAGCAGGTGTCGAGCGTGACGACGAGGTGCTGGCCCTGGACGATCTGCGAGTGGCACGAGACGCAGCGCAGCTGCTTGCCGCGGCGCATCTCGCCGAGGTGCGGCGCATGATCGAAGTGGATCTTGATCGTGTCGCCGCGGTGCGTCGCGACCTCCCACTCGCTCAGCCCTTCGAGCAGCCGCTGGTCGTGGCAGCCGGCACGCAGGCAGGAGGCGTCCTGAATCTGGGCGTGCGGCTTGGAGCCGTACGTCCGCGTGATGTAACTGACGGCCTGGCTGCTCGCCTGCCACTTGCCCTTGAGCGTGTTCTCGAGGCCCGGCTCGAAGTGGCAGTCGCCGCAGGGCACGTCCCGGTGCGTCGATTCGTGCCACGCTTCGTAGTACGGCTCCATGATGTGGCAGGAGCGGCAGAAGTCCGGCTGCATGGAATACTCAACAAACCCGAGTCCGCCGCCGACGAGAATGAGCGCGGGATACGCGATCTTGGCCCACAGCGCCAGGCCGATGGGAAAGCGGCGGCGATCGACCTTCCTGAGGCCGAGAAACCGCCACCACCGCGGCGCCGCGGGGGCGGCCGGAAGGGGCGATTCGGCGTTGTCAGAAGGGTTGTTCATGGTTCACTCCGTTCCGCAAGGCAAGGTGCAAGATCGATGCCGCCCTCCTCTAAAGTGCGTTGAGTCCGGCAAGGACAATCAGGACCACCATTGACGTTCCGATGAGCATCGCGATGGTCCCGACGACGATGGCGACCACGCGCTGCCAGTGCGGCGCGGGTTCGGTTCGGAACGTCTCCAGCCGCCCCCGCTCAACGAGGTGGGCGTACTCCGCCGATCGCTCGTGCTTCATTTCCTCTTCCGCCACTCGGCCGGTGAAGATCACGTCATCCACGGGGAACTTCTCGAGGCGCAGGTGGGCGTTGAAGAAGTGGATCGTGAAGATGAAGCCGACGGCCAGGAGCGCCTCGTAGCCGTGGACGACCATGGCGATGTTGAAGATCCAGCCCGGCAGCCAGTTGGCGAAGATCTCGGGGAACCACAGCAGCAGTCCCGAGCCGCCGATGATGAACGTGCCGACGATCTCGGCCCAGTAGTCGAACTTCTCCCAGTAGGTCCAGCGCCCGAAGGCCGGCTTGCCGCGGCCGGTGAGGAACCAGCGGAACATCCCCGCGCAGTCCTTGACATCCTTCCACCGCGGAAAGAGCGAATGCGGGCCGAAGAGCCAGCCCAGCAGCGTCCGGCGCGGCCCCATCGGCGTCCCCTGCGCCGCGCGCGCGACCTCGGCCCCGCAGCGGAACAGGTTGATGACGTGGAGGACGAAGTTGACCAGGAGCATGACGGCGAAGAAGCGGTGCCACGTCCCCGCCGAATCCACTCCGCCGAAGACCGCCGCCAGCGCGGGCGCCCACGGGCGATCGGAGAAGAACAGCGGAATGCCCGTAAGCGTCAGCCCGAAGAAACTGATGATCACCAGCGCGTGGTTCACGCGGTTGATGCGCGTGAAGCGGCGGATCGCCGGGCCGCCGAGGTGGTTCGGGTGCGGGGCGCGCCTCCGCTCGACGACGGACCTGGCGAACCAGAGGATCGAGTGAAGGCCGAAGAACCCGAACGCCGCCGTGATCACGATAAGGAAATAGAGCCAGACGCCGTGAAGCAGCGGGTAGCGCCGGCCGTCGCGGTAGTCGGCGTGGGGGTCGAACTTCGTGAAACTCGTCGAAGCCCCGGGATGGCACTTGGCGCACACCTGCACGCGATGGTCGCCGTGCAGGGCCGAGTCGGGATCGCTGATCGGCAGGATGTCGTGGGCCCCGTGGCAGTCGCTGCACCGGGCGGCGCGCATCGAGCCCAGGCGCGTCACCTGCCCGTGGTAACTCGCGCGGTACGTCTCGTAGAAGGTGGAGCGGCGCGAGCCTGTCATCGAAGGATCGTTGTGGCACTCGCCGCATTCGTTCACGATGTCGAGCATGAACGTCGGCACGTTCGTGCGCGAAATGCTGTGGGCCGTGTGGCAGTCCGTGCAGACCGGCGCCTTGTGCCCGTTCTCCTTCCCGTTGAGACGGACCTGCGCGTGAACGCTCTTCTCGTACGTCTCGCTGATCCCGACGTGGCACCGCCCGCAGGTGCTCGGCACGCGATCACGATGGACGAGCGAGCGCTCGTCGCCGGCGGGGTGCACCTCGTGCGAACCGTGGCAGTCGGCGCAGGTCGCCGCGACGGCGAGCCCGCTCTGGGTGACCAGCGTCCCGTGAACGCTTTCGAGATAGGAACTCACCAGCACCTGACCCTCGGGTCGGTCCTCGGATTGCGGCGCGTGGGTCCGATGGCAGCCGCCGCAGGTGGCGACAATGTTGACGGGATGAACCCTCGAGTTGCGATCACGCCGCGGCAGCACGTCGTGCCCGCCGTGGCACGTCGAGCACGTCGGCGCCGCCTGCTCCCCGACGACCGCGGCCTCGGCGTGGACGCCGCGAAGAAACGCCGCCGCGTCATCCGTATGGCACGAGCCCGTTGAGCACGTCGCCGGCTTGAGGTGTTGCGCATGGGGCAGGTCGCCGGCGTCCGCGTGGCAGGCGACGCACGCCGCAGTCGCGTGGACCGCAAAGGGATAATCCCTGGCCGAAAGATAAAGCCCCGGGCGAGTCGCCTCCGCCTCCTCCCCCGGCGCGGCAACCCGGTCGGCCAGACCGATCATCGAGCGCCGCTCGAAGGGATCGAGCGTGGCGATGTGCCCCTGCCCATGGCAGTTGAGGCAGCGGCGGTTGTCGGCGGCGGCGTCGCTTTGCGCGTCCAGCCGCGCCGCCACCATCACGACCACCCATGCGCAGAACAGGAGCCGGTGCAGCCGGACCGGCGAGCCGTCAGCGCTTCGGCGCTTCGCGACATGGAACGAAAGGCAATCCATACTCCACCCGCCTCACGGGGCGTGACTCCCGTCGAGGAATGCATGCTTGTAGTAAACGAGAAGGCCTGAGAACACCAGAAGCAGCACCACCGCGGCGCTTCCCACGATCGTCTGCCCGCGCTGCTGCTTTTTGAGGCGATCCACGAGTTCGTGAGTGGCCTGCACGCGGTCCACTCCGTCGCGGATCTCGGCTGCGAAGTTGTTGATCTCGCGCATGTTGAAACTGTGAAAGACCTGGCGGAGCCGCGAGTTCACCTCCGCCGCGTTCTGCCGCGCCTGCTCGAGCGAGAGATTGCGGTAGCCCCACGCCGTGAGATCGGCGCTGAGGTCCGTGGAGGCGGTTACCTGCTCCTCCGTCGTGACGAGGATCTCCTTGATCCGCGCCACCGCCTCCATGGTCGAGGCGCGGTGGCACGGCGAGCAGCGACCTCCCTCCGCGCGCGAGCGCGTGTCGATGATCTCGGGCGAAGGCTCGGTGATGCGGTGGCTCCCCTGGCCGTGGCAATAGAGACACGTCGGATCGCCGAAGTCGCCGTGCGGGCTGCCGAGGTGCTTCTCCTTGATGTCCGAATGGCACTTTCCGCAGAAGTACGACACCGCCCGACCGCGCGCTTCGCTCACGAACTCGCGCTCCGCGGAGTGCATGACGAGGAAGTCGGCATGGCGCTCCAGGTGGGCCGCTCGCTTGAAGGCGTCCTCGGACTCGAACTGCTCGCGGCGCAGCGAGGCATTGCCGCCGTGGCATCCGTCGCAGCCCACCTTCGCTCCGAAGTGGACGCTGTGCTTCCACTCAAGCTCGACGATCTCGCTGGAGCGTCCGGGCAGGTTTGCGTGGCACTGCACGCAGTTGTTCTGGCTGAAGGGATCCTCGCCGTAGTCCTGGTCCGCCGCGGGCGGCGCGATGGCGGCGAGGGCTGCCGCCGCGACGCTCGCCGCGACGAGCGAACCCAGCAGCGGCACGCTGGCCAGTCCATGCCGGTCCGGTCCGGGCGCCATCGCCGGCCCGCTTCGCGCCGGCGTGGCGCCCGCCCCCCCGGAGACCGGGCCGTCGGACTCGCGATGGAGCACCCGATGAATCGCCTTGCGTTCGTGCGCTACGAGCACGTAGAAGACCACGATCGCCAGGGCGGTGAAGATGAAGAAGAGGGGCCGATGCCGGAAGTACTCCCCCAGCGGCATGAGCGCTTCGCCTTCATCCGTGTGCGCTTCCGGCCAGCCGCCCCAGAACGTGAAGATCACGGCGAGCACGAGCACCAGCGTCACGCCGATGCGATACCACCAGTTCGGCCGGGTGAAGGCGCGCCGCCCGCGATAGATGAACGGCAGCAGCACGATGATGAGGATCAGCGGCCCCTGGCTGAGCACGCCCCACGTCTTGCCGCTCAGGCCCAGCAGTTCCGTCGGCCAGATGCGCAGGTACTGGTAGACGGCGAGGAAGTACCACTCGGGCTTGATGCCGATGGGAGTCGAGCCGCGCGGATTGGCCGGCTGCTCCTCGTGCGCCAGGCCCGGCAGGCCGATCATCTCCAGCAGCACCGGCAGAATCACGAGGAACATGATGATCGCCAGGCAGCAGAGCACCGACACGATCATCTTGAAGATCTCGTTGGGCCAGAACGGCTCGAGTTGATCCGGCTCGTATTGCTCTCGGTAATCGACGCCCATCGGCGTGTCCTTCCTCAGCGATTCGTCCCGTTCGCTCGTCCTCTTCGCGAGAACGCGGCGGCTCACAGCGGCTTCGAAATGCCCGTCCTCCGAATCATGACAAAGTGCAGCCCCATGAACGCGCTCATGACGGCTGGGAGAATCCAGATGTGCAGCGAGAAGAAGAAGCCCAGCGTCTCGCCGCTGATCGCCTTGCCGCGGCGAACCCACTCGACGATGTCCTGCCCGATGATCGGGATCGCGCTGGGGATCTCCGTGCCGACCTTCGCCCCCCAGTAACTCAGTTGCGTCCACGGCAGGAGGTAGCCGGTGAAGGCCATGATCGTCGTGAAGAGCAGCAGGCACACCCCGCTCACCCAGTGCAGTTCGCGCGGCTTGCGGTAGATCTTGTAGTAGGCGATGCGGGCCATGTGCATGAGCACCAGCGCGATCATCAGATTGGCGGCGACGGCGTGAATCCGCTGCACCAGCCAACCCATCGTCACGTTGGACTTGATGAACGTCACGCTGTCCCACGCCGCCTCCGGATGCGGCTTGTAGTACATGAGCAGCAGCATGCCCGTGAACACCTGCACGAGAAACGTGAAGAACGCCAGGCCCCCGAAACACCCCGCCCAGGACAGAGTGCGCGGCACCATCTTCTTCGTCACGTTCTTCTCGAGCAGCGGCGTCGTCGCGAACCGCTCGTCAATCCAGCCGTAAATGAGTCGAATCACGCGCATGGCTCTGTTTCCTGTCACCTTGTCCCCGTCGGGCGCCGCAGACGAAGACACAAGCGGTCTCGCACGGCGCTACTGATCTGCTGATCCGTTCCCTCGATCACTCAATCCCTTGATGCCCGGTGCCCAGTGCCTGGTGCCTGATCTCATCACCCTCACGCAATCACCAGCACGCCGTTCTTGACCTCAAATGGGATCTCGCGCAGCGGCGTGCTGACTGGTCCGCTGACGACCTTGCCCTCGCCGCTGAAGACCGCTCCATGGCAGGGGCAGTGAAAGTTCGAGTGAGCCGTGTCCCACACGACGTTGCAGCCGAGGTGGGTGCACGCGGCGTCGAAGACCCTCGGCCCCGCTTCAGTCATCACGACGATCACCTGCTGGCCCTGGAAGTCGGCGTAGTACGCCTGTCCCGGCGCCAGCCGCTCAAGCGGAATCTCGACGGGCTTGGCGTCGCCGAGCCGCAGCGGCAGTTTCAGGAACGCCACAATCGGATAGACGACGGTCCCGACCGTGATCGCCGTCGCCCCTCCGATGCATGCCTGGCAGAATCGCCGGCGCGCGCCGCTTGCAGGCTCGTCGGCCGCGACGTGCTCGTGATCGTGATCGTGATCGTGCTGATGCGCGTGCGACATGATCCTCACTCCGTCACTTGCCGTTCCATGAGCAGTTCCGCCGCCCGCCTGAAACTCGCCGCGGCCTGTGCGGGCTGATCGCGCTGTTCGCAGATTCGGCCGAGGAGGTAATGGGCCCGCGGCTGATTCGCATCGCGGTCGAGCACGCCGCGCACCAGTCGCTCCGCCTCGGCGAGTTCCTCGCCGCCGCGCAGCGTCTGCACGTACGCCACGCCGAGAATCCCCTCGACGAGATCGGGTTGTTCGGTCAGCACGGCGCGGAACTGCGCCTCGGCATCAGAGATCCGTCCGCGTTTGAGGTGCAGGCGTCCAAGACCCAGCCGCGCCTCGGTGCTCTGCGGCCAGAGGTGCAGCGCCTCGCGGTACTTTTCATCCGAAAGGTCGTCCAGGCCGCGCCGCGCCAGTTGGCGGGCCAGTTGCGTCAGACGGTTCGCCCGAACCTGCTCGTCCGTCAGCGTCTCGGCGCCATCGGGATGCAGCGATTGCTCGAAGCGCTCAGCGCTGAGGCGGCCCGTCGCGACGAGCAGGGAGTCCGTCAGGAGATCCCCGAAGCGAGCCGTCAGCGCCGGAAGGCTGTAGATGACCTTCCGATCGCCTCCGACCACGACGACGGTCGGCATCACGCTCACGCGGTAGTCCGCGAACGCCTTTCGCTCCGGGTCATGAAGCACGACGCCCGCCAGACCGAGCGACTCCGCCTGCGTCTTGAGTTCGAGGCGCGAGAGCGGCTGCGCGATGATGAGCAGGGGCAGAATCGTCTCGCCGGCGAGGCGAGGATCGTCGAGCACGCGCTGAACTTCGGCGCACGCCTCGCGCGTCTGTCGATGGTAGAGTTCGCCGAAGATGATCACGTGCGGGCGGCCCGCAACACGCGTGGCATCGAACGCCGTGCCGTCAAGGTCGCTGAGCGCAATGGGGGCTGCGGTCGATCCCCTCGGCGGTGCGAGAGCGGCGAACGCCCCCGCGCTCCCCCCCACCAGCGCCACGCAGAGCCAGGCGGCGGCGACCTGAAGCGATCTCATCGGGATCCTCCTTTCGGCGTCTCACGCGCCTGCGGCTCGTTCACCTCGCCCCGCGCATACGCCCGTTCGACGTGGCAGCCCGGGGCGCAGTATCCCCCGTCCGGCTGCGCCTCGAAGTTGATCTCCAGCATCCAGCCGCTGCTGCCGAAGGGCACCGACTCGCGGATGTGGAAGGGCCGCTTCGAGGCGTGCACTTCGTGGCAGGCGCGGCAGGTGCGCCCCTTCTCCTGATTCACATGCAGCCAGTGCAGGTTGAGATCCCCGTCGCGGAAACGCGTCAGACCCGTCCCCGTCTTGCTCGTCGCCATCTCCGCCATGTGGCAGGAGAAACACAGCGCGTAGCGGTCGATCTCGAAGGGGGCATAGAACTCCGGCGGGTACATCTGCACGAGGAGGTTGGCGTGCTCCGCCGCATGCGGCTGGTGGCACGACGAGCAGGAACCTTCGCGGATCGGGCCGTGATGGTCCGGCGACTCGTGCAGCAGCAGGGCCATGTTCGTGAGCATCCGGCCGGACGCGGCGAGGAGAGGCTTGTCGTGGCAGGCGAGACAGGTCTCCGGCTCGGCGTGCTTCTGAAGGTTGGGCAACCTCGACGAATGCGGCGAGTGGCACTGCGTGCATCCCGTCGCCTCGTGTACGGCGCCGTGGACCACGGCGGCCGAGCCGATCGCCTGCATCGTCTCGCCGTGGCACTCGGCACACAGGTCGTCCGTCGCCTTGTGCAGCATGTAGGGATGCAGCGAGGCGTGCGGATCATGGCAGGTTGTGCAGCCTTCCTGCATCGCCGCGTGAACGTGGAGCCCCGCTCCCGCCTGCTGCACTTCGGCGTGGCACTCGGCGCACAGGTCGTTGGCGCTCTTCACCAGCAGGCTCGGCTGCCAGGAGGAGTGCGGCTCGTGACAGAGAATGCACGCTCCGGCCGCGACCGGTCCGTGCACGTGCTCCGCCGAAGACTCCTCGTGAATGTGGCAACTGATGCACAGGCCCCTGGCGGGGTCGGCGATGAGCATCAGCCGGTGCTCCGAGCCGTGCGGATCGTGGCACCCCGAACATTGGCCGTCGCGCACCGGCTTGTGGATCACGTTGCGGTGCTCCAGCGGGTGGCAGCGGGCGCACAGGTCGCTCTCCGGTACGGCCCGGAATCGGTGCTCGCGCGGCTCCTCGTATTCGTGGCAGGCGTCGCACTTGCCCCCGGCCGCAGGTCCGTGAAGGAACTGGTGCGCCAGGACGCCCGCATGACAGCCCCCCTCAGTGCAATTGAGCACAGCACCGGTCGGCTTTGCAGGCGGTTGATCCGCCGGCGCATGGGAGTTCCATGCAAGACCGGCGAAGGACGCCACGGCGAGGAGCACCGAGCCGAACTCGAGTTGCCTTCTGGCGGATGTCAGGCGCAGGGGGATCACGCGTATCTCCCGAAAGAGTCCACCCCGCCACAGCACGCCCCGTGCCTGCGGAATCAGGGATATCACCCCGGAATCTCGCCCGCGCAGGCCGTTGGATTATCCTTCGGGGCATTTGCCGCTCAGTGAGAGCGGAGATTTCTCGATTTTGAGAATCACTCCCGCTGCGTGTTCCCGATTCCGGGGTCCGCGCCGGTGATTTCGCGGCTGAACTTCCGGGGATCGATGCCGCGCCGGCCTTCGGCCACTCTCTCTCTGCGGTATGCCAATTGCAACGCGTGAGACGCTGCACAAGAGGAGTACGCCATGCACGCCGCCATCCGCCTTACCGCCCTGATCTCCGCCGCCGCGTTCGTTTTCACGATCTCCGCTGCGAGCGCGCCTCCGCACGCCATTCCCGGCCACTCGCCCGAGTCGTATCCGGAGCATGTGCGTTCGGTCGAGAAGATCGTCGGCGCGTTCTACGAGACAGTGTCGGGACCAAAGGGGCAGACGCGCGACTGGGATCGGTACCGCGATCTGTTCTTCCCGGATGCTCGGTTGAGCGTGGCGCGCTCGGCGCACGGCACCGGCGTGGTGAGCAGTTTCACGATCGACGAATACGTCAAGAGCGAATCGGGCTACATCGAGAAGTCGGGCTACTTCGAGCGGGCGGCGTCGATGCAGGTGCAGCGTTTCGGTCAGATCGCTCACGTGCTGAGCGTCTACGAGAGCCGACGGTCCGCGGAGGACGAGAGGCCCTATTCCAGGGGCGTCAACAGCATCCAACTCGTGGAAAGCGGCGGTCGCTGGTGGATCAGCAGCGTGCTCTGGCAGCGCGAGACTGAAGACCTCGCCATTCCGCAGGACTTTCTGGAGCCCTAGCCCCACGGAATCACCCGGCCGGCCGGATCGCCGCTCCGAGTCAAACGGGGCAATAATCCGTCATGGCCAAGGACCGGACCGGGGCGGGCAACGTCAGCAAGGACAGCCCGTCAATGCCCCGCTCGATTCTCATCGCGGAAGATGAACAGGTGCTGCGCGAGTCGCTCGCGGAACTCCTGTCGCAGGAGGGCTACGAGGTAGTCCAGGCCGCCAATGGGCGCGTGGCCCACGACGCGGCGCTGCAGCGGCCCTTCGATCTCGTCATCACCGACGTCCGCATGCCGGAGATGGACGGCCTGACGCTGCTGGCCAACGTGCGGCGTCTCGCGCCCCAGACCCCGGTGCTCGTGCTGACGGCGTACGGCACGGTGGACAGCGCCGTCGAGGCGATGCACGCCGGCGCCGCCGATTACCTCCTCAAACCCATCCAGTTTGACGACCTCCTCCTCAAGGTGGAGCGGGCGCTGGCGCACGGCGACCTCTGGCGCGCCAACCGGCTCATGACCGAGCAACTCGCCGCCGAGAGCGCCTTTGAGAACCTCGTCGGCCAGTCCGCCTCCATGCAGCGCCTCTTCGAGATGGTCCGCCGCCTCGCCGCGGTCAAGAGCACCGTGCTCATCTTCGGCGAATCCGGCACCGGCAAGGAACTCATCGCGCGGGCGATTCACTACAACGGCATCACCCGTGACAAGCCCTTCGTACCCGTCAACTGCGGGGCGATTCCCGAGACCCTCATCGCGTCGGAACTCTTCGGGCACCGCAAGGGCTCGTTCACCGGCGCCACGGCGGACCGGGTCGGCTACTTCGAAGCCGCGGGCGGCGGAACCCTCTTCCTCGACGAAATCTCCACGCTGCCGCTCCAGACCCAGAGCATGCTGCTGCGGGTGCTCGAGGAGCGCATCGTCGTGCCCGTGGGCGATACGCGCGGCCGGCCCGTCGATGTGCGCATCATTGCCGCGACGAACCGCGACCTGCGCGAGATGGTCGCCAAGGGCGAGTTCCGCGAGGACCTCCTGTACCGGCTCGACGTCGTGAAACTCGAACTTCCCCCCCTCCGACAACGGCGCGAAGACATTCCCCTGCTCGCCCACCACTTCCTGCGCAAGTACGCCGGCCAGATGAACAAGCCCATTCCCGGCATGACCAACGGAGGCATGCGCGCCCTGCTGGGCTACGGCTGGCCGGGCAACATCCGCGAACTCGAAAACGTCATTGAGCGGGCCGTCATCTTCGCCGACGGACATGAGATCGGCGTCGCCGACCTCCCCTTCGGCTCGAGCGAGCAGGACGACGAACCGGGCGAGGAACTGCGCGAAGCGCTGCGCCAGTTTGAGCGCCAGCACATCCTCGACTCCCTCCGCCGCCACAACTACGACAAGAACGAGTGCGCCAAGCACCTGGGCATCGGCCTCTCGTCCCTCTATCGAAAGATGGAGGAACTGGGAATCGCCAAGCAGGAGGAGTAGTCCCTCCCCCCTGCCCTGGTCATCCGCTTCAGAACAGCAGTTTGAAGAGGTAATCCAGCCGTCCGCGGAGAAGGAGCCGGCGGCCCGAATCGCGCATCACCTGCCGAATCTGGCTCCGGTAGCGCGGGTGATAACAGTGCGACGGACAGTGCTTGCACGCCGGCTTGGGGTCGTAGGGGCAGGTCTGCCGCTTGACCCACGAGTGCAGCAGCAGTTTCGTGCACTCGGGGCAGAGTTCCAGCGGTCCGCCGACCACTTTCTCAACGTCGAGATTCCTGGCGACGACCGCCGTCCGCCGCCGCGCCTTGTGCCGCGCGCGGCAGAACATCGAGATGAACAGGGCCAGGGTCCGCAGGTCGCGCCGCAATCGCCTGTCCATCGCACGAAACGCGGGCGGGGGCGGTGCGGCGCGGTCAAGGTCGCTCGCGTAGAGGGGCAGAGTCAGCGAGTTATCCGAGCCGGATGTCATGCCTTCGCTCCGTACTACGGGATGCAAACCCCGTGCCGCGGCTCGTGGCGCGCCGCTTGCAGGCAATGACGGGATGCTCCGCCGCAAACTCCTTCTCGGGCTCGGCTCGCTCATCGCCGCCTTCGCGGTGCTCTCGATCGGCGCCGTGCTGCTGCTCGAGCGTCTGCTCAACGAACTCGACGAGAGCCGAGCCACCATTACGACCTATATCTCGCGCCTGCACGAACTCGGAGGGCAGGTCATCGACGTCGAGGCGAAACTCACGGGGATTGGTTCCCCCGACGCCGCCGCGCCCCGACCCGAGGAGCTCCGGTTCATCGCCGAGTATCTCCGCCGCGGCGCTGAACGGCTGAAAGCCGAGGACATTGAATGGCCTGCGGATTCCGCCGGACCGCGCGTGCGCGACCGGCTCATCGAGGCCCTGCCGCGCTTCGCCGACCGGGTCGAGGACGCCGCGGACAACCAGGTTGAGGACGGCCAGGCGAACGCGGACGCCCTCGTCCCCGGAGAGCACGTCTGGATGCAGTCGGAGATCCTCAACCTGACGCGGCTGGCGCGGGCGTTCGCCTCAGATCGTCAGGCGCAGATCACCTGGTACTTCCGCTGGGTGGTGCTGGGGATTGCCGTCGCCGCCATCATCGTCGTGAACATCTCCGTTCTCGTCGTGCTGCGCATCACGGGCATGGTGCTGCGACCGGTCGATCTGCTCATCCGCGCCGGCGGGGAGTGGGCGGAGGAACGATTCGGGCATCGCGTTCCCGCGGACCTGCCGGGGGAGTTCGGCCAGTTGGCCGCGACCTACAACCACCTCGCGGAGCAACTGGCCGCCAACGAGAAGCGCCGCCTCGAGACCCTTCACCAGGCCGCGCGGATGCTCAACCACGAACTCAACAACGCCCTGGCGATCATCGAACTCCAGGTGCACCTGCTGCACCGCCGGCCCCAGGAGACCGCCGAACTCGCCGACCGTCTCGCGCACATCCGCGACTGCCTGGCGCGCATGAGCGGGACGATCGCGGCCCTCAAGTCGGTGCGCCGCATCGTGCTGACCGACTATCTCGAGGGCGAGAAGATGCTCGACCTGCCTCGCTCGGTCGATGACCATCCCGAAGCGCCGCATACCGTCGAATCGCCCCAGGGCGCCCCGCCATGAGCGAATCCGCCTTCAAGCACTTGCGGCCCGGGCGCGCGCAGACGCTGGGCCATCCGCGTGTCCTGGTGCAGCAGGTGCGGTGGCTCATCGCTCTGCGGTGGATCGCGGCGGGGGCGGTGCTGCTCGGCTCCCTCGTGGACTGGCGCTTCACGGGCTGGTTCGACCACTCCCGCGAAGGGGTGCTGCTCGGCGTGGCGCTCATCGGCGTCAACGTGCTCATGCGAATCTGGGTTCACCGCAGCGCGACGCTGCTGCGGCGTCCACGCCGGCTCATGGCGGTCATCTGGACGCAGATCGCGGCCGACCTGCTCATGCTCTCGCTGCTGGCCATCTGGACGGGCGGACTCGCCAGCCCCGTGCTCGGCTTCTTCGTCTTTCACATGGTCTTCGCGAGCCTGCTGCTCGGCTCGGCGCGGGCGTACGCCGCCGCCACCCTCGGCGCGGCGATGTTCTTCCTCCTGCTGTGCTCGGGGGGCGAAGCGCCCTCCCAACGCGACGACGTGCTGCGCTCCGCAGGCTTCCTCCTCACCATCTACCTCACCGTGCTCATCGTCAATCGCATCACGCAGCGCCTGCGCGACCACGAGCGCCGTGCGCTCTCGCACCACGCCCGTATTCTCGACATGTCGCGCCGCCTCCGCGAGCAGCAGCAGGCCATGGCGCAGCACGAGAAGATGGTGGCGCTGGGCCAGCTCGCCGCCGGCGTCGCACACGAGATCGCCAATCCCCTCGCCTCGATGGACAGCGTCCTCCAACTCATGCAGCGGCGTCCCGAGGCGGCCCCCGGCGGAGCCGTCGCCACCCTCCGCCAGCAGGTCGAGCGCATTCATCTCATCGTCCGCCAGATGACCTCCTTCGCGCGCCCCGAGTCCCCCCTCGGGACTCCCCTGCCCCTCGGGCAACTCGTCGATCGCGTCCTCCAGGTCGTCGATCTCGACCGCCGCCTCGACCGGATCAAGGTGGTCCGCGACATTCCCGAATCGACCGCGCGGGACTGGATGATGCCCCCGGCGCTCCAGCAGGTTCTCGTCAATCTCGCGATCAACGCCATCGACGCCATGGAGAACGCCGCCGCGCCCGTGCTGACCATCGCCGCCGAGCAGCGCAACGGCGTGCTCTCGCTGCGCGTCGGGGACACGGGCACGGGAATCTCCCCCGAGCACCTCGAGCGCATCTTTGAGCCGTTCTTCACGACCAAGCCCGTGGGAAAGGGCACCGGACTCGGGCTTTCGGTCTCCTACCGCATCATCGAACATCTGGGCGGGCGCATCGATGTCGCAAGCCGCCCCGGTTCCGGAACCACGTTCAGCATCACTCTGCCGGCCGCGATCGACGGCGCCCGCCGCCCGGCGACGCCGCGATCCTCAGAAGACGGGGCGCCGGCCTGACCGACGCCACGACGAGCCCACCCGCACGCGCGCATCCACGACGCGCGCCCCGCGCTGCAGGACGATCGTCGGATTGAAGTCCACCTCCTCGATCTCTGGGCAGAGTTCGAGAAGCGCCGAGAGTCGCAGCACCATCTCGCGAACCGCGGATTCATCCGCGGCCGGCGCTCCGCGCCAGCCCCGGAGTAGACGGGTCGTCCTCGCTTCGGCAAGAAGGTCGTCCACGTCGCGGTCCGTCAGCGGCACGAGGCGCAGCGCCACGTCTTCAATGAGTTCCGCCAGCGTCCCGCCCGCGCCGTACGCCACGATGTGGCCGAAGGTCGCGTCGAGCGTCGCGCCGATGAGCACTTCCACGCCCCGAGGAATCGTCTGCTGCACGAGCACGCCCGTCATCCGGTCGCCGAGCCGCCCGTGAAGATCCTCGTAGGCGGCCTTCACCGCGGCGGAATCGCCGAGATTGAGCATCACGCCGTTCACTTCCGTCTTGTGCAGGATCGTCGGGCCGAGCGCCTTGAGCACCGCGGGATACCCGATGAAATCGGCGGACTCGAGCGCCTGCGCGAGCGTGTCCGCGATGCGGGCCCGCGCCACGGGAATGCGTGCGGCGCCGAGAAGGGCCTCGACTTCGCCGGCGCTCATCCAGCCGCCCCCGCGCCGCTGGACGGACTCAACCGTCCGCCGCACGCGCTCCTCGTCCATGTCTTCGAAGCGCGGCACGGCGCCGGCAGGCCGGCTGCGCCATCGCGCATAACGCAACGCACGAGCCAGCGCCGTCACCGCACCCTCCGGGAACCGGTAACTGGGAATCCCCTCGAGCGCCGGCGGCATTCCCTGAGCGCTCAGGAAGGTCGCCAGCACCGGCTTGTCGCACCCGGGCGGAATGGAGTCGCGGATCGCCCGCGCCACCCGATCGGGCGAACCCGGGTGCAGCGGCACGAAGAGCACGATCAGCGCATCGATGTTGGGATCGTTGAGCAGCGCCTTCATGGCGCGCCCGTAATTCTCCGCGTCGGCGCTGGCGATCATGTCCACCGGATTGGCCACGCTCGCCGCCGCCGGGAGAAACTCGCGCAGGGCCGCGAGGGTGCCATCGTGCAGGGTGGGCAGTTCGAGTCCCGCCGCCTCGCAGGCGTCGGCCGTGAGAATCGCCGGGCCTCCCGCGTTGGTCAGAATCGCCACCCGTGGTCCGCGCGGCAGCGGCTGGTGCGAGAGCAATCGCGCCACGTCGAAGAGTTCCTCGAGCGTGTTCGTGCGGATCACGCCGCACTGCCGGAAGAGCGCTTCCGCCGCCCGGTCGCTGCCCGCAAGGGAACCGGTGTGCGAACTCGCGGCCCGCGCCCCCGCTTTCGATCGGCCGGACTTGACGCAGATGATCGGCTTACGCCGCGCCGCCTCGCGCGCGATGAGGCTGAACTTGCGCGGATTGCCGAAACTTTCAAGGTAGAACAGAATCACGCTCGTCCGTTCATCCTGCATCCAGTAGCGCAGCAGGTCGTTGCCGGAGATGTCCGCCTTGTTCCCGATGGAGACGAACTGCGACAGGCCGAGGTTGAGCGATCGGGCATAGTCGAGGATCGCCTGCCCCAGGGCGCCGCTCTGCGTGAGCAGTCCCGCGCATCCTTCGAGCGGCTGGGTGGGCGAGAACGAGGTGTTGAGCCGCACCATCGGATCGGTGTTGATGACGCCGAAGCAGTTGGGGCCGATGAGGCGGATGCCCGCCTCCCGCAGGCGCGCCACGAGGCGCCGCTCGCGGTCCCGCCCCGCCGCGCCCGTCTCCGAGTACCCCGCCGTCAGCAGCAGAATGCCGCGCACCCCGCGCGCGATGCAGTCCTCCACCACCGCGTCCACGTGCCCGATCGGCACGGCGATCACCACCAGGTCCACCGGCTCGGGCACCTCCCGGACGCTGGCGAAGGCCTGAATCGACTCAATCTCCTCCGCCTGCGGGTTCACCGGGTACACCCGACCCCGGTACCCGAGCGTGAGCAGGTTGTGCAACACGACCGACCCGATCTTCGTTCGGTCGCGGCTGGCGCCGACGATCGCCACGCTGCGCGGCTCAAGGAAGATGCGCACCGAAGCAACGGCCGACTCCGCCTCCCGGCGAAGCAGCTGGTGCGCGTACGCCTCCGTCGGTTCGAGCGCCAGGCGGACGCGGGCGCGCCCCCGGGCCAGCCGCTGCATGACTTCGAATCCGGACGCGGCGACCATGTTGAGCATGCGATGGTTCGCCGCCACCACCTCCCCCTCCAGCGCCTCGATTCCGTGCTCGCGCGCCACGTCCGCGAGGCGGTCGAGCAGCGCCGTGCCCAGTCCCTTGCCCTGCAGCGCCGTATCCACCGCAAAAGCCATCTCCGCCACGTCCGGACGATCCGGGTGACGCGCGTAACTGCCGAAGGCGACGATCCGGCCGCGCAGTTCCGCGACCAGCACGAACGCCGAGTTCGGGTCCGTCGTCTCTCCGCCTTCCGCCTTCAGCGCGCTGGTGCCCGACGTTTCGAGGAACTGCGGCTCCGCGAACTCCGGCAGTAGATCTTCCGTCAGATCCTGGAACTGGACCTCATCGCCGCGCTCCAGCGGTCGAAGGCGAACGACCGATCCATCGCGCAGCACCACGTCGTAACGGTATTGAGGAGCGGTTTCGGGCATGGCGGCCTGGGGGCTCATGGCGTCTCTTCCCATCTGCAGGCGCGACCGGCGCCGTGAGTGGTGCGCCCTGATGCGCCAACCCTCAATGGTACCTCCTGCACGGACGGACCCGACGATCGGAAGCGCAACCGGGGAAAGCACCCTGCCCCGCCGCGGCGTCAGGCGTCGTACTTCACCAGGCGCTGCTCGCCCTCGAGCGTGCGCTCCCGCGTGAGATCCTGCGTCACTTCGAGGGTGCCGAGGTACACCCCCTCTTCGCTGCGAACGGCGAAGTAGCGGATGTGGATGAAGCGCCCCTTCATGGTGATCCAGAACTCCGCGACGTTCTGTCGTCCCGCCTTGAAGTCCTCGAGAATCTGCGCGACCTTGTCGAGGCTCTTGGGCGGATGGCAGTGCTGCACCTTGCGGCCGATGACGGCCTTGGGACGCACGAAGATGCGCCCCGCCCCTTCGCTGAAGAACCGGACGCGATCTTCGGCATCGACGAAGGTGAGATCGACGGGCAGGACGTTGAAGAGGCTGATGAGTTGTTCGAGGGTCAGCGCGCCGCTGGGAAACATGAGCGCCCCGGCCGCGGACGCGGCGGGGGCGCTCGCCGGCGTCATGGCCAGCGAGACCCCGCCGGTGTCGCGACCGGTGATGAGCGAATCCCGCTTCGCCGGCGCCGCGGCTGATCGCTGCACCGGGGGAACGGCCTCGAGCAGCGCCTGCGCCCTGGGGCGATACGCCCGCCCCGGATCCACAATGCACCAGCCGAACTGCGGCGACTGCGCCCAGATCTCCACCCACTCACTCTCGGTCAGCGTCTTGACGGCCATGG
Organism: Phycisphaerae bacterium; assembly: GCA_039794345.1. GTDB lineage: Bacteria > Planctomycetota > Phycisphaerae > Phycisphaerales > UBA5793 > UBA5793. The sequence goes on along the minus strand of JBDIVQ010000044.1, from coordinate 3,831 downwards.
GCAGGAGGATGTTCTCCTCCTTGAAGATCATGTCGAGGACGGCGGGGAGCGCCGCCTGCGCAGCCGAAAGCACGGCGCTGCGCCACGGCGACTCCTCGCGCACTTCCGCGCGGATCGCGCTCTCCAGCGTGCGCAGCAGCGCGCGAATCTCGTCGTCCTTCGCCCACATGACTTTGGACGGCCCCGTGATGCCGTGGCGCTCGAGGCAGGTGAAGAGCAGATGCTCCTTGCGCAGGTAGTGCTTGTCAACGTCGAGCAGCGAGTTGAGCGCCTCGTTGAGATGATCCAGCGTCTCGGAACCAACGGGCTTGCCTTCCGCGAGCACCACCGGCAGATGGCTGAGCATGGCTTCGGCGAGGCGCTTGAGCGCGGCGTTCTCGCTGCGGAACGTCTCGACGGGATGGCCCGCAGGGAACTCGGCGCCGACCTCCTTCGGCAGTGCTTCGCGCACCGCTGCGGCATGATGGTCGCACGCTTTGGTGAGTTGCTCGACAGGTACGCCTTCGCGGATCAGTTCATCTTCGGCCTGAGCGACAAGGCAGGCGTCGCAACCCGTAAGCAGGTGCGCCAGCGTCTGCCGCGCCTGCGGCACATCATCGCGGGTGACGACATCGCGCAGCACGGCCTTGAGTTGGGTGAGGCGCTGCTGCTGCTGGGCGGGATCTTCGAGGAGTTCGCTCATGATGGGCTCCGGACTGGGCAGGTGGCGGCTGAATGGTTCATCGGAAGTATATGATGCTAAATCGATATGGTTATCACTTTTTACCAGCGAACCGCAAATCCAAGGCTTCCTCCCTACCTGCCCGGGGCGGTCTGTGACCGGACAACGGCCCCTGTTCCGGGGCTGCATCGCCCGCCGAACCGGACGCGAGGTGCCGAGGACTTGGGCCTCCGCGACCGGGGCGGCCGAAGCGCGACGCGCGGTTCGCACGCGTCCAGGCGCCCCGACGGCGAGAAAGAAGATCCTGTCGCGACCAGCCCCGCACCCACATCCGCCTCTCTCACTCCTTCCCCTGCGCGGCTGAACTCACCGCGTCGAATCGTCCAGGCCGATCGCATCCGCAAGCGACCGTCCCGGCCCGCCGGGGCAGGCTTCCAGCGCCGCGCGCCGCTCGATCGGGATCGCGACGATATCGCAGAGGGTGGCGGCCACGTCGGCCAGACCCGCGCGGCGACTCTCGCTCAGCCCCGCAAGCCTCACCCTCGCGATGCCCTGCCCCGCGAAGAGCAGCGGCAGCGCCGGCGCCGGCTCCTCGCCTGCGTTGGGCGCCTCTTCCGGCCGCGTGATGAAGACGCTTCGGTCGAACGCACTCGTGCTCAGCACGCACACGACGGCGCGGGAGGTGTGCTCGTAATCCCCGGAGAACGCGTCGATGACGCCCAGACCATGGCCGCCGAGAAGGTGGCCGATCGCCGAGTCGCGCGCTTCGGTGTACTGGTGAAACCGGATCGCGTCGCCGCTTTCGCCGCGCGGCCCCACCTCGAACGTCCTGCCGTAGAGATTCCACGTCACCCGGCACAACAGGGGATCGACTCGCGGCCAGCGATAGCCGTCCCCCCCCGCCGGGTCGAGCGCTGCCCCCTGCTCGTCAACGAAGCGCGGCGCCGTCAGTCGAAAGAAGAGAGCATACGGCTTGCCGGCGTCCTCGGGCGCACGGTACAGGACGCGGTGTCGCGCGACGAGCACCGCAGAGGTCATGGCTTCATCCCCGACCTCCAGCGGATCATCGATCACCAGCCGCGGCGGTTCGGGGTGCCCCTCATCGAAGACGGGGCCCAGCCGCGGCGCCCGCAGCCCCGCCCGCGCCGGATCGAGATCGGCGCTGTCCACCTCGACGACGTAGTAGCCCTGCGCCACGAGCAGCGGCGCGATCGCCCGCTGGTATGGCGCAAACGCCGCCGCGCCGCCGCCGGGCGCTTCGCCCTTCTCACCGCCGACCGTCTCCGGCCGGAAGTTCGTGAAACTCACTCCGGTTTGCCCGAGCCGGTCAAGCACCGGAGTCGCGCACTCGAACTCATTGGGCCACGCCGGCCCCTGCATCGAGTCCACACACCACTCATCGGCGATGATGACGATGAGATTCGGCTGCCGCGGCGGGCGCTGCGCCGCCACCGGCGCCGGACAGAGCACAGCGGTGCAAAGGAAGAGAAGAGGAACCATCGACCCGGCCATGATCGTCTCCGCGTCTCCGATGGACGAACCGCGGACCATGCAGAGTATGCCCGCTTCCGCCCCGCATGCAACCGGCTACGCCAGCGAAGGTGAGGATCATCTGCCTGCCGCCGCGATCGCCCGCTGCTCACGCCTGGCTCGCGCTGCAGCGTCAGGTGCAGGTCGGCATGGCAATCGAACCGGCGGCGCTGGCGGCGAGGCAGGCTGATCTCGCGGCGCCGCGCCGCACTCGCACACAAAAGCAAACCGCGAAATCCGAGTTATACTCTGAAGGGAGCGGGCAGTCAGGGGAGGCTCGGCCATGCCACTTGTTCGCATGATGATCGGGTTTGTGGCGATCGTCGTATTCTCGGGGGCAGTCCCGGGCTGGGCCCAGCCCAGCGGCGTGACGGCCTACGAAGTGACTTCGATCGGTGTATTGGAGGGACACGAAGGCTCGTTTATTGAGGAACTGGATGAATTCGGCAGGGTTGTTGCGTGGTCGCGAGCCTTCAGCGGACAAACGTACAGCGTGCTCTGGTTCAACGGCGAGTTGCTTACCCCTCCTGTACCCCCGGGTGGTGAAACTGCGAACCTCTTCGGCATCAGCCCGACGAGCGGGTTGCTCGTGGGAGATTCGATGGTGAATCAAGGGAGCAGGGCATCCGCGTGGAGAATCGGCGTCGGTTCGACTCTGCTCTCCTCGCTCGGCGGATCGCTCTTTTGCCTCGCCGGAACAGCCAATGACTTCGGCTGGATGGTCGGGGGGTGCTCAGCAGCGAACCGCTCCGCCCTCTGGCCGCGTCTCGACCAGCCCATCGACCTCGGCTCGCTCGGCAACCAGTTCGGCAACGAGGGCGCCAACGACATCAACGCGCGCGGAGAGATCGTCGGCCGTTCATCCAACGCCCAGCGCATCACCCGACCCTACCTCTGGCGCGACGGCCAGATGATCGACATCGGCGGGGAGCCGACTGACGCCACGGGTTTCGCCAACGGCATCAACAACCACACCGAAGTCGTGGGCTACTCCAGTACGCGACGGCGCGGCTTCTATTGGTTCGAGGGCCGGATCACCGACCTGCTGGAGCCGCATCCTCTTGGCAGCATCCCCAAGCCCCAGGCCATCAATGACGCGGGCCTCGTGGTCGGCAGTGCAACGAACCGAGAAGGCACGGGTCCGACCGCTGTGGCGTGGGACAAGTCGCGGCAGTTCCAACCGATCGATCTCAATGATCACATTCCCAGGCATCCCGATGTGACCCTGATCACGGCCGACGACGTGAACGAGGCAGGTCAGATCGCGGCATACGGCGAACTTGCCAGCGGGCAAGGGCGCGGCTTTCTTGTTACGCCCTATCTCTTCGAGATGTCCGACCCCGTTCCCGGTCGCGCGGGGACGCAGAACAGCATCACGATCACCGGTCTCGCGCCGGATCAGCGCGTGCATCTCGTGTGGGGAACGCGCGAGGGGGCGCAGAAGATACACGGCACCTGCCCCGGCGGCACACTGCTGATCCGCGATCCGCAGGCGCTGCCGGCCGTCCGCGCCGACGCGAACGGCATCGCGACGATTTCCCTCAACGTCCCCCTCATCGCGCGAGGCCGCACGGTGCGCATGCAGGCCGTCGCGCCCTTCGAGTGCGAGATCAGTCATACTGTGACGTGGACGTTCGAGT
>JBDIVQ010000043.1:0-27443 GCA_039794345.1 Phycisphaerae bacterium | reverse complement strand
GCGGCCGGACGTACCTCATCCAGGCCGCCCAGCCCGCCGGCTGCAAAGTGAGCCAGCTGGTCGTGCATACGTTTGAGTGAGGGAGGCGATGGGCGGCGCGCACTCGCAAGAGGCACTGGGCACTGGGTCCTAGCAAGAGGCACTGGGCACTGGGCAATAGGCATCAGGCGCCAGGCTTTGGCGCGAGGCGGTGGTGGGGGCTTGAGGCTTGGGGGTTGAGGCTGATCGGGGTCGTGGTTCGGGTCGGGCGACTTCGCCGCGTGCAGCGCCTGGGCGCGGGGTGGGCGATCAGGAGTCGGTCAGGTTGTCGAGGAGCCGCTCGAAGATGATGATGTTCTGAGCGGTGTCCGGGTCCCAGCGGATGCCGACGATGGAGTAGTTTTCCGAGATGCCGAAGTGGAGCATGGGGCGGTGGGTGTTGTTGCACTCGAAGCGCAGGGAGGTGTAGCCCTCGTCGCGTGCCCAGAGCTGCGCCTTGTGCATGAGGCGGCCGGCGATGCCCATGCGGCGGGAGTCGGCGGCGACGCCGACCATCCAGCCGAAGTGGACGGAGGGCTTGAGTTCGAAGCCGATGTAGAACCCGACGGCGTCGTTTTTGACGGAGGCAACAAGACAGAGGACCTTGTAGCGCCCGCGGAATCGGCGCTCGAAGGACTCGGGGGGCCGCTCGGGCCGGAACATGGTGTTGTGCAGGTGCGAGATGAGTTCGGTGTCCTTGGGATCGATGAGGTCGATGCGCAGGTCGTTCATGTCGGCCCTCCCCGTCGGATCGGTGCGCTGTGCCGGGTAACCTTCATCGCGTGCGGGGGCGGTGTCAAGCGCTTCCCGGGCCGAAGGCGTTCACTCGGCGCATCTGGTGGACGATGGTCTTGACGATGAGATCGGCCTCGAGGTTGACGCGGTCGCCCGGGGCCGCCAGGCCGAGCGTGGTGAGTTGGAGGGTCGTCGGGATGAGGGCGACGACGAAGCCGCCGTCGAGGACGTCCGCGAGGGTGAGCGAGACGCCGTCCACCGCGATGGAGCCTTTCGGGACGAGGTAATCGGCGAGTTCGGGCGGGGCGTCGATGCGCAGGCGCACGCCCTCGGCGTCGTCGTCGGCGTTGCGGATGAGGCCGACGCCATCGACGTGCCCCTGCACGATGTGGCCACCCATGAGCGTGGCGGGGGTGACGGAGTGTTCGAGGTTGACGGGGCTGCCGGGCTTGAGGTCGCCGAGGGTGGTGACCTTGAGCGTCTGGTGAATGACGTCAAAGCGGAGGGGGGCGGTTCCGGCGACGGTGAGGCAGCAGCCGCTGACGGCGATGCTCTCGCCGTGGGCCGGGCGGTGATCCCAGCCGTCCGCGTCGATGAAGAGCGAGCGTCCGGCGGCGGCGGGGCGCGACTCGATGACGCGTCCGCGGTGCTGAACGAGGCCGGTGAACATGGCGCAACACTACGCGGTGGAGGGGGTCGCCACCACAACTCCGGGGTGCGACGGGGCTTGACGCGAAGCGGCGACGGCTCAATACTGGCTGTCTCGGCGGCGCGGATTCCTCCCCCCGGAGGGCTGGCGGTGCGCGCCGATCATCCCCTGCCTCGGGAAGGACTCGGCCCATGATTGGACGGCGTCTCGGTTCGTTGCATCGTTCCGCCAGAGCGGCGGCGTTGGTGCCGGTCGCCCTGCTCGCCCTCGCTGCGCCTGGCTGCGAGTCGAGCCGCAAGGGGCCGCTTGAGACGGAGTATCTTCTCAACCTCGAACAGGCGGACGAGATCGACTACACGATCGCGTGGGAGTCGGCCGTCGCCGTCAGTCTCGGCGGCCAGGCCGTTTCGATCCACCCTTTCGGCGAGTGGGTGCTGACGGTCGAGGACGGGCACAACATTCTGACGGCCCTGACGGTGCGCGACGGCCGCGACGCGTGGGAGTACCAGGTCGGCGCGAGCCTCGAGCATCTGCGCGGCGTGCTGCTCCGGGACACGACCGTTCTGGCCTCGACGCAGTCAGACCTCTACTTCCTGGACATCGCGACGGGTCGGCTGCAGAACCAGCAGCGGTATGCGGCGCAAAATGCGGCGGCCGCGGCGGGGATTCTCTTCGGACCCTTCCTCGTCTATGGAACCAACGACGGCCGGATCATCTATCACCACCTTGATCTCGGACTCATGCAGGCGGCCTACCGCCTGGAAACCTCTCAGCCCATCACGCACGCGCCGGTGGCGCTGGGCGACGTCTTCGCCATCATCACGCAGTCCGGGGCGATTCACCTGATGGACGGGGTGAACAACTCGCGCCTGTGGACCGCGGCGGCGCGCGACCCGATCGACACGACTCCCGCGATTGACGAGAACGGGATCTACGTTGCCGGCCGCGACCAGTCGGTGTGGGCCTTCCGCCTCTCGGACGGGAAGATGATGTGGCGCTTCCGGTGCCAGCGTCCGCTCATCGACGATCCGAAGCTGATCGACGGCGTGCTCTACCAGGCCGAACCGGGTCGCGGCTTGCACGCCATTGACGCGGCCACCGGCGCGGCGAAGTGGACGTGCCCGGCGGTCCAAGGCGGAACGGTGCTGGCCCGCAAGAACGGTCAGTTGATCATCTGGGACAAGGAGGAGGGCGCCGGCGCGACGGGTTCGATGTTTTACCGCGTGCTGGAGCGGGACGGCTCGGTCGTCGGTGCGGCGCGGGCGGCGCGAGTTGCCGTCGCGGCGTCGGACCGGATCGAGAACGGCACGATTTACGCCATGAGCCGAGGCGGTCGCATCATCAAGCTGATCCCGTAGGCGCGCCGCCGGGAGGAAACCCGCCCCGCCGCGCCGCGGAGGGGCGATCGGGGAGTGCCACATGGGCGATGCGGGGATGACACGTCGCGAGGCGATGGCGGGCGGGAGCGCGGCGCTGCTGCTCGGAACGATGGGCGCGCTTGCCGGCGCGGGCGTCGGCCCGACGGCCGCGCGTCAGGCCGCGCCGCCGGCGCGATCCATCGCCCCAGGCGAGCCGCTGCATCTGCGCTTCGCGGTCAAGTACGGCATGGTCGGCGGAGATGCTTCCCTTGCCGAAAAGTTCGCGCTGCTCAAGCGCCTCGGCTACGACGGGATCGAACTCGACAGTCCGACGTCGCTGTCGGCCGACGAAGTAAGGGCCGCCAGCGCGCAGACCGGTCTGCCGGTGCACGGCGTGGTGGACGGCGTGCACTGGAACACGCGACTGAGCGACCCCGACCCCGCCGTGCGCGACAAGGGACGCGCCGCGCTCGAACAGGCGATTCGCGACAGCAAGGCCTTCGGCGGCTCGAGCGTGCTGCTCGTGCCCGGCGTGGCCGGCAACGCCGAAACGGAGCATCACGACCACGTCTGGGAGCGATCGATCGAGCAGATTCACCGCGTGCTGCCCCTCGCGGCCGAACTGGGCATTCACATCCTCATCGAAAACGTGTGGAACCGATTCTGCTACGACCACGACGGCGGCGAGGATCAGACGGCGGAACCACTCGCCCGCTACATTGACGCGATCAACAGCCCGTGGGTCGGCGTCTACTTCGACATCGGCAACCATCGCAAGTACGGCCGGCCGGAGGAGTGGATCCGCACGCTCGGCCGGCGCATCGTCAAGTGCGATGTGAAGGACTGGGGCAAGACGGCGGGCTGGGCGAAGATCGGCGAGGGCGACGTGGACTGGCCGGCGGTTCGGGCGGCCCTGCGCGACATCGCCTTCACGGGCTGGTGCACGGCCGAGGTTTCGGGCGGCGGCGAGGCGCCGTTGCGCGAGATCAAGGAACAGATGGACCGATGCCTGCGCGGGTGAGCGCGGGTGATGTGTGCAAAGTGCAGTGATGCCCCCGAGGCCCATGTTCTCCGAACGCGGGATGCGGGGGGCGTGCGGCACTGATCACTCGATGAGTTCGACGTCGCGGCGCGCCACCCACGTCTCGCGCCCGTCGCGCAATCGCGCCAGCAGCCACTCGCCGCGGTTTTCGAGCGCGGTGAACTCGACGCCCTCGGCGAGCGGCTCGGTGAAACTCGGCTCGTAGCCGACGTCCGACGGTCCTTTGCGGCCGATCGTTTCATGAAGGACGACGCCGGCGGGGGGCGGCGGGGCGAGTTCTTCGACCACGAGCGAGCCGCCGAGGATCAGCGCCAGCGTCGCGGCCGTCCACCCCGGCCAGCGCGGCAGCGATGAAAGCCGGCCGCGGCACCGAATGAGCATCCAGCACCACCCCGCGACCCACAGGGCCGTAAGCGTCGTGAGACGGGTGCGCTGCGACCAGTCCTCGTGCCAGAAGAGGAGCAGACTGCGCGCCCGCAGCGAGGCGGGGACTTCGACGGCGGTGCGAACGCGGCGCCGCGCCTGCTCCAGGTTGGCGACGAGGTGCTGATCACCGGCGATGTAGCGTTCGGCCTGTCGGTAGGCGGCGATGGCGGGCCCGACTTCACCGGCGAGGAGGTGGGCGTTGCCGATGTTGTAGAGGAGCCGGCCGTTGTGGATGCCGTGCTCGTCGATGAGCCGGCGCCATGCGGCCGCGGCGTGTCGGAAGGACTCCGCCGCGGCGGCGGGTGCGTTCTGCCGGCGGGCCAGGCCTTCATCGAACGCGCGCTGCCCCTCGCCGAAGAGCGCTTGAGGCGCGTGCGCCTCTCCCTGCCGCGCCGGTGCCGCCGGCGCCAGCCCCAGCAGAAGGAGCACGATGGCCAGAGTGCGGCGGATCATGCGGCTTCCTCCGCCGCTGCGTGCTCAACCTCTTCGAGCAGCCGCCCCGCCTGATCGATGAGATCATCGGCTGCGACCGCGGCGCCTCCATACCGGGCCGCATCACAGGCGTTGAGGAAGGCCTCGAGCCGCCGCGCGAGCGGGTCACCGAGGGGGGTGACGATCGCAACGCAGTCGGCGGTGGTCAGGGCGGCGGCGGGCCGGTCGAATCGATCGGCGAGGTACTGCCGCAGGGCGCGGCTGGCGCGATCGGCGGGGGACTCGCCGCTCCGCGGCTCCGCGAGCACATGCCGCGCCGCCGCGAGCGCCCGGCGGCGCCGGCGTGCCGCATCATCGCCTGCGCGGCGCCGGCGCCGCACTCCGGCGAGCAGCGCCAGCAGGTAGAGCGCCGGCGGCGTGCCGATCCCGATGAGCCAGCCGGGCGATCGCAGCGCCGCGGCGAGGTCGAAGCGCTGATCGGTCAGCGCGGCAGCGGCGCCATAGTTGTGAGCAATGCCCTTGTCCTGCTCTCTGATCTCAGCGGCCATCGCGGTCCCTTCGGCGTCGCCGGCCGTGACGATGCGCGTCGGGCGCACGTTGAGCGCGATCGGCCGGCTGGCTGCGACGGCGTAGGCGCCGGTCTGCGTGTCGAAGTAGGGCACTTCGATGGGGGGAATCTCCCGGACTGAATCGTTCAGCGGGCGGATCACCTGCTCGAAGACGATCTCATCGCGCTCGCGGCGCGGCTCCTGCGTCATCGCGCTCACGCGGAAGCGCTCGGCAAAGCCGGGCTGCTTCGCGAGGTCGAGGTGCGGATCGCGCAGCACGCCTCCCGCGGCGCTGAGGCGAACGGTCAGCGTGATGGGATCGCCGACGTTCACGTCCGTCGCCGACGCCTGCGCCGAGACGCGGTAGCGGCCGACGAGGCCGGTGAAGTGCGGCGGCCTTCCTTCCTTGGGAACGGGCCGCACGTCCAGCACCACTTCGTTGGAAGGCACTGTCACGCGCTCCACCTCGTCGCTCTCGAAGAGCGAGCGGGCGGCGCGCCGAATGACCTCGCAGGTGAACGCGCCGGGCCCGAGGGTCTGCCGCCCGGGCTTGAGCGGCACGAGCGTTCGGCGGAAGATGAAGGTGTCGAAGTTGACGCCGTCGAGCACCGCCTGCCCTCGCTCCAGCGCCACCTGCGAGCCGAGGAACTCGATCACGTCCCGTCGCCCGGGGCGCTGGTCCTGTCCCGGGGCTTCGAGCACCTCGAAGCGCCCCTCGAGGTCGGGAAAGCGCAGCGACGGCCGCTGGATCGACGATCGAAGATAGAGCGTTACCTCCATCTCAATCGCTTCGCCGACGTACGGCGACGTGTGGGCCACGCGAATGGCCATGCGCACGTCGGGCCGAGCCTGCGGCTCGAGGACGCGCACTGAGACGGGATTGGAGCGGTAGATCGTCCCGCCGATCTCAACGGCGAGTGGGGGTATCGTGTGAACGCCGGGCGTGGTGAAGGTGAGTTCGTAGATGTGGACGTAGCCTTCGAAGCGCTGTTCCTGCCGCCGGCCGTTGATGATCGTTGTCATCGACTGCGTCGTGATCTGTCCACCGAGGCTGCGCACATCGAGGCCGTCGAGCGGGGGCCATTGGGGTTCGATCGGCGCTTCCGAGCCGTTGACGCTGATGTGGAATCGCACGGCTTCGCCGACGTAGGGTGTGTTGTTTGTTACGCCGGCGCGGACGGTGATCGGATCCTGTGCCGCCGAGACGCCGCCCAGCAGCACCAGCAAGACAAGGCAGGCCAGGACTTGGCCGAAGCGCACCGGCGACGTGTTGCAGTGCGTCGTCATCACCAGTCCTTCTCCACCGGGTTCAACTGCCGCACGCGCGTGCGCTCCCGGCTGTCGCGCATCTCGCGGGTGAGGCGCTCGCGTTCGAGGAGTCGCTCGACGAGGTCGTCGCCTTCGTCGCCGGGTCCGCTCCGGGGCGCCGGTGCGTCGCCCTCGCCGGGTTGCGGCTGGGAGGGCTGACCGGGCTGCGTCGGCGGCTCCTGCCCGCTCTGCTCACCTTGCGGCTGATCCTGATTCGCGGTCGGCTCCGGAGGTTGACCAGCCCCACCCTGGGGCTGGGGCGCTTCTCCTTCAGGGCGCAACTGCTCAGCCGCGTCGCGCAGGTGCTCGGCCGCACGCTGCTGGTTCTGCTGCGCTGCCTCGAGATCGCCCTGCTCAAGGGCGTCGGACGCCTCGCGCTGCTCGCGGCGCGCCTGTTCGAGCGAGTCCTGCGCGCGATCCAGCGACTGGCGCAGTTCCGAGTCATCCGGTCGCGGCAGGTCGGGCGGCGGGGGCTGCGGGGCGGGCTGAGGTTGCTGTGATGACGGATCCTGCGGCTCATCTCGCGTTTCACCGTGCGGCGGGGCCTGCGGCGCGATCTCCTCCGGCGTTTCGCCCGGTTCGGATGAATCGGGCGGCTGGTCCGGTTCGTCCGGCTGCTCGTCCAGTTGCTCGCGCATCGCATCGACGCGGTGCTGCAACTGCTCGGTCAGTTCATTGAGCACCTGCTGCAACTTCTCAAGTTGCTCCGGCGTCAGGGAGTCCTGCGGCTGTTCCGTCGGCCCGGGGGCGAGCGGCTGCTGCTGGGGCGGTTCCTGCTGCTGGGGCTGCTGTTCCTGCCGGCCTTGCGGCGAGGGCTGCTGCTGCGGGGCTGGGTGCGGCTGCTCCTGGGCCGGGTTCGCCTGCGCCGGCTGCTCCGGCGGCGGTTGCGGCTGACGTTGCTGCTCCGCCTGCTGCTGCTGCGTCTGCCGGGCGGCGCTGTGCTGCTGCTGGGCGAGTTGCTCGGCCTGCTGGGCCAGGTCGCGACGCTGCTCATTGAGTTGCTGCGACTGTTCGAGCGCGGAGCGGATCTGCCGCCGCGCCAAGCGTGCGTACTCGAGATTGCGCGCCGCCTCGCGATCCTGGGCGTTGCGGCGAACGACGTCGCGGAATGCTCCTTCGGCCCGGTGCAGCGTGTCCAGGGCCGCGTGCGGGTCGCTCTGCACCTCCGCAAGCCCCTGGTCGAGCAGCAGGCGTCCGATGTTGTAGCGTGCCGCCTCGGCGAGCCCCGGCGGACAGCCGCGCGTCGCTTCGACCTCGCGGAAGAGCGCCGCCGCCTCATCGCGCTGGCCGAGTTGCGCCAGTGCGACGGCCTTGTTGAAGGAGGCCTCAAGGGGGGCATCCTCCGCCCGTCTCGCTTCGTCAAAGAGCGTCACAGCCCGGCGCAGTTCGCCCGCGCGAAACTGCTCGATGCCCATGCGGATCAGGTCGCGCGGATCGCCCTGCGCCGCCGCCGCGCCCGTCAGGCACAGCAACGCGAACGTCCCGAACCATCTCTGCCGCTTACCCTGTCGTGCGCTTTCGCTCATTGATCAACCCTTCCATGACGAGCAGCGCCAGCCCCAGGCCGAGGAAGATCTGGAACTTCTCCTCGTACCGGACCGCCTCGGTCACTCCCATTTCGCGCTGCGGCGCCCTGCGGATCAGACGTTCGTAGATTTCGTCAAGTTCGATGGTTCCCGTGGCGACGTTGAGGTACTGCCCGTCGGGGCTGGCCAGCGCCGCCTGCCGGAGCGTCTGAGCGTCGAGGCGGCTGAGCACGCGCTGGCCGTCATGAGTGACGTAGATTTCCCGGCCGAACTCGTCCGGCAGGCGGATCGGCGTTCCGGCGCCCTCATCGCCGATGCCGATGGCGATGATGCGGATGCCCGCCTCGCCCGCGGCCGTCGCCGCCTCGACGGGGAAACTCCCCATGTCTTCGCCGTCGGTGATGAGGATGAGGTCCTTGTGGCTCGCCTCTTGGGCGTCGAAGACTTCGCGCGCGGCGAGGCGGATGGCGTCGCCGATGTACGTCCCGCCGCGCAGCACGCTCTCGGGCGAGAGTTCATCCAGCGCCAGCCGCGCGAAGCCGTAGTCGTGCGTGAGCGGACACTTCACGACCGCCGAGCCGGCGAAGGCGACGATGGCGACGCGATCGCCCTGCATCGCCGCCAGGGCATCGCGCACCCACATCTTCGTGCGCTCGAGGCGGTTGGGGGCGAGGTCGGCGGCGAGCATGCTCCGCGAGACGTCGATGACGAAGCACACGTCGCGGCCGAGGCGTCGCACCTCCTGCGGGCTCGCATTCCACTGCGGCCGGGCCAGGCTGAAGGTGATCGCGCCCAGGGCCAGCAGCACGAGGATCGTTCTGGCCGCGGCGCGCGCGACACTCGCCGACGCCGCCAGCGCGGGAAGCATGCGCGCATCGGCGAGGCGGCGAAGGAGCGTCCGGCGGCGCTGCCACCCCCAGGCCGCGATCAGCGCCGCCGCGGGCAGCGCCCACAGCGCCGCCAGCCAGCGATCATCGCCCAGGTGCATCACGGCGTCCTCCTCAGCCACGTCGAGCCAAGCACCACCTCCGCCAGCAGCAGTGACGCCGCCGCCAGCGCCCACGGCTGGAACAACTCCTCGTACGAGGTGTACTCCTTCGAGTGAATCTCCGTCTTCTCGAGGCGATCGATTTCGCGGTAGATGTCCTCGAGCGCCTGCCGGCTGGCCGCGCTGCGGTAGAGGCCGCCCGTCGCCTGCGCGAGCGAGTCAAGGAGTTGCTCGTTGAAGCCCCCGCCGATCGTGACCTGCCGATCGCCGAAGGGCGTCTGGACGGTGCGCACGCCCCCGCCGCCGATGCCGACGGCGTAGATCCGGATGCCCCATTGCGCGCAGAGTTGCGCCGCCTGCGTCGCCGCGATGGTCGTTACGTTTTCGTCGCCGTCGGTGAGCAGGACGATGACCTTGCTCTTGATGGCGAAGTCGGGCTGGGCGTCCTCCTCGGCGTTGCGCCGGGCGAGTTCGGCTTCGGCGTCCTTGAGGCGCGCGGCCGCCAGCGCCAGCCCCTCGCCGATCGCCGTACCCGCGTCGATCGATTGCGGATGCGCCAGTTCGATCGCATCGATGAGTTGAACGAGCGTTTCATGGATGCGCACGAGGGGGCAGACGGTCTCGGCGAAGCGGCCGAAGGTGACCAGTCCGATGAGATCATCGCGCCGCCCCTTGAGTCCGCGGTCGTTGCCGGCGATGAACTCCCTGCTGAGGCGCTTGACGACGTCGATGCGCGTCGTCTCCTCGTCGGGGTCGAGGCGCTCGTTCATGCTCCAGGATCGATCGACGACGAACATGAGGGCGATCCCCTCCGCCGAGGTGCGGATCTCGCCGATTCCCCTCTGCGGCCGCGCCAGCGCGACGATCAGACACGCCAGGGCGAGCAGGCGCAGCACCGGCAGCAGCGGCGTGAGACGCGAGCGCCACGTCGGGCGCACCGGCATTACGGCGGCGCGCGAGGAGAAGCGCACGGCGGCACGGCGGCGCCGCCGTCCCCCCGCCCATGCGAGGAGCGGCGCCAGCGGCAGCAGCCAGAGCAGCCACGGCACGTCGAAGTGCGGCATCATGGCGACGCCTCCGCCTCCGACGCCGACGCCGACGCCTCCGACGCCGCGCGCCGGCCCCTTCTCCGCTGCAGGCGCGCCGGCGACACCTCCACCTGCGCCTCAGCCGACTTCGTCCGCTCGATGAACGCCCGCACCGTGTCGAGCGACTCGTTCATCCGCACGCGGTCGGGCACGAACTCGGCGAACTTGACCATGTCGCAGTGGGTGAGGAACTCCTCGAGCAGTTGCAGGTCGCCTGAGTTGAAGCACCGCGCGTGGCGCGATTCGAGGAGGAACTCTTCGGTGGTGCGCTCCGGCGCCCGCAGGCCGAAGCGGTTTTCGAGGTAGCGCCGCAGGATGTCGCAGAGGCGCTGGTAGAAGGCCTTGTACTGCCCCTGCTCCATGAGTTGGGCGGCGATGAGACGGCCGAGGTCGGCCAGGGCCACATCGTGGGCGGCCCGGTGGACGGGCGGGAGAACGCAGGGCCGGCGGCGGCGGCGAACGATCCACGCGATCGCCGCCGCAATGAGCAGCACGCCTCCTCCAGCCCCCGCCCACGCCCACCACGGCCAGGGACGCGGCGGCGGCTCCACCACCCCGCGCAGCGCCGCCGGCTCGCGCCTCACATCTCCCGCCGGCCACTCCGACACCACCTCCACCGGAACCGCCATCGAGTGCAGCGTGAGGCGCTCGCCCGCATCGCCCCTCAGATCGCAGTTGATCTCAAAGGAGTCGATCTCGTGGCGGCCGGGAAGGTAGGGCTCAACCGTGAACTCGAATCGCTCCACCCGCTTTGTGCCGGCGCCGCGCGCCGAGCGCCCGCGATCGGTGATGACCCAGTCTTCGGGGAGCGCCTCATCGAGTTGAATCGTCTCGACGCTCGCGGGGGCGGGAATGGCTACCTCCACGATCAGCCGAAGCGATCCCGAAGTGCGCACCTCGCGAGGTTCGAGCGTAATCGTCGCCTGCACCGGGCCTTCCTCGACGCGGTGGGAGATGGACTGCCCGGCGGCATGGGCGCCGGTGTTGTCGGTCCCCCTGTCGCATGCCGCAAAAGGAAGAAGAATCAGCGCGAGGATGGCGCGGGCGGCTTGCTTCCCGGCGCAGAGCCTTCGGGTCGCGGCTGAACGTGGCGCCGCCGCCTTGCCTTGATGCCTCGATGCCTCGATGATTCGACGCCCCGCTTCCATCACCGCCTCCGCTCCCGTCTGCGGAAGAGTTGCATGAGCGTGTGGATGAATGGTCGGCCGGTGTCAACCTCGACATAATCCACGCCGAGGCGGCGGAATCGATCGGAAAGCGCCCGGTCGTTGGCGGCCATGAGCCGCTCGAACTCCCGCCGCACGCGGCGCGAGCCCGCGTCGAAGCAGAACCGCTCGCCCGTCTCGGCATCTTCGAACTCGATCAGTCCCGCGGGGGGCATGGCGTGTTCGAGGCGGTCGGTGATGCGCACGCCGATCACGTCGTGTCGGCGGTTGAGGAGGCGCAGCGCGGTGTCGAAGTCGCCCGCGGCGCGCCGGGCGGCGCGGCCGTTCCCCCGGCCGAGGCGCGCGGCCGCGTCGAGGGGCGCGAGAAAGTCGGAGACGACGAAGACGACGGCCCGGCGCTTGAGCACCCGGCCAAGGTACTCGAGCGCCGCCGTGACGTCCGTGCCGCGCCTCCGCGGATTGAAGTTGAGCAGTTCGCGGATCAGCCGCTGCACGTGCCGCGAACCCTTCTTGGGCGGAACGAAGTGTTCGATGTGGTCGGTGAAGATGAGCAGGCCGACCTTGTCGTTGTTGGCGATCGCGGTGAAGGCGAGGACGGCGCACAACTCCGCCGCCGTGCGGTTCTTCAGGCGGTCCACCGAGCCGAACTGGCCGGACCCGCTCAGGTCCACGGCGAAGATGATCGTCAGTTCGCGCTCCTCGACGTATTTCTTGACGAAGGGCGTGCCGGTGCGGGCGGTGACGTTCCAGTCGATGGTGCGCACGTCATCGCCCGGCTGGTACTCGCGCACCTCGGCGAACTCCATGCCGCGCCCCTTGAAGGCGCTGGAGTACTCGCCGGCGAAATCCTCGTTCACCGCGCGCCGGGTGAGAATCTGCAACTGCCGGACCTGTCGCATGAGTTCTTCAGGGAGCATGTCTCACCGCGGCCGAAGCCGATTGGGCCAGGGGTCATTCATCTATGGTACCGGCGGAGACCGCGCCGGAGCCGCGCCTCGCTCAGCGATGCCGGCCGGAGCAGCGCAACCGCGCCCCCGCGTTGAGGTCGCAGCGCCACCCGCCAACCGCAGGCTGTCGCCCGCCCATGAAGATGCGCGGGCGAGGCCTATCCGGCGTTCGATCGCGGCCGGCGTCCCCCGCCGATGACCAGCGCGATCCCCGTTCCCGAGATCGCCCAGCCGACAACCTGGTCGAGCGTCTCGGCGGTGAGCCACGCCGTCGGGAACCCGTACCAGTTCCAGTGGGAGAACGAAATGGAGGCGGGCACCACGACGCCAATCAGGATCGAGGAGAGAACCATGGGCACGAGGGTCATTCGCGCCATGGCGAAGATGCAGGCGATGAGCAGGGCGGCGAGGACGTTGCTCGCGAACTCGCCGATGAGCCGTTCGGGCGGCATCATGACTTCCTCGCCCGTGCCCTTGTTGTAGAGGAGGAGTCCCGTCGGGCCGGCGGCGTACTTCTTGAGCCACGCCGCCTCCTGCTCCTTCGTGAAGTTCTTCGCGCCCGCTTCGCCCCAGCCGGGGTAGAAGTAGACGCCCGGCTCCAGCCCTGCGCGTTCAAGGGCCGCGACGACGGCTGGCTCGGCCTGCGCCGGCATCGAGTCCATGCCCATCTCGCCCAGGCCCAGCACCATGTGCGACAACGCGCCCCACACGAACATCAGCACTCCCCCGACCACTGCGGCGCCGAGCAGACGAATCATGCAGGACCTGCCTTTCGTTGAGTTGTGCCCCCAGGGACATAGAACACGACGGGAGGATCATGCGCGCTGTGGCAGGCGATTGTCAAGTGGCGCCGTGGCTGAACGCGCGATGATCCCGTGCAGGAGTACGAGCGGGTCAGCCCCGCAACCGCGCCGTTCGCACGGGCGAAACGCCCATGCCCCGGTTCGGTCACACCCCCAGGATCATGTTGATCCGGTCGAGCACGGCCTCATGGAGGTCGATCTCGGCGGCGGCGATGTTTTCGAGCAACTGCTCGACCTTCGTCGCGCCGACGATGCAACTGCTCAGTTCGCTCCGCCGCAGGCACCAGGCGAGAGCCAGTTGCGAGGCGGTGCAGCCCATGCCCTCGGCGACTTTGGCGAGATCCGCAGCCTTACGGAGGTTCTCCTCCGTCATGCGCGGCCGCATCCATTGCCCCTGCTTCTCGTCGGCCGCCCGCGTGCCGGCGGAGGGCGCCTGGCCCGGCTTGTACTTGCCCGTCAGAATGCCCTGCGCCAGCGGACTGAACACCACCACGCCCAGGCCGAGGTTCGCGCACGTCTGGAGGATGTTCTTCTCCACGCCGCGATCGAGCATGTTGTAGACGGGCTGGTTCGACGCCGGGCGCGGCCAGTCGTGCTCATCGCAGATCGAGACCGCCTCGCGGATCTGGTCGCTCGTCCACTCGCTCACTCCCCAGTAGAGAATCTTGCCCTGCGCGATGAGGTCGTTCATGGCCCGGCAGGTCTCGTGCAGCGGCGCGTTCACGTCGTAGCGGTGGCACTGGTAGAGATCGATGTAGTCGGTGCGCAACTCACGCAGCGAATGATGGCACTGCTCGAAGATGTGCTTGCGCGACAGGCCGCGGTCATTCACCCCCGGAAACGGATGCTCGCCGTAGGGGAAGTAGACCTTGGTGGCGAGGACGTAGGTGTCGCGGCGGAAGGGGGCGAGCGACTGTCCGACGAGGGCCTCGGTCTCACCGTTGCCGTAGACGTTGGCGGTGTCGAAGAAGTTGACGCCGTTTTCGTAGGCGGCGCGGTGGAGGCGGTGGGCGAGTTCGGCCCCCTTGTTGCGGATCGTGAGCCACGACCCGAAACTGATCGTCGAGACCTGCACGCCCCATTGCCCCAGTCGGCGGTACTTCATCGAGCCCTCCCGTCGCAATCGCGGTGCCTTGGAGTCCGAAGCGATTCTATCGCCCTGTCCGCATGACACGAGGGGGCGGTCCAAGCGCCGGCATCGCGCTGCCGCGAGTGTGCGAGGGCAGATCGCCCCGGCGGGGTTGCGCCGCCGCCCGGTGCTCGCCGGCCGGCGCGGCGATCGACCTCGCCGCTCCGCACGCAGGACCTTGCGCCGAGGGTGCGTGGCTGATGTCGCAGGCGCGTCGGGCCTGTGAGGATTCGCACTTGGCGGAGGGAATCGCCTCTTCTCCCGAGAAGGCGTCAAGGCTGCCGGCGGCGCAGGCGGATGTAGATCAGCCCCGCGATCGCGCCAACGAGGTCGGCACAGAGGTCCAGCGCCGTGTTCTGATATCCGCCGACGCCGGAATCGGACACGATCTCGGAGGCGATGAACTCGACGATCTCATTGAGCGCGCCCATGCCCAGGCCCGCCATGACGAGGACGAAACCGATGGCGACGGGATGCGGCGGAGACTTCGCCAGCGATGACCGCAGCAGCGAGTGTGCGACGAGCGTGCAGGCGCCGAATCCGATCACGTGCACGACCTGGTCGTAGCGCAGAATCTCGTACGCATTGGTCAGGCGGACGAGCATGACGTCGTAGAGCCGTCCCTCGCCGACGGCCACGCCGCCGCCCGCGAGATGCAGCGCCGACCAGACCGTCAGGCCGACGAGGGCGTCCATCGAGTAGCGCACCCGGCGCAGGCTCACGCCGACGACGGCCATGAGCACGATGATGACCGTCACGTAGATGATGAACTCATAGTTGCGCCGGCCGATAAAGAGAAAGCCGAACCCGGCGATGAGCGCGAGGTTGATGGCGAGCAGGAAGAGGTGGTGACGGTTCATCATCGGCCTTGAAGAGGATAGGAGCAGGCCCGCCGGCGCTCCGACCCCGTCTCCTCCCGCGTGCAGGCCGTGATCGTGACACTCGATCAGCGCGGCGGGGTGGGCAAGGCAACCCGGTTCGACTTCGGCCCGCAGCCGCGGGCGCACGAGGCCGATGGCCACATCGTCGGTCGATGGGGATGAAGCGTCAGCCTCGCCTCGGCGCGCGGCATCCCACTCCTTCGCCACACAGGAGGAGCGGGCGCGATGCGCGGCCGGAGCGCGGAGTCGTGCGCTGTGATCGGCTACGCCACCTTGGCGCGTGCGGCGATCTGGTCGCTCCGCCCTTCGCGCAGCGCGATGTGTTGCAGGCCGTTCACCGCCGCGAGCCGGTAGGTCTCGCTGAGCGTCGGGTAGTTGAAGACGGCGTGAACGAAGCGGTCGATCGTGCGGTCGGCGGGAGACGATCCGAGAACCATCTGCGCGATGTGGATGAGTTCGGTCGCCTCGTCGCCGATGATCTGCACGCCGAGCAGTTGCCGGCTGGGATACTCGAAGACGATCTTGACGAATCCGACGTTGGGGAGGTTGTCGGCTTCGAGGATGCGGCCGCGCGCCGTGAGGGCGAGGGCCGCCCGGCCGACCATCACGTCGCGGCCGGCCTTGCGGGCCTCCGCCTCGGTGAGGCCGACGGTGCCGATGGGGGGAATGGTGTACAGGCCGATGGGGATGATGCTCGAGACGGCCTTCTTGTAGTCGAGGCCGAACATCCGGCACGCCGCCACGCGCCCCTGCTCCATCGAAGTCGAGGCGAGCGCCGGAAAACCGATCACGTCCCCCGCCGCATACACGCCCGGGCATGAAGTCTGGTAGGACTCATCCACGGTGAGATAACCGCGGGCATTGGGTTCGACGCCGATGCGCTCCAGGCCGAGATTCTCCGTGTTGCCGCAGCGACCGGCGGCGTAGAGAAGGTGCGAGGCGTCCACCGCAGTGCCGTCCGCGAGCAGGACGCGCACATCCTCCTCGCCCCGGGGCGCGATGATGCGCTTGACGGGGCGTCCGCTTTCGATGCGGATCCCCGCCGCCTCCATCGACTTGAGCAGTGCAGCCCGGATCTCGTCGTCGAGGAAGCCGAGCACCACGTCGCGCGGCTCGATGAGCGCGACCTTGACCCCCAGTTCGCCGAAGACGCAGGCGTATTCGCACCCGATCACCCCGCCGCCGACGACGGTCAGCGATTCGGGCAGATCGTCGAGGCGGAGCAGGCTGTCGGAATCCACGATGCGCGGATGCTCGTAGCCGAGGGACTTGAGGTCCGTCGGCCGGCTGCCCGTCGCGATGAGGATGTGGTCCGTGCGCAGGTCGTCGGTGCGGCCGTCGCTGCGGATGACGCGGACGGTGTGCGGATCGAGGATGACGCCCCGTCCGCTCACCACGTCGATGGCGTGGCGGTCGATGGCGGACTCGATGCGATCGTGCTCAACCTGCTGCACGGCGAGCATGCGCGCCATGAGCGAGAGGATGGAGACGCCGCGATCCACCTTCAGGCTGATGCCGGGGACGGAGCGCCGGCGGACGGCGGAGAGGAGCAGGGCGGTCTCGCGCAGGGTCTTGGAGGGAATGGTGCCGGTGTTGACCATCGCGCCGCCCGGTCTGGACTCGTGCTCGATGACGGCGACGCGGCGCTTGAAGTAGGCGGCCTGGGTGGCGGCCTTCTCGCCGGCCGGGCCGCAACCGATACACACGAGGTCGTAGTGCACCATGATCCCGTTATCGGTCAGCGGGATGGCGCAGTTGAGGCTCCCCCGTTCTCGAGGCGAGACTCGATCTCGCCCAGCCACTTCGGCGCCAGGTCGCGGGCATCGGCCAGGGCCCGCCGCGGCCAGCGCCAGGCGATCCAGGCAGCCAGGAGCAGGCACAGCGGCGGCTGCCAGTACCACGAATGGAGGTTGACGAACATCTCCGTGCTCCACGGCCCAACGGCCATGAAGGCCACGTTGGCCAGCACGAGCCAGAGGATCGGCCGCCGATGGACGCGCAGATCAAAGACCACGCGTCGCCGCACGCCCTCGGGGCCATCCTCAATCCGCCCGATGAGGTCCGTGACCACGGGATGGGAGGGCAGCGCGATGCGGAACGTCGATTCGCCCGACCATGCGACCTCCGGCAGCCGCCCGCGCCGGTTCCCTTCGGTGAGGCGCTGTCGAATCAGCGCGCTGGGCAGCGCTGTTTCGATGGTCCCGACGCGCACGGAGTCAGTGGACCGGGCTTGGGAATCGGTGGTCATACTCGCCGTCGCTTCCCCCCCGGGTCAGGCAAGGATAGACCGCCCGCCAACGCCGCGCCGCGCGCATCCGTCGGCGCGGACGGCCGCCGGAAGGCCCGTCCGCGCGGGCGCGGCAGCGCCCGCCTAGCGTTCGACATGGCTCACGATGATGAAGTCGTGTTCGAGTCGATCCCTCCCGATCCCGCCGCCTTGCTGGCGCAGTGGTTCGAGCTGGCCCAGCGCACGTCAGGCCAGCCGAACTGGAACGTCCTGTACCTCGCGACCGTCGATGCACGGGGCCGGCCGAGCGTGCGGCCGGTCCTGCACAAGTACTACGATGCCGCGACGGGGCGGCTGACTTTCTTCACGAACTACCGCAGCCGCAAGGCCCGCGAGATGGAGGCGAACCCGAACGTCGCCGCCACGATGCACTGGGACAAACTCGACCGCGTCGTCCGCATCGAGGGCGTGGTCGAGAAGGCGAGCGTCGAGGCGTCGGACCAGTATTTTGCGACGCGCAGCCGCGAGAGCCAGTTGGGCGCGTGGGCGAGCGATCAGAGCGCCGAGTTGCCGGACTGGGAGACGCTGCTCGAGCGGGTGTTCGAGGCGGCGGGGCGTTTTGCGGGCGGCCCGGTCCCGCGCCCGCCGCACTGGGGCGGCTACGTGCTGATCCCGCGCACCATCGAGTTCTGGGTCGGCCGCGCCAGCCGCATCCACGAGCGCGTCGAATACGAGCGCAGCGAATCAGAGTGGCGGCATCGGCGGGTGTATCCGTAGGGTCAGCCGCAACCCTTGGAAAGTCGGCTGCGAATCTCTCAGCAGAGGTTCCAATGATGCGAGCCTTGCGCAGTTCTGATGGCGCTGTCGGCAGAGCAACCGCCGCGGCACATGATCCGCGGCGCCATGACACCTGCGACGACCTTCTTTGTCCGACCTGCGGCTACTGCCTTCGCGGACTGGCGTCGCGCATCTGCCCGGAGTGCGGCGGGGCGTTCGACCCCGAAGCGCTGGGCGCCGGCGCGGGACGCATCTCCTATCAGCGCACTCGCGATGCGCTGGGCCGGTGCTGCGCCGTTGCGGTCATGCTCTATGGTGCTATGTTCGTGGCGGACTGGATGCGCTACACGATCTGGCTTGACGCCCTCCGTTTCGGCTGGCCGCGCTGCGGAACGTCGATCGGCAGCGCCATCGGCATTCAGGAGTTCGATGCGCTGTGCTTCGTGGCCGCCGCACCTGCCATGACTCTGGCCGCCCACATCGCGGTCATACGCTGGCCGGCGCGCTGTGCGCGCATCTGTTGCGCGGCCGCGGTCGCTTTCTACCTGCTGTGCAAGTTCGCCGTACCCGCCTTGGGATGATCATCAGGCAACACGGTGCAAACGCCGTCGTCACCCGCCCACCACCGTCTGCCCGCGCTCGGGGCCGACGCTCACCATGGTCACCTTCACGCCGACGTACTCCTCGATGCGCCTGAGGTACGCCCGCGCCTCGCGCGGCAGATCGTCGAGAGAGCGAACGGCGGTGATCTCGGCGGCGAAGCCGGGCAGCGTCTCGTACACCGGCTCCGCCGCCTCAAGCCGATGGGCGTCGGGGAGGAAGCGCTGCGTCACCGACCCGTCGCGCAAGCGGTAGGCCGTGCAGATCATCAATTCATCGAATCCGGCGAGGACGTCAAAGAGCATCACCGCCAGTTGCGTGGCGCCGGTGAGCATCGCCGAGTAGCGCACCGCGACGAGGTCGAGCCAGCCGCAGCGGCGCGGCCGGCCGGTGGTCGTGCCGTACTCGCGCCCGCGCTGCCGGATGCGATCGCCGGTCGCATCGCGCAGTTCGGTCGGGAAGGGCCCGGCGCCGACGCGCGTGGTGTACGCCTTCATGATGCCGATCACTTCGCGGATGTTCCGCCCCGGCACGCCGGTGCCCGCGGGAATGCCCAGTGCCGAGCAGTTGCTGCTCGTGACGTAGGGAAAGGTGCCGTGATCGACGTCGAGCAGGCAGGCGTTGGCGCCCTCGAAGAGCAGCCGCCTGCCTTCCGCCATCGCCTCGTGGAGGAGGTAGGTCGTGTCGCAGATGTACGGCCGCAGTTCGTCGCCCAGCCGTGCATACTCCCCGATGAGCGCCTCGAGGTCGAAGGGCTGATGTTCGGGGTCGAAGGCGAGCAACTGCGCGTTCTTGATGTGGGTGATGACTTCGAGGCGGCTGGCGAGGTGGTCGCGATCGCACAGGTCGCCCAGGCGCAGCGCGGAAGCGCGGGTGATTTTGTCGGCATAGGCGGGCCCGATGCCGCGCCGCGTCGTGCCGATCGAATGGTCGGCGCCGGCGGCGTTCGACTGGCCGGTCGAGAGGAGATTCTCCAGCGCCGCGTCGAGCGTCTTGTGCCAGGGCATCACGACATGCGCGCGGTCGGAGAGGCGCAGCCGCTGCGGGGAGACGTCGATGCCGCGGTTGATGAGCGCATCGCGCTCCTTGATGACCTGGTGAGGATCGACGACGACGCCATTGCCGACGACGCAGACCTTGCCGGGATGCATGATGCCCGAGGGGATGAGATGCAGGGCGTAGCGCTCGGACCCGATGACGACGGTGTGGCCGGCGTTGGCGCCGCCGTTATATCGGACCGTGTAATCATGGTCTCGGGCGAGAATGTCAACGATCTTGCCCTTGCCCTCGTCGCCCCATTGCAGTCCGATGACCGCCGTGTGCTGTGATTCCCTCACGGATGCTCCCTGCCCGGGCCGCGGCAGAGCGTCCCGTGCTCAGTTTCTGGTGTGTTTCCCGGCGGTACTAAAGAAGACATCCCGGAAAGGTCAAGATCGGGCCGCCTCTTGGCCGCCCGGAAGTGAACTGCAGGCCCGATTCGGCCGATGACCCATTCCGCGGACCCCTGATTGAGAGCCGAGCGGGAGCATCGACGTGGCCGACCATCTCATTCGAATCATGTGTCCGAACCTCGCCTGCCGGCGCATCCTCGCCGTGCCGATCACGGCCCGCGGCAAGATCGTCAAGTGCAGCGGGTGCAGCAAGAACGTGCGCGTGCCGCAGACCACCGTCGCCCCGGCCGAGCCGAAGAAGTCGGAAGACGCGGCCGCCTGACTCGCCGCTACTTCTCCTCTTCCTCATCGACGTCGATCGCGAAGAAACTATCGCTCTCGTCGGGCATGTCGAGCTCGTCCGTCGGGTCGGCCGCTTCGTCATTGATGCGGACGCTGTCGGCCTCGGACGCCTTCGCCGCGGGCGAGGCCTTCTTGCCCGGGGCGGCGACGGGACCGGTCTTGGGGGACGTCCCTGACGGCTCATCCTCGGGCTTGAGGATCGCGAGGGGCTTGAGTTTCTCCGGCTGGCCGTTGATCACCACCTGAAGCGGCACGGGCCCGATGAGAATCACGTCTCCCGGGCACAGGCCCATCGTCGTTACCTGCTCGGCGTTCACGTACGTCCCGTTGCTCGATCCGAGATCCTCAACGACGAACTCCTTGTCTTCCTCGTCGTAGTAGACGGCCGCGTGCTCACGCGAAACGCTCGTCAGGGGAATGCGCAGGTCGCAGGAATCCTTGCGACCGATGATGTACCGCCGACCGGCCTTGATCTCGAAATCCCGGCGATGCCCGTCGGGAGTGAACATGACGAGTGAAGCACGCATGGCTAGCCTCTGACAGACATGGTCGCGATCCGGCACACGGCCGCTTCCCGGCGAACGCGGGAACCCAACGATTGAGTCAGACTCTCCACCCCACCATCTTCCGCACCGACCGACAGGTCGCATTCGAGCAGAATGCGGACCCGGTTGCACTTCTCTCCGGGCTGGTTCCGCCGGCCCGGCCTCACTCACTTTACGTCCACATCCCCTTCTGCTTCCACAAGTGCCACTATTGCGACTTCTACAGCATCGTGGACAGCCGCAGCCGCCAGGAGCACTTCACCACCCGCCTCGTTGACGAATTATTGCGCCTCCGGCCCTTCCTGGCCCCTCCGGCGCACACGATTTTTGTCGGCGGCGGCACGCCGACGCTCCTCGAAGCGGAACTCTGGAAACGCCTCCTCCCCGCCATTCACGCCCTCGCCCAGCCGCAAAGCACGACTGAATTCACCGTCGAGGCCAACCCGGAAACCCTCACGGCGGAACTGCTCGACGTGCTCGTTGCGGGCGGAGTCAATCGCCTGAGCATCGGGGCGCAGACCTTCCATCCGACCCACCTCAAGACGCTCGAACGCTGGCACGAGCCGGCGAGCGTGCCGCGGGCGGTGCGCCTCGCCCGCGGCGCCGGCATCGCCAACCTCAGCCTTGACCTCATCTTCGCCATCCCCGGAGAGAGCCTCGCCGACTGGCATGCCGATCTCGACGCCGCGCTGGCGCTGGAGCCGGACCACCTCAGTTGCTACGCGCTCACCTACGAGCCCAATACTCCTCTCGCCGCCCGACTGGCCGAGGGAAGCGTGCGGCGACTGGACGAAGACCTTGAAGCGGAGATGTTCCTCGCGACGCGCCGGCGCCTGCGCGAAGCGGGATTTGAAGCGTACGAGATCAGCAACTTCGCCAGGCCGGGTTTCGAGTGCCGCCACAACCTCGCCTACTGGCGCAGCGACGACTGGCTCGCCGCCGGGCCGAGCGCGTCGGGGCACATCGCGGGCGCCCGCTGGAAGAACGCGCCGCACCTGGGCCGCTACCTGGAATCGACCGGCCTGGCCCCGCTGAGCGAATGGGAGCGCCCGCCCGCCGCCACCCAACTCGCCGAGCGCCTGCTCATGGCGCTGCGCCTTTCCGAGGGCGTCGAGATCGAGGCGACGATGCAAGCCGCCGCGGCGCTCAGCCGCGATGCGGCGCTGGCGGCGTGCATGGGCCGATTCGTTGCCGAAGGCTCCGTCGTCGCCGACACCGGCCGCTGGCGCCTGGCCGAGCGTTCGCTGCTCATCGCCGACACGATCATCGCCGCCGCGATGCGCAGCGTGGATCCCTGACTCTCCGGGCAATCGCGCTTTTGTTCTTCCTTCGCAGGCCGGAGTCCGCTCCCCCTCTTTCGGCTCCCTGTCGTGCGCCTCGTCGAAGGATGCGGGGAAGGGCCGGGACGGGGGCGTTCCATCATTGCGGCGCAGGGTCTGCCCCCCGGGAACGCACGGGACAGACCCTTCGCGGGCATGAGGACGAAAGCGAGATGGCCCTGCCCGACCCTCCTCGATCGTCGCCCCGGGCCGGGCGGAGGCTTAACATCCGGGGCGGGGCGGCGGCGTCGGGCGCTTCGACCGCGGGCAGGAGCATTGCATGACAGCCGAGACGGCCAGGCCGAACGACCTCGCGGATGATCGCCAGTTCGCCTCGTGCCACATCCTGATCGTCGATGACAACCCGCAGAACGTCGAGTTGCTCGAGGCGTATCTCTCCGCCCTGCGGTGCCGCGTGAGCAGCGCCTCGGACGGGCTCGAAGCGATCAGCGCGGTGCAGCAGGCGCCGCCCGACCTGATTCTGCTCGACGTGATGATGCCGCGCATGTCGGGCTTTGAAGTGTGCCAGCGCCTCAAGTCCGATCCCGCGACGCGCGAGATTCCCGTGCTGATGGTGACGGCGCTCAACGAGGTCGGCGACGTCGAGCGCGGCGCCGAGGCGGGCACCGACGACTTCCTCTCCAAGCCCTTCAACAAGATCGAACTGCTCACGCGCGTCCGCACGCTCCTGCGTCTGCGCCTCCTGAAGCGCGAACTGGACGTACAGGCGGGGCGGATCGAGACGGACCGCCGCAGCGATCTCGACGAACAGACCAGTCCGGGCCTCTGACCGCAGCGTCACTGCCCGCGCGTGACGACGATCTCGGCGCTCAGGCCGCGCTGCGCGATCCACATGAGCCAGGTCGAGCCGAAGATCGGCGCGTCGATGGGCAGGCGCACGTGCAACACGCGACCGTCGTGCGTCTGCTCGACGGCCCATTGCACCGCACCGGCGGGCAGGTCGCGTCCGCCGGCGACGAACGACCCGATCTCTACGCCTTCGACCTTCTCCCAGCCCTGGGGCAGGGGGAAGGTGCGGTGGACTTCCATCTTGAGTTCCTTCATCACGTCGGCGGTCCGCACGCTGTAGTAGTCCATGAGCCGCGCCTGCGGCAGCATGGCGTCGGCGGCGTTCATCGCCCCGCGCAAGAGCGGTCTGAGTTCGACCGTGCAGCGCATCGAGTCGCCTTCAGGGGGCTGCGCGGAGGCGGTCATGAGTTTCGCCGCCCCGCTCCGGAAAGGCGCCAGCGCCGGATCGCCGTAGAGGATCATCCCCGCGCCGTTGCCGAGGCGATTGTCCCGTCCCTCGCCGGTGAAGCGCCGCTCGCTCATCGCCGCATAGCGGACCGGCTCGGGCGCGAAGGCGAGGGCAAGGCGGTCGTACATCCGCTTGGCGGCCCCGCCGAGGCTCAGGCCGTCATCGACGAGAAGAAGGAAAACCTGGTTGGCGAGCGGGCCGTGCCAGGGATCGATCCCGCCGAAGTAGCCCGCGACGCCGGTGTCGAGGATGGCCAGCGCGACGGAGTCCTCTGACTTCGTGACGCCGCGGTCGACATAGGCCCCGCCGGGGCCGATCTCCCACCAGCGGCCCGGGGCGCCGTTGTAGCACGAGCAGTTGATGAGAATCGCTCCGCCCAGATCGACGTTCCACTCGCGCAGGCTCGGCGCATCGAAGCACGAGACCATCCGGTCGGGATAGCCGTGTGAAAAGAACAGGAGGACATCGCAGCCGGCGAAGTCGGCCAGCGCCTGCCGTGCCGCAGCGGCGCGGACCTCTTCGCTCTCGCGCACGCCGACGAGGCGTGCGATCATGTCGAGGCCGAGTGCGGCGGCGGCCCCGCCGTTGCCCTCGATGGTCGGCACGACCGGCCCCTCCCACGAGCCGAAGAACGCGGCCCGCCGTCCGTATTCCCGCTTCCACGCCTCCCCGATGCGCTCGACAAAGCGGCTCGCGGCCGCCCCGTCGCGCCCCGTGATGAAGCCGTACTCGAAGTCCACGAACGGATCTTCATCGACCTGCGTCGCGACTTCGAGAAGGCGGTGCGCGAGTTGCACGTCGATGCGCTGGGGCGGCAGGACGAGAACAACATGGCGCGGCGAGTGCTTCCGCAGCGTCGCCAGCAGTGAGGCCGAATCCTCCGCATCGAATCTCACCACCTCGGCCTGGTGCAGCGCCGCGATGGCCCGGGCGGCGGGAAGGTAAGCGTCGTCCTCACCCGGCTCGACCAGAACGAGATAGTCCTTCGGTCCGCCGGCCGCGAGCGCGGCGGCGACAAGAAGTGCTGCAAACACGGCGCCGACCTCCCGTCTCCAGGGTCGCCACTGGAAAGCCGCATCAAGGATACGCCCCGCCGGCCGGCGCGAGTCCGCGGGCGCGGAGTCAGGGCCGCCCGTAGCGGGCCGCAAGGGGGTCAAAGAGCCAGCCGGGCAGGTTGGCGACGAGCAGGCGCAGCGGCCAGGTCAGGCGCCGCGGAAAGTGGACGACGCGCCGGCCGCGCTCGATCCCGCGCAGGATGCGCGCGGCGCCCTCGTCGGTCTCGAGCAGAAAAGGCATGCGCCGCGGATCTCGCTTCGCCGTCATCTCGCTTCGGACGTAGCCGGGGCAAACGTCGATGATGCGCACGCCGCTGCCGCGCAGATCGATGCGGATGGACTCGAGCATGGTGGAGAGCGCGGCCTTGCTCGCGCTATACGGGCCCACGCCGGGGAAGCCGCGCCAGCCCCCGGGACTGGAGACCGCCGCGATCACGCCGCTCCCGGCTGCGAGCATGTCGGGCAGAATCTCTTCGATCCAGTGGCATACACCGAAGAAGTTGACAGCAAAGGTCTCTCGGTAGGTCGCGGCGCGGAAGGTGCGCGGCTCCTCGCTTCCACCGACGCCGGCGTTGAGGATGGCCAGGTCAAGTCCGCCCCATCGCGAGCGGATCGCGGCGTAATGCGCGGCGGCTGTTTCGGGAACCTCCACGCCGCCGGGAAGCGCCAACACCTCCGCCGCCCCGGCCGCGCGCAGTTCACCCGCGACTTCCTCCAGCCGCGCAGCACGCCGACCGGTGACGGCGACGCGATCGCCCCGCATCGCCAGCAGCCTCGCCATCGACCGCCCCAGGCCGGAAGTAGCGCCGGTGATGACGCATCGGCGGGCGGCGCTGCAAACGGAATCAGGCATGGCCCAAGTCTAGAGCACTTCCACATCCGACGTGTAGCGGCGGGGCGCCCTCGATCTCCGCCGACGGCGGCGACATTCGATCTCTCCCCGCAGCGCGCCGTTCGCTGATGTGGGATCGCGTCAACGCCGTCGGTGATCGGGCGCATTGTCGGTGACCGGGCGCATAGAAGCATCCCCCGCGCTTCGCCGCCGGTCGGGCCGGCGCCGCGGCGCGGGGGATGTCCGGTGGTGTGACGGAGGAGTCGGTCGGATCAGGGCAGCGGGCGGCGGTTGAGGCGCGTCGGCCGATCCCAGTAGAGCGCGTTGATCCAGTCTTCCCAGAAGAGGCGCGAATCGACGTTGAAACGCCGCGTGATCTGCACGGCGTAGTCGTCGGACCGCTGCGTCGGGCCGAGCAGTTCAGGCGTGTGGTCCCAGAAAGCGCTGTCGTTGATCTCCTGCGGATCGAGGCTCGCTTCGCCCTCCAACCCGCTCTTGTCGGACGACTCGCAGCCGATGAGCGCGGCGGCGAGCGCCGCGGCGGTCAGCACGTGCAGACATCTGGCCTTCTTTGACATGGTCGATTCTCTCGCTGGGTTGGAGGGTCGTGGTCCACCGCTCTAAGACGTTGTTCTAGCCTCGGCCGGGCGGCGTGTCAAACGGCCGGCCCGGCCTCCACTGCACCGGACGGGGTCGGTCGCGACCCGCTGGCGGAAAAACCCGCAGCGCCGCGCGAATCCGCCGCCCCTCCGCCGCGTATAGTTCCCGCGAAGCGCTTTCCGTGACCGCCGGGCGGCTCGTGCCAACATGCTCGAACCGTTTACAGCCCCACGGGAGCACGAACCAGAGTCGGGGCGAAAACCACGCCTCCATCGAGTGGAAGGTTGCCGCCTCCGAACCGTGTTCCCACCTGAAGTTGGGGTTCGAGCGTCTTGCCCGACCGTTCGGCTTCTCCCGGACCCGCATCAACAGGGCCTGCCTCACCGGCAGGTCTTTGTTGTTTGCTCCCCTTCCCCGTTCCGGCCGACTTACACTTGCGCGCCCATGAGCCAGCCGATTCAACTTCCCGATACGACCATTGGCCGAATCGTCGATTCCATCCGCCTCACCGTTCAGACGCGCCACCTCTCGCCAACCCACCTGCCCAATACCGAGACGATCATCCGGCTTCTCGATGAACTCCGGGCGCTGATCTTCCCCGGCTTCTTCGGCTCGCGCACGCTCACCTCGGAGAACCTCGCGCCGCACGTTCAGCAGGCGGCGGAGCGCCTCGCCGCCGATCTCACCCGGCAGATTCGCGCAGCGCTGGCCTACATGGAGGGCCTCGACGCCCGGGCCGGTGAACACGCCCACGCCGAGCCGGGCGAGGCCCGGGCCCAGCGCCTCGCGCTCGCCTTTCTCGAGCGCCTGCCGGAGATCCGCCGCCTCCTCGCCCTGGACGTGCAGGCGGCGTACGAGGGTGATCCCGCGGCGCGCCATACCGATGAGATCATCTTCTCCTACCCCGGCCTCCGCGCCATGATGGTCCATCGCGTCGCCCACGAACTCTACCGCCTCGGCGTGCCCCTCCTGCCGCGCGTCATGAGCGAGCACGCCCACGCCGAAACCGGCATCGACATCCACCCCGGCGCGACCATCGGCGAGTCCTTCTTCATCGACCACGGCACGGGCGTGGTCATCGGCGAGACAACCCACATCGGCCGCAATTGCCGTCTCTACCAGGGCGTCACCCTCGGCGCCCGCAGTTTCGCCACCGACCCGGCCGGCCGCATCGTCCGGGGCCAGAAGCGCCACCCCACGCTCGGCGACCGCGTCATCGTCTACGCCTCGGCGACGATCCTCGGCGGCGACACGATCATCGGCAACGACTGCGTCATCGGCGGAGGCGTCTTTCTCACCCGCTCCGTCCCCCCAGGCCACATCGTCCAAGCGACGCGCCCGGAACTCCGCGAGCGCCCCGATCCTTCCTCCGGCCCCTTCGAGTGGGGCGGCTCAGGAATCTGAGATCACCCACTCCGTCAAGCCGGTGCCGGGGCTCAAACGCCGCCACGCC
>JBDIVQ010000042.1:0-27606 GCA_039794345.1 Phycisphaerae bacterium | reverse complement strand
CCACCCTCTTCGCCACCCACCCCGCGACGCGCAACAAGCCCATGAAGGCCGAAGAGGCCGCGATCATCTCCCGCTACGCCCCCCTCTTCGAACCCCGCCGCCTCCTCTGCCGCAAATGCCTCGGCCTCCGCTACGGCGAAGCCAGAGGCCGGTCCGGAAGCGAGCCCTGAGCCGAGCGCAGCAAGGCTGACGCTTGCGTCTTCACCTCTCCTCGCCCCGCCGAACCCCGATCCGTCTCACCACAGAGACCACAGAGATCGCGGAGAGATTCAAGGCACTTGGCACTTGGCACTTGGCACTTGGGAAGGCATCAAGGCATCGAGGCATCGCCCAAAGCCCCGGCACTCCGCTCCCAGTCCTGAGCCTGTCAAAGGGTGCCGGCGAGGATCGCCGACGGCCCCACCGGAAACTCGCTCGATCATTGTCATGGGTTGCGGTATGATGCACATCCAATGGCCACCGATCGGGGGCGCTTTGTGAAGGCCATTGAGGAGGACGATGAGCGTTCGCAGTTTTCAGGCCAAGGTTCACTGCACCACGCCGGAACATCGGCGATGGCTCGAACTCACGCACCGGCACTATAACGATTGTCTCCGCCCCGTCGTCGTCGAACTTCTCCGCGCGCGCCGCGGCGATCGAGGTCCAGAGTTTCAGGCCATCGTCGCGCACATCAGGAACGCGCAGGGTGCCTCGCGCGTTCTTGAGTCCATCACCTCTCTCAAGTCCGAATCGGGACGCAGCAAAGCGACCGAGTGGTCCGACCTCGCCCGCCAACTCCGCGCCCAGCGCCGACTCCTCTTTGATCGCACCGAAGTGATTCCAGGCGTCGCGAACGAGTTTCGCCGAAAAGTGTTCGAGAATGCGATAGCGATCATCCTCTCCCACGAAGAAAAGATGAAACAGTGGCGTGCGGACCACGAAGCATGGTTGAAGCAGAAAGCAGAATGGGAGCAGACCCATCCGGAATACATGCGAGTCAGGCCGGTCATCGAGGAGTTCGAGAACGCCGAGGGGAAAGTGAGCAAACGGCGCGGCCGCTGGCACCGCTGGCTCGACTTCCTCTCCTCCAATCCCGGCCTCGCCGCGTGGCGTGGCGGACCGGCAAGCGTTCTGCCCCTCACCGCCGAGCAGCAGCGCGCCGCCAACGCCGATCGCCGACCCGTCCGCGCCGCATTCGAGATCTTCTGGGCGGGCAATCCCGAACTGTATGAACTCGACCGCCAGCACGGCGAGTACGAACGTCGCTTCGTACGTCGCTACAAGCGCAAGCGACATTTCGACGGCTTCGACCATCCGCCTACGCTGACCCTCCCCTCCGCGGACCGGCACCCCGCGTGGTACTCCTTCAAGGGGGGCGCCACGTACCGCACCCCCGACATCGCGAAAGGCACAATTCAACTCAAAGTCGTGCGCCGCTCCGAAATGGGCGAGCAGTCCCAGAAAGGATTCCTTGCCTATCGCTTCATCGGCGACCCCCGCATGCGACGGCTGCGTCCCGCACGGGAAAGCAGAGTCGTCGATCGTTTCAACTGCGACCTCGAATATCAGTCGCCCGGCGAACCCTCGACCCGCGCTGCGCGGGTACAGGGCGTCAAGCTCGTCTTTCGCAGCGGCCAGCCCTACCTCTATTTCTCCGTCTTCATCGAGGATCGGCCCTCACGCCTTCAGGTGACGCAGCAGGCCCTCGACAAGTACTCACGCACGTGGGTGACGAATCGGGTGCGCGAGGAGGCTCGGCCTCTCGATCCACCCCTGCGCACCATGGCCGTCGATCTCGGCATCCGCCATCTTGCCGCCGTTACCGTCATGCAGGGAAACTCGTTGCTCGCCACCCGGTTCATCCGGCATCGCTACGTCTCCCCGAAGTCGGGCTGCACCATCGCCGCCGTTCCCACGCTCGGCCAGATCGCGCAGATGAAGCAACGCCTTCGACGCGCCCGCCGAAAACGCGGCAAGCCCGTCAAGGGCCAGGAGTCCTGCCGGCGAATTCAGCAGCACGTCACTCAGATGGCACGTGACCGCTTCCGAAAGGCCGCCGCCGCCATCGTCGATTTCGCCCGCTGCTGGGACGTTGATCTCATCCTCATGGAGCAACTCGAGGGACTCGTCCCGGACGCCGAGCGCGAACGCGGCATCAACCGTTCACTCATCAACTGGAACCGCCGTCAACTCGTCGACCAGATCAGGCAGACCGCCGAGTTCGCGGGCGTCCGCCTCGTCGAACTCCCTCCCTACTGGACCAGCCAGGTCTGTCACCGTTGCAACGTCCTCGGCCAGCGATACTCGATTGTCGATCGCGAGCCCAAGCGCGAACTCGTCGGCAAACTCTTCGGATGCGCCGCCTGCGGTTACTCCGCCAACGCCGACTACAACGCTTCCGTCAACCTCCACCGCGTCCTCCACGGATCCTTTCCGCAGATCAAGAGCCTTAAGAACGGCCGCGTCCAGTGCAACGGCACAACCCTCGACCTCGCCGAATTGCGCGAGCAGTGGGATCGTGCCTGGGCTGCACGCACACTTTCACGCGAGACTCCGTTCTGACGGATGACCCGCGAACCACCCCGGCCTACGATAACGGGCAACCGCGTAAAGGCGCGGACGCCGCGGAGCGATCTACAGGACGCCCCGCGAACCGTCGGGCGAGTTGAGTGTCTTCGTGGAACGGGCTCCGGTGCTCATGCGGGCATCGGACGTGACCCTGAGGCCGCTTCCGGGCGGACCGACTGGGGGCTTCCACAGCCCCGACGAGCGACCTGAGACCGCACTGCTGCTTATTCCGCTCTTTCAAAACCGAACGAGAGGAACCCCGGTGAGCGCGCTGGTTCGTTTTTTTTCTGCACGTCGAAAGTGGCTCTGCGCCTGTATTTGCAGGAGACAATCGGAGTCAGGTGTAGCCAGCCGTGCATTCCCAGGTCGCTGACACGCGATGACGCTGAGTGAACGGCTGCGATCAGGTGTAGCCAGCCGTGCATTCCCAGGTCGCTGACACAGGAAGAACGACTACTGGCTGTACCAGGTGGGTGTAGCCAGCCGTGCATTCCCAGGTCGCTGACACATGATGAAGCGGGGCACCCCCGCGTGGGCGGTGTAGCCAGCCGTGCATTCCCAGGTCGCTGACACGTCTCATCCTCAGCCGCACCGCCGCCCACGGGTGTAGCCAGCCGTGCATTCCCAGGTCGCTGACACAGACGTGGCAGGAGTTGGCGGGGGTGGTGGGGTGTAGCCAGCCGTGCATTCCCAGGTCGCTGACACTGGTTGGGGTATACTTGGGCAGCAGCCATTGGTGTAGCCAGCCGTGCATTCCCAGGTCGCTGACACGGACGCGGCGGGACACAATCGCATCAATGAGGTGTAGCCAGCCGTGCATTCCCAGGTCGCTGACACGGGAACTGCTCGCCATGCAGGGCGCGGAGGGGTGTAGCCAGCCGTGCATTCCCAGGTCGCTGACACAGGTGCGCGCGCGGGGTGCGGCCCTGCCCGGGTGTAGCCAGCCGTGCATTCCCAGGTCGCTGACACGCGAACCAGCGATCCGCCGGCGAGGCCCCGGGTGTAGCCAGCCGTGCATTCCCAGGTCGCTGACACGCTCTGCTCAGCACCCGCGCGGCGTTCCCTGGTGTAGCCAGCCGTGCATTCCCAGGTCGCTGACACCGCCAGGTCGGCCACTTCATGCAGCGCAGCGGTGTAGCCAGCCGTGCATTCCCAGGTCGCTGACACGTGAACCCGAACGATTCGCGCCCGCCGTGGGGTGTAGCCAGCCGTGCATTCCCAGGTCGCTGACACCTGTAGCCCACAGCCTGCTTCAGGTGTTTGAGGTGTAGCCAGCCGTGCATTCCCAGGTCGCTGACACCTGAACCAGCCCGTCGAGCCGGCGAGCGCGGGTGTAGCCAGCCGTGCATTCCCAGGTCGCTGACACGATGCCTCAACGCGCGGACCTCGCCTCGGGGGTGTAGCCAGCCGTGCATTCCCAGGTCGCTGACACGATGCCTCAACGCGCGGACCTCGCCTCGGGGGTGTAGCCAGCCGTGCATTCCCAGGTCGCTGACACCAGGACGCATGGGCGCGCCGCCGCAAGGTGGTGTAGCCAGCCGTGCATTCCCAGGTCGCTGACACTCCGCGAACGAGACGCCTTTCTCGATGTTGGGTGTAGCCAGCCGTGCATTCCCAGGTCGCTGACACATTCGCGGCCCAACGCCGCAACGCGCCGACGGTGTAGCCAGCCGTGCATTCCCAGGTCGCTGACACATCCCGTGACGGGCAACTTCACCGACAAGAGGTGTAGCCAGCCGTGCATTCCCAGGTCGCTGACACAATACCTCACGGCGAACGCCGACGGCGAGAGGTGTAGCCAGCCGTGCATTCCCAGGTCGCTGACACGACAACCGCATCGGCGTCGCGGGCGTCACCGGTGTAGCCAGCCGTGCATTCCCAGGTCGCTGACACACAGGTAGCGATCAATCATAGCGGATTCTTGGTGTAGCCAGCCGTGCATTCCCAGGTCGCTGACACGCGATGACGCATCCAATGAGTGAAGACCTGGGCATTCCCAGGTCGCTGAGATGACATACTGGCCGCTCACGCGACGGCGCGAAGCGTGCTCGACGCCTGTGCGACTGGCACGCTAATCCCTGCCCTCGTGAGCCTCTTTGCGGCCGGGCACCTTTCGCTCCGCCTAGACTCCCCCCATGTCCTCCCCGCCACATGACAACCTGGCATCCCCGCCGGCGCGGGCGCGGCGCACCGTCATCGCCGCCCATCTCATTCATACACTATTGCGCCCACTGGGCCGTGAATGACCCGCGCGGCGAAGCGCCGAGAGAGGAGAAAGTGGACGGGTGAGCAGGAGAGCGCCGCGACCCGAACACAAGTGCCAAGTGCCTCGTGCCCAGTGCCTGATGCTTTCTCCGCACGCACCGCGACCGCGCGCCCGTGATGTGGGAGCATTTCAGAAGCAGCGTCCGCGACCGCTTGCGCCGTCGCTTTGCCGACTCGATCGCGGCGAACCACCCGGTGATCTCGGCGCGTCCCTATGACGTGCTGCTCTACACGCCGCAGGAGGTGCGGGCGCGGATCCGCTACGTCGAGAACAACCCCGTCAAGGACGGGCTGGCGGCGCAGCAGTGGCCCTTCGTCGCCCCCTACGACAACTGGCCCCTGCACAAGCGGCGCTGAAGCGACGGCGCGAAGCGGGTGCGGTGAAGCGACGGCGCGAAGCATCGCGGCGGGTGCTCATGCTACCATCACCCGTGCCTTTCACGCTTGGCGAGTTCATCGCGCTTCGCCCGTTTCTGTATCACGTCACCCACCGGTCAAACGTGGAGGGGATCGGCCTCGCCCGCGTCATTCACTCCGTCGCCGCGATCGCGGCCGCGTGCGGGCAGCCGCACCTCATCCGCGCCAGGCGAAGCGAGTCGTGCGCCGTTACGCTCGACGGCTGCGCGGTGGTCATACGCGATCAGAAGCCCCTGCACGCGGCAAACATCGACCTTCTTGGGGGCTGGACGATGGCGGATCTGCTCGCCGCCCTCGCCGAGCGGGTCTTCTTCTGGCCCGGCACGAGAGAGGGTCCGATCGGCTGCGGCGAGCGTCACTTGCAGCATTATCAGGGCGAGGGCGCCGCAATTCTCCGCATGGACACCGCGCTCCTCTTCCTGGCGGCGGGCGACGCCCAGCCTGAGTTCTGCCGGTACAACTCCGGCTCGCCGCGCTGCACCGGCGGCCGACGCAGCCCGCGCGGGCCCGGCACATTCATCGCGGCGGCGCAGGCCGGCTTTCGCCCCTCGGAGGTGGTCGAAGTGACGTTCCGCGGCCGTGCCGTCCTGCCCCGGCATGGCGTCGAATGGCGCCCCTCCGACCCCGGCAGCACCTGGCAGCCGCTCTGATCCGCTCGTCGCGGTCGCCTCCATCCCCCGCGCCCGGTGCCTTGGTGCCTTGATGCCTCGATGCCTTGATGCCTTGATGCCTCGATGGCTTGATGCCTTGATGCCTTGATGCCTTGATGCCTTGATGCCTTGATGCCTTGATGCCTTGATGCCTTGATGCCGCGGCGAAGCGCCCAGAGAGTGGAGAGCGGACAGGTAAGCAGGAGACAGGAGCCCAAGCCCCGAGTCCCAAGCCCCGAGTCCCAAGCCCCGAGTCCCAAGCCCCGAGTCCCAAGCCCCAGGTCTTCCTTGATGCCTCCCGTCTGGCGCCAAGTGCCCAGTGCCCAGTGCCAAGTGCCAAGTGCCCAGTGCCCAGTGCCAAGTGCCAAGTGCCCAGTGCCAAGTGCCCAGTGCCTATTGCCTATTGCCTATTGCCTGCTGCCTATTGCCTGTTGCCTATTGCCTGGACCTTCCCCTGTGCACCCTCTGTGCTCTCTGTGCCCTCTGTGGTTGGCTTTCTTCGGACGGAGAAAACGCACATAGCCCCCGGTGAGTCACCGGGGGCTATGGTGCATTGCGGACAGTTGGGTTGACGGACGCCATTGGCGGCACGTTGCCGTGCCGCTGCCCGCGTGGACCGGTCCGTGGCGCCGTTGAGGGCGTCGCGGAGCCGATTGAGCGGACGAGGGTGCGCTGATTTTTTCCGCACCGGATCGCTCCGGCGTGCGGATCTAAGGAATCCCTTAGAAAGGAGGTGATCCAGCCGCAGGTTCTCCTACGGCTACCTTGTTACGACTTAGTCCCAGTCACCGATCTCACCGTAGACACCCCTGAGGTGGGGCGGCTTCGGGTGCTCCCGGCTTCCATGACTTGACGGGCGGTGTGTACAAGGCTCAGGAACGTATTCACCGCGGCGTAGCTGATCCGCGATTACTAGCGATTCCGACTTCATGCAGTCGAGTTGCAGACTGCAATCTGAACTGGGGCATGCTTTCTGCGATTTGCTCCGCCTCGCGGCATTGCATCGCTTTGTACATGCCATTGTAGCACGTGTGCAGCCCTGGACATAAAGGCCATGAGGACTTGACGTCATCCCCACCTTCCTCCGGTTTGACACCGGCAGTCTCGTTAGAGTCCCCGACATGACTCGCTGGCAACTAACGACAGGGGTTTCGCTCGTTGAGGGACTTAACCCGACACTTCACAGCACGAGCTGACGACAGCCATGCAGCACCTGTGCACGTTCCACGGTAAACCGCGTCACATATGTTTCCATATGCTAATACGTGCATGTCAAGCCCAGGATAAGGTTCTTCGCGTTGCTTCGAATTAAGCCACATGCTCCACCGCTTGTGTGAGCCCCCGTCAATTCCTTTGAGTTTTAGCCTTGCGACCGTACTCCCCAGGCGGTGCACTTAACACTTTTGCTTCGACCCGGAGGGTATCAGAACCTCCCTGATCTAGTGCACATCGTTTAGGGCGTGGACTACCGGGGTATCTAATCCCGTTCGCTCCCCACGCTTTCGTACCTGAGCGTCAGCCATGGCCCAGCGGCCTGTCTTCACCTTCGGCGTTCCGATAGATATCTACGCATTTCACCGCTCCACCTATCGTTCCGACCGCCTCTACCATGCTCCAGACCGGCAGTATACCAAGCAGTTCCCCGGTTGAGCCGGGGGATTTCACAAAGTACTTACCGGTCCGCCTGCGTACGCTTTAAGCCCAGTGATTCCGATTAACGCTCGAGACCTCTGTATTACCGCGGCTGCTGGCACAGAGTTAGCCGTCTCTTCCTTTGGGTCTGGTCATTATGTTCCTAAACCCTGACAGCAGTTTACAACCCGAAGGCCTTCATCCTGCACGCGGCATTGCTCCATCACGCTTTCGCGCATTGTGGAATATTCGTTACTGCAGCCTCCCGTAGGAGTCCGGGCAGTGTCTCAGTCCCGATGCGGCGGGCCGTGCTCTCACACCCGCTACCCGTCTTCGGCTTGGTGGGCCGTTACCCCGCCAACTACCTGATAGGACATTTCCCGCGCCCAAGGCGGATTGCTCCTTTGATCAACGGCTTCTGGACCCGTTGACCGCATCCGGTATTACTCCAGGTTTCCCTGGGCTATCCCGAACCTCGGGGTACGTCAGAAATGCATTACTCGCCCTTTCGCCACTAGGTCTTATCCGAAGAAAAAACCTCGTTCGACTTGCATGTTTTAGCCATGCCGCCAGCGTTCAATCTGAGCCAGGATCAAACTCTTCACTTAAGTATCGTCGCACGACCGGGCGAACCCGATCGCTTACGCTTCGATGAACAGTCTGCCTGTACACCCGCGCCGAAACGCGGGTGGGTCAGCCGATCCGAAGATCGACTTCCGTTGCGGCTAGACAACGGAGATTGGAAACATCCATTCGCTGGAATTGAATTCAGCGTCACAAGGATGCTCCACGACCAGGGCTGTGACCCCCCGGCCGGTGGATTCTCGCCTCGCGCCCGCCCTGTGAAAGGCGAACGTTCGGCCACATCCTCGCGGCGTTCGTACATTACCCAACTGTTCACTTTTCAAAGAGCGGAGGGCCTGCCGCCAGCGCTTGAGCGATCCGTCAAACGGACTCGATCACTGGATGACAAACCGGTCGATGAACGCTGCCGTTCAACGACACGCAAGGGGATGATACCCCGCCCCCCCTGCAGGTCAAGGCCGGCAAGTCCAAATTCTGTGCCGCTCGAAGGGGCGACGCGGTTGGCCAACTGCGCAAGTCGATGCCAGGCATGACCTTGGAGCCGTTCGGCTCGGGGCCGTTCCCGTATTGGCCCAGCGCTCCAGCCGGCTCGGCCCGATTGCCGAAGGGCCACACTCTGCGCCTGCGAGGCTGGCTCCGCCGGTCGAACGAGCCCCCCCGACGGCCTGGGCAGGGCAGACCGCCATCCAGCCGCCCCCTCCGCCACCGGGCGAGGATACAGCGATGGATGCTCAGCCCGGATCTCACGGTCGAAGGGCTCCTTCTCGCGACCAGCCGCGGCGACGATGACTACGCCGGGGAAGGCGGGGCTGCGGGCGTCCTCGCCGGACGGTTTCAGCCTCCCGGCCTTGACGGGGCGGGCGGCTCCAGTTATATTGACAGCGTGATCCTCCGCCAGAAAGACTCCAACTCGGGCTGGACCTCTGCCGCCGACGGCACCATGGAGCAGCGCCGCTACTACTGCCAGAACTGGCGAAACGACGTGAGCGTGATCCTCACCAGCGCCGCGGTCATGGTCGAGTGGGCCAAGTTCAGCGCCTACGGCATCCCCATCGGCCTGCCCGCCGGCGACATCGACTCCGACTTCATCACCGACACCGGCGACGTGGACGCGATCGAAATCTGGGCCTCGTCCTACGACGTGCGCGCCGACCTCGACCTCGACGGCGACATCGACGGTGATGACGCCACCCTGGCGAGCGGCTACGAGGGCTGGGATCTGGGCTGGAACGTCCTCTCCCACGCCGACGTCGCCAACCGCGCCGGATACGCCGGATACCAGAAGGACGCTAACCTCGACATCTCTCACGTGAGGAATCGGGTGTTGGAGCCGCACCTCGGACGCTGGACACGACGCGATCCCCTCGGGTATATCGACGGGATGAGTTTGTATGAATACGCAGGATCTCTGGCTCTGACGCATGTGGACCCCGATGGATTCTTGTATAAGAAGGTCATCCTCCCCTATCTCGTCAAAGAGGGTGCATCAGTGGGACTGTGCTTCAAAGCAGCCCCTGCCCTAACATGTTGCACTGTTTTGGTCGCAGGGACCATCACAGCTGTGTGTTCCTACGAAGTTGGCCGGCAAATCGACAAGCACTTGATCGATCAATGTGATGAGAAAGCAGCTCGCTGTTATTTGAACTGTGAAGCGTATGTAATGAGCTGCATGGGCGCCTTTTATCCTGACTGCGATGGCCAGGCCTACAATCGCTGCGTACGCGCGCATCGCCTAGACTGCCAAGCTTCGTGCGACGAATCGTGGGTCAATTGCAAATCCAGCTTCTTCGCGACTTGGCGATGGGAGCCGCCAGGATGCGTTGCTTGCCCTTGGTGCTTCGAATTCGATTGCTCAGATCCTAGAGCTCAGGTCTGTACGCCCACATGTCCGTGTGCCTTATGATCTTGTTCTAAAGGGCTAGTTGATGTGGATTGATCGACTCGCGAACGGACTGGATGCAGCCAAGCAGCGTCGCCAATCACTCCTTTGGGTTTCACTGCCTGCGCAGGCTCGCGAATCTTACGTCAACCACGACCTGCAATCTATCGCGGAATCCCTGACAAGTGCATCCTCCAGAGTGATCGTCATCAGCACTTTGGACTCTCGCCAATCAATCGCCGGAGGGTCGAATCATGCACGGATTATGTACTTCGACTCCCAACAGAACGTCCTCGCCCGCATCATTGGAGGACTTAATCGCCGCGTGCTACTTTGGCAATTGGAACTTCTGGATGTGGCTGGTGTCAACTGGCCAACGGCACTAGAGACAACTTCAATG
Source organism: Phycisphaerae bacterium (assembly GCA_039794345.1). Classification (GTDB taxonomy): domain Bacteria; phylum Planctomycetota; class Phycisphaerae; order Phycisphaerales; family UBA5793; genus UBA5793. The sequence goes on along the minus strand of JBDIVQ010000042.1, from coordinate 17,231 downwards.
AATACTTGGGTTGCCGAAGGCGTAGCCGGCTTGGTCAGAGGCTGCTCAGAAGCTCGCGAGATCGCCAAGATTCGGACTGCGCTTTGTGGATGTATCGATGCGATGCCTACCAACCGGGACATCACGAATGCTTATGTGTACAAGACGCAGATCGCCCCCGTCCTCGCAGAGCTTGTACATGCGTACCCCGATCTGCGTGAAGCATTTCTTCGTTCACTCCGAAATCTTCTGGCTCGCCATCTAGATCTGTATAGCATTGCCATACATTCAGAGATCGTTACCATGCTGCATGCTTTGAATGATCTGAGTCGTATCTACGAGTTATACCATGCGCTGGATCAACACAACCCACCCCTTTCGCGAGCGTTCGTACTCGAGCTGTTTCGCGTGACAGACGACCCACGCGACCATTGGCCCATGTTGTCCAAACACATAGAGTGGCTTCGGCCAGAGTTGCCAGAGAGATTGGAACAGACCGCAATGAGCCAGTCTGACGTGAGCGATGGTGAAAGCAGTTCGCCATTTCATGAAGGCTGGATTCAGCCGCTTGCGAAGTGGCTCTTGATGCATGACGCGAGTACTAGCGCAGTAACAGATTCACTTAAGCAGATTGAACACGCGCAATTGCTCAATCGCACAGTAGATGCACTTCGAGCGCACAGCATCCGGTGCGGATACTGGGAGATATTGGTGGCGCTGGAGCAAGGCGGTTATATATGATCTCAATTGAGATCACAGGCAAGCTGAGTACGTTCACGTCAGAGTTATCACAGAGTGCACTGGATGGAACAAGTAATGTGGGCGAAGGCGCGCAAGCACGTATGGTCGGTCGGTGTCTACTTGGCATTGGGTGTAGTCGCCAGTGTCTTGATGGCTTGGATCGCGGCGCTGGCAAACGGAAAGATAGTTGGTGAAGCACAGCTAGTCCTGTATTTCGACGGGACTCGAGACTGCCTACTTAAGGTCGTCACACGACCGGGAGTGGGTTATGTCAGTGGATATGGAGCAATCGCTAATGGCAACTGGACGCCAATGGACCCATTGGCTCGATATCATGGCCGGCGCTGGTGGCGAAAGGAGGTCGAGCAAAGTCCCATGTGTAGTGGGAGCTTGGGATATGGTTGGCCAATGCTCTGTGTAGCGGCTGACGTTAGCACTGATTTTGCTCTTGCAGCGATACAGCAGCCGAAGATAGACATTAGCTTGGAATATGGCGTTGCATGGGGGTCAGAGTCTATTGATGCATTGCGGCTGGAGACCATCCCAGTCGTGCTAGCGTATCGGCCGCTTTGGTTCGGACTCGTTGTGAATGGGATTGTTTACGCGGCTGCATTCTCGTCTCTGGTTCTAGGTGTAGGTGTTGCGAGGCGCACGTTGCGCGGAGTCCGCGGACAATGCCCAGCTTGTGGGTATCCGCGTGGCGCGTCACCGCGATGCTCTGAGTGTGGTGAGATGTTGCGAAGGAGTACGCGCGGGGGACGGTAGAGCCTATCCCGAAACCTATTATATTTCGATCGGTATAACAATGCATGGCCATGCGACTCACCGAAGAACAACTTGACTGGCTGTGCAAACAACTTCCCGATGCGCCCAGGAATCCTCTTGGCGGACGACCTCCTACGGACAAGCGCCGCGCCATCGCGGGCATCTACTGGATGCTTGACAACGGGTAGTGTCCGTCAAGTTGCGCACATTTCGGAAGGGGCTCTCCTCGGAAGGCTCGTTCCCCCACGGCTGAGGCGAAGCCGCGCAGCCGCAGGGCCTGAGCAGCGGGCCGCGTTCGATTCAGCCGAGGAACCTGACGAATGTGGTGCGCATCGCGCACGAATGCGTGCGCGCAACTGGTGTTTCCTTTCTTCAGACGTCACGATCCTTCGGCGCCCCCACCGCGCCAGCGCCTGACGCGGCTGTGAGACCGGCCCGCTCGTACGGTAGAGGCGAGGACTCGCACGCGCCGGTATGCGGCCCGGCGGGGGGATGCGCCCAACGTTGAGAATGGAGCAGCAAGGAAACAGGTGTCGCGCGCAGGCAATCGCGTGCCGCACCTATAGAATTCGTCAGGTGCCCCGGGGGATTCGAGCGGGAAACCACCTCCCGCATGCCGTGATCTATCCCGACTCCGATGATCCCACCGACCTCTCGGGCAACGGGACCGACACGGTCTACGACCGCGTCGAGTTCGCCTACAACGCCCAGGGTCAGGTGACCTGGCACAAGGACCAGGCCGGCAACATCATTCAGACCGACTTCGACACGGTCGGAAGAGAGACGCACCGCCGGGCCACGACGGTGGCCGGGGGCTTTGACGCCGCCGTCGAGCGCATCAGCACCGTCTACGACTCACTGGGCCGGGTGAGCACGATCACCCAGTATGATGATCCCGCTGTGGGCAGCGGCAACGTCACCGACCATGTGAAGTACGCCTACGACGGGTGGAGCAACCTCACCCAGTTCGCCATGGACCGCAACTCGGTCATCTCCGGGGGCACGGACGCCTCGGACGGCTACTACGACGTCGACTACACTTACACCAAGGCGACGGCGGGTTGCAACACCATCCGCAAGGCGACGATGACCTATCCGCAGGGTTCAGTCGTGACCTACGAATACCTCTCGACCGGAAGCCTGCACGACGCGGACGCCAGCCGCGTGACGCGCGTCAAGGTGGGCGCCACCGCCGTGGCCTCCTATGCCTACAACGGGATGTCGAATCTCGTCCGCACGGCCCTGCTCGAGCCGGACGTCTTCATGCTTCTTTACGATCCGGCCGACCTGGACGATTATGATCGTCTCGACCGCTTCGGCCGCATCACCCAGAGCAAGTGGACGCGCGACCTCGCCACCGACAAGGACTTCCACCACACGAGCGTCACCTGGGACCGCAACGGCAACGTCACGGTGATCGAAGACAACGTCCACAGCGGCCTGGACGTCTCCTACACCAATGACAACATCAACCGATTGACCACCGCCGAGGAAGGAACGTGGGGCGGGTCGTCCATCTCCAGCCGCACGCGTCAGCAGAACTGGACGCTCGACCAGGTCGGCAACTGGGAGGTCGCCCAGCTCGACCTCGACGGCGACAACAACTGGAGCGACGCCGACGAGTACAACGACGACCGCACCCACGGCGTCGCCAACGAACTGACGGCGCGCGACACCGACGACAACGGCACGGACAACTACACGCTGACCTACGACGGCGTGGGCAACCTCACCGACGACGGGCAGGCCTACGAGTACGTCTACGACGTCTGGGGACGCCTGCGCAAGGTCAAGAACACGAGCAACCAGAATCTCATCGCCGAGTACTGGTACAACGGCCTGGGATTCCGCATCACCTTCCACGCCGACGCCACTGGCAACGGCGCCACCGACGGCAGCGATCCCAAGTACCACCTCATCTACGACGAACGCTGGCGCCTCGTCGCGACCTACCGCGGCGACGATGACAATTCCAAGGAGGCGTTTGTTTACCACCAGGCGGGCCTTGACGGGAGCGGCTCATCGAGTTATATTGACTCCGTGATCCTGCGCCAGAAAGACGCCAACTCGGGCTGGACTTCCGCCGCCGACGGCACCATGGAGCAGCGCCGCTACTACTGCCAGAACTGGCGCAATGACGTGAGCGTCGTCCTTACCTCCGCGGCAGTCATGGTCGAGTGGGCCAAGTTCAGCGCCTACGGCGTGCCCTTCGGCCTCCCCGCCGCCGACCTCGACTCGGACGGCGAAACGATAGCCGCAGACGAGACGACGATCAGCACGTGGTCCTCGGCCTACGACGTCCGCGCCGACCTCGATCTCGACGGCGACATCGACGGCGACGACGCCACGCTCGCCAACGGCTACGTGGGCCGCAACCTGGGCTGGACCAACCTCTCACACGAAGACGTCGCCAACCGAATCGGCTACGCCGGATACCAGAAGGACGTCAACCTCGATATCTCGCACGTGCGACATCGCGTGCTGGAGCCCCACCTGGGCAGGTGGACACGACGCGATCCGCTTGGCTATGTCGATGGGATGGGATTGTACTCAACCGTTGCATCGGCCCCCTTGTTGCACACTGATCCGAATGGATTAGCAAGGGAGGCTTGTACCGGAATTGAGTCCGCGCAGGCGCCCTGTCCTTGCGACATCCCAATGACAAACAGAATAATTGCGTTGCTCTTTCAAGTCGGTGCCCAATGCAAGAACCAGTCGGCCCCTTTCATGGGGAAAATGGAGACGGGGTCCCGAGCATAGATTGCTGCGATCCGGAGCGGCCACCATGTAGTGACTCCCAAGCATGTGCTGCGTATCGTCCCCAAACACACTCAATATGTCTGTGCCCCAATAACTACGGGAATCCACCCTGCAAAGGACACGACCCGGCTGACTTCCTTGGGCACGAGTTAATTCATGCATGGCAGACCTGCTTTCTCAATAGACACATGAACAAAGCTCCAGCAGGTTGCAACTTCGATCATTATAACTCTGACGCATGCCGGATATGTCGAGAGATCGGAGCATGGGTAAACATGGAGAATTCTCCGTGCGCGGGCAAGTCACCTAATAACTGTTGTATCATAATCTGTGGGTACTCTAGCGACCCAAATTGTGACACCATTTGCAAAAGGGACTTCGAGGAGTGCAAAAAATTCGCTCCGATGTACTGATGACTGGCGCGCAGGTGCATTACAGAGCCGAGCCTTACAAAGCGGGTTTGTTGATCGCCGCGATTGTGGTATTATTATCAATCGGCGTAGTAATCGCAACCGCTTGCTCACCATTCTTCATGCGACTGGAATCGGTCGCCGGATATCGAGCGTTCGACGCCAACGGCCGCAGATACTGGGGAATGTACGCCTCCGGAGGGTTCTACGATATCTTTCTATGCGAAGTTGTGCAGCTCGACAAACATCAACCGGAGTGGGAAGGACCTTCTGTCCCATTTTCGATGGTAGGCCTGATCTTGATTCGCAAACCCGAAGTGTCGAATTGGAGTCAATACGACAGTCCTGGCTGGCAGCCAAATAGGGTAGTGGCCTCAGGGTGGCCGTTCCGATTCGCTTATTGGTTTATTGATGATGAATATATGGGGCCAAACACAGCACCACGGGCGGATATGATGGCGGACCTGAGTCCCCAGTGGCCTCGAATAGTACATTGGTGGTCAGCGGGTGCAGATGTGCTGCTCATTACAGTACTCGGTGGTGCGGTGACTGGATGCGGCTCACTGCTAAACAAATTACGGCGATACTGGATGCGGATCCGGAGGCACAGTGCCTGCCGCTGCGTTGGTTGTGGATATAGTATGGTTGGGCTGCGAGGAGCGGACATTCGATGTCCAGAGTGCGGGAAGCCTTGGCGAGACGGCCATTGATGCCTGCAATGTAAATGGAGTGGGGAGTTGGTTGCAAGTAACATGGGGTCGGGTAGCAAGTAGTACGGGTTCGAGTAGCGACTGTCTTGAAAGTCAAGGATGTGGCTGCAATTTCCAGGGGATGTTGTCCCGGATCATGAGGTTGTGGATGGTGAGGAGTTTGCGCATGGCGGCGACGAGTGCGGTCATCTTGGATTTGCCTTGGGCGAGTAAACGCTGGTAGAACGCGGGGATCGTGGTGCTCACCAGCACGGACGCCTCGGACGGCTACTACGACGTCGACTACACTTGGGCGAAGGCCGTCGCCGGCCGCAACACGATCCGCAAGAGCACGATGGTCCTGCCCGAGGGTTCGACGTTGACCTACGAGTACCTCTCGACGAGCAGCCTCCATGACGCCGACGCGAGCCGGGTGACGCGCGTCAAGGTCTGAGCCGCCATGATGGGTCACGCCCGAGCGTGGTGGCGCATTCGGTCCTTCGGTGCTGTGCGTCAGGCGTCGCCGCATCCGGCGTCTCTGATGGTGCTGGAACGGGCGGTTGTGTCCGTAGCGTGGTGGCGGGGAGGCGAAGACGCCCTTCGACGGGCTGCTCAGGGTACGGACAACGGGGATGGGTGCGGGGTTGGGTGCTTTACGATCTGCGGGGTTGTGAGGCGTCCCACGATTCGCTTAGAGTCTCGAGCACCCCACGATTCGCGGAGCCTCATCGTGGGCGTTGGGGGGGATTCGCGGTTAGCGGGGTGGGGGAGCACCCCACGATTCGCTTGAAGACTCGAGCACCCCACGATTCGCTTGAAGACTCGAGCACCCCACGATTCGCTCGAAGACTCGCTCATCGTGGGCGTTGGGGGGGATTCGCGGTTTGCGGGGTGGGGGAGCACCCCACGATTCGCTTGAAGACTCGAGCACCCCACGATTCGCTTGAAGACTCAGGCACCCCACGATTCGTGGAGCCTCATCGTGGGCGTTGGGTGAAACTTGATGCTTGCGTGGGGCTTCGAGCACCCCACGATTCGCTCGAAGACTCGCTCATCGTGGGCGTTGGGGGGCCGAGGTCAGTCGTTGTGTTTCTGGCGGAGGCGGGGGCTGAGGCGGAGGAGGAGTTGGATGCGTTCGAACTCGTCGAGCCAGTCCTGCATGGTGGCGAGGAGTTCGTCGGTGGGGATGGGGGCGCCGGGGATGGGGCAGGCGGGGCCGAGCTGGGAGTCGGCCATGGCGCGGTAGCGAGTGAGGGTGCGGTCGCCGTAGAGGCCGCAGAACTCATCGTCTTCGGAGAGGAAGATGACGGTGGGGACGCGGAGTCCCTGGTTGATCTGGACGCGTGCGGCGAGGTCCTTGTGTTCGTCGCGGTCGAGCCAGACGAGGGTGATGCGGTCGGCGGCCTCGGCGATGCGCTGGAGGAGGGGGCCCTGCTGGACGCAGTCGCCGCACCAGATGCCCGAGAGGCAGATGACTTTCATGTCGCGCTTGAAGTCGGCGAGGAGTTTGCGCTGGGAGTCGGAGAGGAAGACCTGGTTGTAGACGGCGTTCCAGGCTTCGCGCTGGGCGGGCTTGCCGGTGGCGAGGTAGTCGCTCCAGTTGAGGCCGGCGGCGAACCTGGCGGCGAGGAAATCGCGGTCGAGGAGAGGTACGGCAAAGGAAGCGGATGCGGGCATGGGCCCTCCCGTGACAGGTCGGCCGGATCGACCACGACGGCGACGCGGTGGCGATCGAATGCGGCGGTCAAAGCCGGATAGTACGCGAGGGCCGGGCGAAGGGTTGCCCGGGTTCCACCCTGATTGCCGCGTAGGGGCCCAGGCGCAGTGGCGGGCGGGGTTCGAGGTGAGCGGGAGGAATCCGATCCGGGCTGGAAGATCGGCCGGAGCGTATCGGACCGGCGGGGTCGCAGCGGCCGCGGCAGGCGGGGCGCTGCGCCGCTCGTTTATCGAACCGGTCGGGCTGGAGCGGCGGAGCGCCCGCGAGGCGGCAAGTGAGTTTCAAGTTTGCGATGGTCCGGGTCGAAAGCAGGCGAAAGCGATCGCGGCGCCGACCGCCGGTGGCACGATGCTTGGTGCATCGACGGCGGAGCGGGCGGTCAACGGGAGGGTGATGTGATGAATCGTGGGACACAGGGAGGCAACGCGGGTCCGGGGGGCCTGGGCCAGGGCGTTTCGAGCCAGGTCGGAGGCACGTTCGGGCAGGGCTATCCGGGGCCGGGGCAGGGCGGGGCGGGGCCCCCGTCCTTCGTGCCCAACACTCACTATCCGGACGAGTTCGGCCAGGGCGGCTTCGGTCAGACCGACTACACGAAGATCGTCATCTTCGGCTGCGTGATGCTGACGATCATGGCGGTGGGCGGTCTGATCATGAAGTGGGCGGCTCCCGCGCCGGCGCCGGCCGTGGCGGCGCCGCCGGTCGTGCCGCTGCACGTGCAGGCGCAGCAGGCGGCGATCGAGGCGCTGAACACGCACCAGCAGATGATGATCGAGATGCGCCGGCAGATGGCGGAGGCGGAGCGCGGCTACTACGAGGATGACGGCATGGCGGAGTACTCCGGCGACGAGGAGGGCGGCTGGTGATCGCCTCGCCGTGATCGCGGCGGGCCATCGCCCCGACCTTGACGCGCCAGGGCGCGGTCCCGGCCGCCTGAGTCCAAAGAACCGATGGCAACCTCGCTGCGCGTGTGCGGCGAGGTTGTTGCTTTGGCGACCGCGCCGCTGGTCGCCGGACCAGTCGAGGCCGGGCGGCCGGGGCGCGGGGAGGGGGCCTACGATCCCGGAAACGCCTCGCCGGTAGTTGGCGGTGCGAAACAGCCTGCTGGCTGATCAGAGTAACGGTGTGGCAAGGAGAGATCATGCAACACATCCCTTGGTCGAGTACGAGGCGAAGATGGTTGATTCGAGGTGGGATAGTGGCAGCGGCGCTGAGTGCAATGGCGCTGCCGACGTTCGCCGCACCCCAGCCCGTGTCTGGGCGAGTTGTGGATGGGGCCGGCCGGCCCGTTGAAGGGGTCCGGATTTCCAACTACTGGGCGTGGACCGGGCCGGACCAGTTCTCTCCCGGGACGACGATGGCTGTCGATGCCGAGGGGCGATTCGAAGGGCAGCTGGAGTTCTACAGCCGCCCGCTGGCGCTCGTGGCCTACTCGAAGGACGGAGCGCTGGCGGGGATGGCGATCGTGCCGGCCGATGCATCGACGGAGGTAGAAATCACGCTCGAACCCTCCGTGCTGATCAGCGGCACGATTACCTGCAGTGAACTCGACGGCGATGCGGGCTGGGTCAACTCCTACTGGATGCCCGAGCCGAACGTGCGGCCGATCATGGCCACCGCCAAGGATGGCCGCATCGACCTCCGCCTGCCGCGACACGAGTCGTGGGATTACTGGTTCTACGGCCGCAACGTCAAGGGCCTTCGCAAGGATGTGAGTATCCCGGCTGACGCTCGGACGTTTGACCTCGGCGAGATCGACTTCAAGGCGACGTACATCGCGCTGAATGTGGGCCGCAAGGCCGAGGAGTGGACGGTCACCGACGCTCGCGGGGTGTCGATTGACGGAGCCCAGGTCGCTGACTTCAAGAACAAATGGCTGCTCGTCGAGTTCTGGGGATTCTGGTGAGGCCCATGCACGGCCGGCAGTTTGCCGAAACTCATGGAGTTCTACAACGAGCACCCCGACGACGACCGCTTTGAGATCATCGCCTTTCACGACGCGAGCGCCAAGTCGTTTGAGGAACTGGACGAGAAGTGCGCGGCGGCGAAGGAGAAGTATTGGGGCGGCCAGGATCTGCCTTTCCCGATCCTCCTCGACAGCACCGGCCAGACGATCAAACAGTACGACATCTCCGCGTTTCCGACGCTGATCCTCTTTGATCCCGAAGGCCGACTGGTCGGGCAGGCCACGCTCGACACGCTCAAGGAAGCGCTGGAAGGCAAGGTCAAGGCGCCTGAGCCGCGTGCACGCCAGGGCCAATCCGGCGGATAGGACAATCGAGATCCCGTTCTGGTTCGGGCAACCTCGACGTGTGGAGGATCAGATCATGAGCGTGATGAGAATGCGGCCCGATCGCGAACGGTTCATTTCGGCGTCCCGCCTCGCCGTCCTCTTGGCCGCCTTGACCATCGTTCCTGCCGCCCAGGCCGGGCGCGACTGGTACGTGCGCGCTTCCGACGGGCGCGGTCGCGAGGGATCGATCGAGAAGCCCGCGCGCGACCTCGGCCACATCATCTCCGACCTTCAGGCGGGCGACCGCATCTTCATTGCCGGCGGAACCTACGAAGGCCGAGGGGGAAGCGGCGTTGATGAGATCACCGTGCCGGTGGAGATTTACGGCGGATGGGATCCCGAATTCAAGAAGCGGGATCCCTGGGGAGAGCACGCGACGATCTTCAGCGGCGTGAACCAGTCGAAGAACTGGAGTTCAGAGTGCCGCCTGACCATCGACATCAGCCGGCATGGCAAGTTCGAGCCGACCCTGGTCGTGGTGGATGGAATCGTCTTCGATCACGGCGGAAGGAACCGCTATTCCGGCGATGGCGCGAAGATCGAGCGGAAGGCGTCGGGGAACGAGAACCCCACGCCCGAGTCAGGCGGTCTTCGGATCCTCGCCTGGCGCGAATCCGTCGTCACTCTTCGCAATTGCATTGTTGTCAATACCGCGCCCACGCAGGGCGCGTTTTCGCTCTGGGGCCATGAGGGCGCGACGTTCAACATCGAGAACAACGCCGCCATCAACAACACCGGCCATGGGTTCTCCCTTCACTCCATCTGGCATCCGCGCGATCGCAAAGGCCTGCCGACCTTCCGACTTGAACGCAACACGGTACTTTTCACTGAGAAGCACGATCCGTACGGCACGATCGGAGGCTCCGCGCTGCGCCTCGAGGACGACACCGTCGTCAACCTGTCGCGATGCGTGCTCGCCTTCAATGACGCATTCGCCATCGACAACGCGAGTCAGTGCCGACAACTCACACTGGAGGGCAACCGCTTCGGACCGAGCCTCCAGGGTGACTACCTCGAGTTCGCAACCACGATTGACGCTGAGGACCTTGAAGATGAGGCTGAGCACGTCGTGAGCGCTGAAGACAACGCAGCGATCGACGTGCGTCCCCGCGGTTCGGCACAATGGACGGCGCGGTATCTCGCACGGGCCGTCATCGATCGCAACGCCGTCGAGTCGGGCGAGGAAGCGCCCGACACGCCATCCAACCGGATACGTTCGCTCCTTGGCGTCAATCTCGAGGGCGAAGCCGTGAACGCTGACTCGAACTGCTGGCTGCCGCGACTCGACGTGCAGGCGGCTCTCGACATGGCCAGATCAGGGCTCGCCCTCGAGGGCATCGGGTGCGTTAACCCGAATTCGCCGATCGATCCGCGTTGAGTTCGCGAATCTCCAGGTTGATCATCGCGAGTCGCGGCTGAACACGAGTCGCACCGAGCCGGCAAAGCCGCAATCCTGCGACTGAAGGACGGGAACGGACAATTCCAGCGACCTGTGGTCCGTCACGGTGAACGCCGGATTGGCCGCAAGTCGCCCCGGCGTCGCCTGACCGGAAAGGGCTGCAACGAGGTGCGCGACAGGCAGCCCGGTCGAGTAGTTCACGCACGTGCTGCGTTCGCCGTCGATGGTCACTCGAACATTGATCGTTCCGCCGCCTTCGGGAATCGCCAGCGCACCGGGCGGCGGCGGCACCGCCGTGCCACGCTTGGTTCCCGAGAGTCTGACGATCAGGTCGCTCGCATTGGCTTCGACGCTGGCGTTGACGAGCGTCAGTTCCGCGCCCTCCGCACTCCTGAGGCGGGGTTCAATCGCCACGTTGAAAGTGGTCAACGACTCTTCATTGCCCTTGACAGAGCCGTCGCCTCCTGCGAGGATCAGTTTGTAACCAATGCCGACAATCCCCAGCAGGATCATGGTGGTCGCCATGGCCGCAATCCAGCGGCGGCCGCTGCGGCCCGCGGCAGGTGCGAACTCATCTCCTGAGGCATCGAGCGATGCGGATGAGCGATTGCGATTCTCCTCAGCAACCGCGTCCGGTTCGCATGCGGAGAGGCTCGCTGGATCTGACTGGCTTGTTTCACTGCGGGGAGCGTCCAGTCTGAGGGCGCCGGCAGCAACCTGGTCCGCGGCGGACTGAACGGCGCGCGCCAGTTCGGCAGCCGACTCGTATCGCCGATTGATGTCGCCATCAACGCATCGCGCAATGATCGCCGCGAGCGCGGGTCTCACGTCGCGTTCCCATCCATGCGCGAGTGGTCGATCCAGGTCGCCCACAGCGATCTGATAGAGCAGAACGCCCAGCGAGTAGATATCTCCGCGAGCCGTAAAGCGACGGCGCTGTGGATCGGTGGAGAGCGATTCCGGCGGCGCGTAGAGGCGGGTTCCGGTGCGGCTCGACTCGTTCTCGGTGAGTTGAGTTTCCGTGAATCCTGACGGTGCAATCTGATGTTCTGCGAGCACCGCGTCGTCGGTGAGCATACCGATGCCGAAGTCGATGATCTTGGGCCTGGGCGTGCCGGCGTCGTCGAAGGTGATAAGTATGTTCGCCGGTTTGAGATCTTTGTGGAGCACGCCTGCCGAGTGGGCGGCGGCCACGGCCAGCGCCGTTCGGGCCAGCAGGTCAAGGCGCAAAGCGACAGGAACGGAGCCGATGCCGCCCTGCTGCGCGGACCACTCGCGCAGATCACCGTGCGGAGAGTACTCATACTCGATGCTGAACGGCGGCTGATCGAGATTGACCTCGAAGAGTTGGGCGATGTCCGACCGGTGTCCCAGCGACTCTCGCAACACCCGAAAGAGCGTCAGTTCGCGCCTCAGTCCTCGAAGTCGATCCGCGTTGAAGCAGAACTTGAAGACGCGCAGAATGCCCGTTTGCACGTGTTCGGCGAGCCAGACTTCGCCGAATCCTCCTTCACCGATCTGGCGGACGAGCCGCCACTTCTCCCGGCCGGGAACGGACAGGGCGGCGGCTGGCCTCCAGTCATACATCGCCTCGGCGCCAGGCGGAATGACCCGGCGCGCCTTCTCGCTGTCTGGCGGCGCGGTCAACGGCGCGACGCCGGTTACGCCGACTTCGTAAATCTCGATCGGTTCCTCCGCGCCCTTGAAGAGATACGGGCCGTGGGCCATCCATCGGAGTTCCTGGCCCTCTCCCGCCGCCGTCGAAGGATCGGCACGAATGAACTGGCGCGCATCATCAAACGCATTTCGCGTCAGAAGAATCTGACCCGGCAGCGCGAGCGATTCGACGCGCGAGGACAGGTCCGCCGCCAGCCCCACCACCTTCTGCCTTCCATGGATGTCCAGCCCGAGTTCCGCCACTTCACCCATGTGGATTCCGATGCGCACGAGGAAACGGCGCGGATTCTCGTCCTCCGTCATCGCATCGTCGAGATCGGGCAGATCGGCGATGAAGCGCTGGAACTGCAGCGCGACGGTCACCGCCGTGCTCGCGGTCGGGAAGTGCACCATGAAACCGTCGCCGGTATCCTTGAGAATCTCTGCATCGGCGATCGTGGCAACGAGTTCACGCATCCGGGAATCGTGCGCCGCAACGAGCGTCGAGTAGGCCCTCAGGCCCAGGCGCGACTTCAGCGCTGTCGAGTCGACGATGTCGGTGAACATCAGAACGACCAGCCGGGAGGCAGGACCGTCTGATGGAGTTCCGCCGTCCCGGACAGGATTGGATGAGGGAGGGTGGTTCAAACGGATTCGCTCCGGCGGACGGGTGCAAGCAGTCTATTCCCGGGGGACCGTTCGGGGTTCGCTCCCGGGCCTCCGATCGGTGCGTGCCTGGTTTGCGGGCCATGCCGGTTACGCCTATACTCCCCGCCGATCGCGAAAGCGGTCCGGCCCGCCCAGGTGGCGAAATTGGCAGACGCGCCAGCTTGAGGTGCTGGTGGGAGTAAAATCCCTTGGAGGTTCGAGTCCTCTCCTGGGCACTTGCTTCGAGTCGAGGCACTCCGCCGACTCACGACAGTTTTCGAAGGCCCCCGCGCTTGCGGGGGCCTTTTGCATCCGGACCCCGGGTCGAACGATCGGGAGGCGCGCCGGCGACTGGATCGGCTCGAAGTCAGACGGCGCTGCGTGTCCGGGCGCCGTGCGCCGCCGACGAGTAGTAGCGGCGCAGGCAGACGATGAGCACGATCTGCCAGACCGTGGCGATGAGTGTTCCCAGGAGGCCGGTGCAGCCGGCGAAACCGCCGACAATCAGGCCGATGAGAGCGGGCCCGGACTGCGGCATGTTGCCGGCCGCGGGTGAGGCTCCGGAGGCGAGCATCGAGATCATGCTGACCACGCCGCCGGCGAGCGCGAGGCTCGACCCGATCACGTTGATCCAGAGGATGATCCGGGCCCAGCGTTCGAGTTTTTCGTCAACGACGCGCTGGGTGAGAACGATGAGGTGGAGCAGCACGCCGACGCCCACGAGTATGCCGATCGCGCCGGCGGGCATCTGCACGAGACCCGCCCGCAATTCCTCGGCCGGAGTCGCGGCAACGCTGGCGAAGTAAGCGCCCGGGAGCGTGAGCAGGTACTGCGGGATGATGAGGTACCGCGCGAGATTGGCGCCGAGCCGCTTCTGGTGCGCCGGCGGCGTGTCGGGATCGGCCGCAGTCAGCCACCAGATGGCGATGGTGAGAAAAACGCAGGTGACGGCTGAAACCGTCAGCCCGATGATCGTCCGCAGCGCCGGATCACCTCGGAGGGCGAAGGCGATGCCGGCATTGGCCAGGCCCATCGCGATCGTCACGAGCAGGGCGATGAGGTAAAGCATCAAGCCGTCGGCGACCTTCTTCACCCATGCTGCGTTCGCATAGCGTAGGAGATTCATTTCGAGGGTCGGGCCGACGGGGGCGCGGCACTCGGGGCACTCGCCGTGCGGATCGATGCCGCGGAGAATGTGCCCGCACATCGAGCAGCGGACGGGCTCGTCGATTCGCCCGGCATCATCGAGCGCGACCGCCGCCCGGCCGAGCAGGGACACGGCGATGTTCGCGCCGCAGGCCGGGCAGAGTCCTCCGGCGCCCGCCCCTTTGAGCGAGGCGTTGCACGACGAGCAGGGAACATCTTCGAGGATGCGTCCGTCCCGATCCACCCGCAGCAGTATGTGAGCCATAGATGTACGCCTATTGGTTGTCGCCGCTGATCGGTTGAGTGGAGCGATCAAGCGAACGATCATCTTACTCCCTCCTGCGGACCGGCGGAGGATCGGCCTTCAGCCGCGAGTGTGGGCGACGAGATCAGGGAAAGCACCCCAACGGGCGCCGGGTTCGGCTGCTCCTAGCGTTTCCCGTCTTGCGGGCGTGGCGGGTCCGCGTCAGATCCACCCCGTTCGCCGATCGGAGACGCAGATGCACGAAGCGGCGCCTCTCACACTGACCGAGCGAGCCGGCGCATCGGATGCGTCGGCGCCCTCGCCCGTGGATTCTCTCGCGGCACTCATCGGCGACACGCCGCTGCTCGAGATCGAGTACCGCTTCGACGGCCGGCCGCGCCGCCTCTACGCCAAGTACGAACTCGAGAACATGACCGGCAGCATCAAGGATCGCATGGCCGCCCACATCATGCGCTGCGCCTACGCCACCGGCGAACTCAAACCTGGCGACGCCATCGTCGAAGCCTCCAGCGGCAACACCGGCATCTCCTTCGCCGCCCTCGGCACCGCCCTCGGCCACCGCGTGCGCATCTACATGCCCAACTGGATGAGCCGCGAGCGCGTGCAACTCATCCAGAACTTCGGGGCCGAGGTCATCCCCGTCTCGCAGGAGCAGGGCGGCTTCGTCGGGGCCGTGCAACTCGCCGAGCAGTACGCTCGCGAGAGCGAGCGCACCTTTCTGCCGCGGCAGTTCGAGAATCCCGCGAACACGCAGGCGCACGAGGCGACGACCGGGCCGGAGATCGAACGGCAACTGACCGCCTTCGACCGCCAGGCGGATGCGTTCGTCGCGGGGGTGGGCACGGGAGGGACGGTCATGGGCCTGGCGCGCTACCTTCGCCGCAACGGGCGCGGCGTGCGCGTACATCCCCTCGAGCCGGCCAACTCGCCGACGCTGCGCACGGGGCGGCACCTCGGCCACCATCGCATCCAGGGCATCTCCGATGAGTTCATCCCCGCAGTCATCGATCTCGAATCGCTCGACGAGATCGTCGATGTGTGGGACGGCGATGCGATCATCATGGCGCAGACGCTCTGCCGCTCGCTCGGTCTGGCGGTGGGGATCTCATCGGGCGCCAACGTGCTCGGCGCGATGCGGCTGGTCGAGCAACTCGGCGCGGACGCCACAGTGGTTACCGTGTTGCCGGACTCGAACAAGAAGTATCTTTCAACGGACCTGTGCCACGCCGAGCGCGTCGAGGAGAGGTATCTTTCGCCGCGCGTCGAGTTGCTGCGCTTCCGGGCGGTGCGATGAGGGGGCGATTCGCCGCGACCCGGAGGCTCGGCGCCGGGGAGCGCGGGCGTGCGACGTTCACACAGCGCCGATATCAGTTGCGTGGTTAGCCGCGACCCGGAGGCTCGGCGCCGGGGAGCGCGGGCGTGCGACGGACGCCTGCGCTGAGTCGTCGAAAACCGCCCCCATCCCGGCCTTTGCCCGCAATACGCTCTACCTCACCGCAAGCGGAGCCGGGGGAAGGCATGCATACTCATCGCAGCGCGATTCGCGGTGCGAGCGGAGGACACTGTTGCCTGCCCGCCTTCGCGACGCGACTTCGACAGTGCTCAGTCCAGGAATTCGCGACGCCATGCCACACCACGCGCCGCACTCTACCTCCCCACCGGCGGCATATCGGCGATGAGGGCGCCGCACTCGGGACAGCGGTCGGCGAGGGGATTGTCTTCGAGACCCTGCAGATCGTACTGGCACTCAATGCAGACCGGGAATCCCATTCGGCGGAGAATGGCGTTCGATCGACGCTGTATTCCCCGTGCGAACACGACTGCGGCGATCATGACCGGCGCGACGACGACAAGCATGTAGATGACGCCATAGACCATCGGCGTGCCTGGTGTATCCAACCTCGACAATCCCCACTGATCGGTGAAGTACTCCCCGGCGAGAAGGAGCACAATGGAGAGCGCTCCTGCGGTAAGCACCCCGGCAAATGACCGCGAGCATACAAGTCGCCAAAGCGCCAGCCAGTCTTGACGCCACGTCAATTGATATGGACCGATCCGGCGGGCGAGCGGCCACCGCCGCCACTTCATCGCGCCACCTTGATCCCGCACTCGGGGCACGCGGCGTGCGCGGCGCCGCGCAGGTCATAGCCGCACGTGCGGCACGTTCCCTCGATGTGCCCGCGCCGCGGCAGCATCATCGCCGCCGCCACCGCCGCCAGCAGCGGCAGCCACAAGGGCAGGACGTACACCTTCGTCGTTACCGTCCCCGCTGTCATCGTCGCGCCGGTGAAGGACCAGTTCGTCCACCACAGCGTGCGGCCGAATCGCTGCGAGCCGTTGTACAGAATCCGACTGTTTCCCAGAGGCCGGCTCGTCCACACCACCGCGCCGTCGAGCAGTTGCACGCGGCCGAGATCGCCCATCGGCCGCCGCGTGCCGGGCCGCCAGTAACTGGCCGCCCAGCACAGCACGATCAGCACCGCCACGCCGAACATCACTCGCCTGGCCATGCGAGATGGTATCGGGCGTGACGCGGACCGGTCGAGGCAGATCGAGACTGGGTGTAGTCCAACTTCGTGGTATGTGCATCGGATCGAGGCATCCTGGATTTGACCCCGGAGGCGTCACGGAGTGTAGCCACGGGTGGAGCGATGCTTGGCATCGCGGAACCCGTGGATGCGAGCCCTTTCTCGACAATTCGCCCCGAGAGGGGCGATGGAGGCGACCGAAGCGCCTTGCCGCGCCACTCCTTCACATGCCCCCGGG
>JBDIVQ010000041.1:0-28224 GCA_039794345.1 Phycisphaerae bacterium | reverse complement strand
TATGCCGTCTTTGATCTCCTGACGCTCGGCGGGCCCCACAGTTACGGTTGGAAGGTCAGCAATTGGGGAGACGTGATCGGCAGTGCCACTCTCCCCGATCACGACTTTCATCCCACTCTCTGGCTGGACGGACAGCATCCCGTAGACCTCGGAACTCTCGGTGGCAGGTTTGGCGAGTGCCGGGGGATCAACAACAACGGCTGGATCGTCGGGTATTCAACAGTGCCGGGCCAGGGCCTCTTCGACGGTAGCGCCTTCCTCTGGCGCGACGGCGTGATGGAGAATCTCGGTTACCTCGGCACAGGTAACTTCGCCGAGGCCTACGACATCAACGACCTCAACCAGGTCGTCGGCCGATCCTCGATCGACCCGAACGGCGACTTGGGTACGCGGGCGTTCATCTGGGAAGACGGGCGGATGTCGGAGTTGCCGTACGATCCGAAGTATCGCAGCACGGAAGCCATCGCCATCAACAACTCAGGCCTGATCGTCGGTCAGGCTTCGAGCTGGGAGTTCAGCGCCTGGCGCCCCGTGATCTGGCAGGACGGCCAGATCATCGACCTGGGCACCTTTCTGCCCGACAACAGCCACGACGGCGTCTGCATCGACGTCAATGAAGCGGGGGATGTGGTCGGCTACACCTCGCGCGATCGTCTTACCAACCAAGCTTTCATCTACCGTAGCGGCGAAAAGGCGCCGCTGCCCGAGAAGTCCTACTGGACCAACTCATTCGCCTGGTCCATCAACGACAACGGCCAGATTGTCGGCGCCGCCCGCACTCGCGCATATCGAACCCAGGACATCGGCGTCATCTGGGAGTGGAACCGCCCGGTCCGCTACCTCGCCCACCTCATCCCCCCGCGATCGGACTGGTTCATCGGCCTGGCGATCGGCATCAACAACGCCGGGCAGATCACGGGCACGGGCTACCGCCTCTCCAATCCCGGCTACACCAAGGGCTATCTCCTCACGCCCGTGCATCCGACGTTGATCCTCGCTCAACCCGCGCCAGGCCGCGCCGGCGAAGACAACACATTCACCATCAAGCACATCACCCCAGGCGCGACGGTTACGCTCTTCGCCAGCCGCAGCGGCGGAGGCACGGCCATTCCCGACTGCACACTCCAGCAGAACGCGCTGCAACTCGCCGACGCGCAACTCGTCGGCACAGCCGTCGCGGACCAGAGCGGCGTGGCCCACATCACCCGCCGCATCCCGTCCCTCCTCCGCGGCCGCACCGTCCTCTTCCAGGCGGTGGTCCAGAACGAGTGCGCCATCAGCCAGTTAGTCGTGCATCAGTTTGACTGAGAACCAACGACAGAGGGCACAGAGGGCACAGAGGGCACAGATAGAACAGAAGACGCACGGAGGGGAGTTTGATGCATGGCGGGAGAAGACGGGAGCGCGGCCACCCGTGTGCAGGCGAACGCCGTGCAGGGGGCGATCGACGCCGAACCCGGTGCGTTTCGCAGGACCTCAACCCCGCCCGATACCGGAACGCGCCGCTGGCTCTGGCCCCGGCCGTGCGCGGGTCATCTCGCCGCAAGGCAAGCGCACTCAACCGTGCCTGTCCCGCTTTCCCTTCTGAAACCGGGACTTGTCTCGATCGCGTACAGGATCCCGTCGGTTGTGAACGCGGCTGCGGCCAGATCAGGGGCCTCCCCACACCGCTGCGGGACTGGACGCCGGTTCCCGGATCGATGCTCGCGATGAGCGTTGTCCTGCTGTAGAGGAGGGCGAGCAGTGTTGCGCGTGGATGCCTGGCCATCGCGCCGAAGGATGTGAAGAGGGTGTTCCCTGGATCGAGGAATCAACCCGTGCCATTGCTTGAATCGAGGGTGTAGACCTCCCGGGTGCGGGATACGCCAATGATGTCGTGTGGGCGTCGGCGGCGTCGCAGAGGCTCCAGGCGGATGCGATTGCGATCAGGACGACCACGGCATTGAACCACGTCTTGCTCACCGTGTACCTCCGTCGCGGTTCCAGACCCGCTTAGCCTTGCACATTGAACGGACGACGCTGTAACTCTTCGTTCGATGCGGCCCGACGCCTCAGAGGACCAGTCGAGGCGCCGTTCATTCCAGGCGCTGGACGTTGCTCGCGGCGCAGGTGCGCAGGTTCACAGCCTGGAGCACGCCGCCGCACGCCTGGGGATTGATGATGACAGCGAGCGTGCGTCCGCCGGAAGCGTCGCTCACGCCGTTGGCGACAAGCGTCAGGCGTTCGGCACTCAGGCCGAGCGTGGTTCCCTCGCAGGTGTACCCGCGGGGAATGACGATCTGGCCGGGTTGGGGAGCGTAGAGGATGACGACGGGAGCGCCGGGCTGGGCGCCGGCCCACGACAGCAGCATCGGCCCGCCGGGCGGGCACCGACCCGTTATCGAGAGCACGAAGACCCGGCCCGCGGCCTGGAACTCGAAGGCGCCCATATCGACGATTGGCGGCTGGCCGAAACCCGTGTCAGGCGTGAGGGGATCATCGACGTAGCGCGGCGCGCGATCGAAGTCGAGGAGGAGGTTCGATGGGATGATGTTGTTGTGGCCGGCATCGATGCAGGGCGAGGCGGAGCCGAGCCGGAAGTCCCCGCCGATCGGATCAACAAACGCCGGGTCCGCGCCGATGTTGCCCACGCCGGGCCAGGAGCCGGACCATCCGTGAATGCACGACCAGTGAATGAGCGGCGTGCCGAAGGCGGCCCGCACCTGGGAGGCCTCGCCCGAGCCGGCAGCGTCCTCGTTGCCCCAGATGATCGAACCGTGGACAGGCGAGGAGGCGGGGG
Source organism: Phycisphaerae bacterium (assembly GCA_039794345.1). Taxonomy (GTDB): domain Bacteria; phylum Planctomycetota; class Phycisphaerae; order Phycisphaerales; family UBA5793; genus UBA5793. Next base: position 25,445 of record JBDIVQ010000041.1, on the reverse strand, counting down.
TGTGGAGGTAGAGTCCGCCGCCCTCGTGCGAAGCGCGGTTCCGCGACAGGGTGCAGGCAATGACGGGTGTCGGCTCAAAGGGATTGAGAGCGGCGCCGCCGCCCTGGCGGGCGACGTTGTCGATCAGGACGCAGCCGATGAGTCCGCCGCCCTCGAATCGACCGGCGATGGCGCCGCCGGCGCCCGCGGCGGAGTTGCCTGAGAAGTGCGAGTTGAGAATCCAGGTCGGCCCCACGGAGTCGCCGACGTAAAGCCCTCCGCCGTCGCCCTCCAGCGATGTGTTCTCGGAGACGACGCATCGATCGAGGACGACTTCCCGTCCTTCGCTGATGACGATGGCTCCGCCGTGCCCTTCGGAAGTGTTGCGCTGGATGCGGCAAGCGATGAGATCCGCCCACTGCGAGCGCGTGATGAGCAGCGCCGCCCCGCCGACGGCCTCGTTCTCTTCGAACTCGCAGTCGATGAGTCGATGCGCGCCTCCGCTGAGGATCAGCGCTCCGCCGATTCGGCCCTGGTTGCGCTCGAACCGGCAGCGAACGAGGAGTGTGCCCGAGGCCGAGAGCGTGACGGCGCCTCCCGCGTTGTTGCGAATGGTGCAATCGATGAAGGTCGGGGCGGCGAAGCCGCCGGCGGCGTAGATGGCGGCCGCCTCCTGGCTCGAGGCGTTTTCTTCGAATGTGCAGTTGCGCACCACGAGGGCGGAGTTGTCGGCGAGCAGACCGCCGCCGCGACCGGGCGTGACGTCGGCATTCCCGTCGCGGACGGTGAATCCGTCGAGCACAGCGGTTCGATCGTTGTGTCTGGCGCGGATCACGGCGTAGGCGTTGTCGCTTGGGTCGCCGGGCGCGCCGAGGTCGCCGCTGAGGATCGTCACATGGGCGGAGACATCTCGCTGCGATCGACTGAGTTCATGTCCCGCGAAGCCGCCGAAGAGCGAGTAGCCGTTCTGCATGCTCAGCGAGGCGCTGCGTGGATCGGTCGGGTCCGAACGCCGCACGGGTGAATACACGCCCCGGGCCACCCAGATTTCCACGGGGCCGCCCGGACTCGCGTCAAGCGCCTCCTGGGGATGCTGGAAAGCCGTCTCCCAACTCAGGCCATCGCCTCCCGGGGGAGCGGCGGCGTTCACTCTGAGAATCGTCTGCGCCGCGGCGACGGAGGATGCGACACCGCACAACAAAGCGGTCATCAGGAGGCCGGCGGCGCGTCGTCGCATCGGAGTTCCTTTCCCGGGCAGAGAGCGAGTTCGGACATCTGGCGCGATCGCGCGGCGCGCGGGAGCGCTGCTTGATGGACCATATCCTCCCTGTAGAATACGAAGCGGTGCCCGACGACGGCTCACGGCCGCACCCCGAGAGGAGAAGCGAGATCCGGATGCCCGATGCACCAGAGCCTCTTTTTGCGGCCCCGGACGGACCTGCCGGCGCGCGCGGCAAGCCGGGCATCACTCCCGAGGTGTACGAGCAGTTGCGGCACATCGCCGCCCGATACGTCGCCGGGCAGCCGCCGGCGCCGGACCTGCGCGCGACCGAACTTGTGCACGACGCCTACCTCCGGCTGGCGTCTCGAGACGCGGCGTCCTGGGTGGATGAGCGGCATTTCTTCGCCTCGGCGGCCCAGGCGATGCGCCATCTTCTTGTCGATCGGGCGCGCCGCCAGCGAGCGCTGCGCCACGGCGGCGGCCGGTTTCGTATTGAGTTGAGGGACGAACATGTCCTCGCCGAGGACCGCGCTGAGCACCTCCTGCGACTTGACGAGGCGCTCGATCAACTCCGTGGTGTGGACGAGCGGATGCACTCCATCGTCATGCTCCGGTACTTCGTGGGAATGACGCTCGAGCAGGCGGCGGACCTGTTGACCGTCTCCCTCGCCACGGCCAAGCGCGACTGGGCGTTCGCCAAGGCGTGGCTGCACGAACGACTGTCGAGTTCCTGAGCGTCCGGGGCGCGGCGGGCCCGGCGGTCAAAGCCGCGTCGAAGGAGGAACGATGGACACGGCCCGGTGGAGGCTGGAGCGGGACATCTTCAACGCCGCCTCCGAACTCGAAGGCGCCGCGCGCGAAGCGTTCCTCTCCTCCCACTGCGGGGATGATTCCGACTTGCGCCGCGCGATTGAGGCCCTGCTCAAAGGCGGTTCAAGTGTGGAGTCGTTTCTCGAAACTCCCGCGTTCGTCGGCGAGGCGGACCTCTTCGTCATTCCGTCGCCGGAGTCCCTCGCAGGCTGCGCGGTCGGCAGGTATGAGTTGAAGCGTCTGCTCGCCGCGGGCGGTATGGGGCTGGTGTTCGAAGCGCAGCAGGAGTCGCCGGCGCGAACGGTGGCCGTGAAGGTGCTGAAGGCCTCGCTGCACGATCCGGCGGCCGCCCACCGCTTCCGCGTGGAGGCGGAGACGCTGGGACGCTTGTCGCATCCCGGCGTCGCGCAGATCTTTGAAGCCGGACTCCATCCCATGGAGATCGAAGGTCAGCGCGTCCTGCTGCCCTACTTCGCGATGGAGTACATCGGCGGGGCGACTCCGGTCACCGCCTTCGCCGCGCGTTGCGGGATGGGTGTGCGCGAACGCCTCGCGCTGGCGGTGTCGGCGTGCGAAGCAGTTCACCACGGCCACGTGCGCGGCATCATCCACTGCGACCTCAAGCCCGACAACATCCTCGTGGATGCCGAAGGCCGGCTGAAGGTCATTGACTTCGGCGTGGCGAGTTCAGTGTGCCTCGAGTCGGGTTCGTTGGCCGGGCTCGGGGCGGTCCGTGCGGGGACGGACCCGTACATGAGTCCGGAGCAGCACCACGCCGAAGCGCTGGTCGATGCGCGGAGCGACGTGTACTCGCTTGGAGCCGTGGCATACGAACTCGTCTGCGGACTTCCGCCCCTTCCGGCGCGCGCGGGCTCCGGCGCCGAGGCCGCCGCTCGCATTCCCGGGGCGGGGCTTTGCGGCTTCAATGGAACGCGAATCGATCGCGACCTTGAGGCGATCCTGCTCAAGGCCCTGTCCGTTGATCCGCAGGATCGATACGCGTCGGCGTCGGAACTGGCGGGCGACCTGAACCGGTTTCTTTCGCGTCAGGCGGTCAGCGCGCGCTCCGCGGGCTGGCTCCACCACCTGGGGCTGTTCGTGCGCCGTCGCCCGCTCGGCGCGGCCGCCGCAGCGGTCTTCGTCCTCGCGCTGGCGGGGGGAGGTACCGCGGTGGGCTGGCTTGGCTCGAGGCTGGATCAACAGCGCATCGCCACGGAGCGCGAGGCGACGCGAGCCGCCGCGCTGCGCGACTTCGTCATCGGACTCGTGGAGAAGGCGGACCCGAGGCGCACCCAGCGCTCCTCCCTCACGCTCATCGAGGTGCTCGGGCCGGCGCTCGAGGAAACACAGCGCGGCTTCGCGAATGATCCGCGCACGGCGGCGGCGCTGCATGCGGCGGCGGGAGTCGTGTATCAGTCGCTCTTCGCTCCCGATTCGGCGCGGGCGCACTTCGATCGGGCGTGGATGCTCCACCAGTCGCTTGGCGAAGAGGACTCCGAGGACGCCTGGTGGATCCAGCATCACCTGGCCCTTCTCGACGCCGAGACAGGCCGTTTCCCTGACGCCATCGAGCGCATGCAGCGCGTCGTTGAGCACCGCGAGCGCCTCGGCGACGCGTGGAAGACCGCCTACGAGAAGCACTGGCTCGCCAGCGTCTTCAGTCAGGCCAGCGAGCCCGGAGAGGCGCTCCGACTGCTCGAGGAAATCAGGGGGGTCTACGAGGCGCGCGCGAACGAGGACCAGAAGGGCGCCTACTGGAACACGAGCGCCGTGGCCCTCCGCCGGCTCGACCGCATCGAGGAAGCGCTCGACGCCAGTGAACGGGCGATCGCGCACTGGACGAAGGCGCACGGCGATCACAGCCACCAGGTCGCCGGCGCGCTGTCGAATCACGCGGTGCTGCTTCGCATTCTGGGCCGGGCGGAGGAGTCGCTGGAGGTGCACCGGCGCGCCATGGCCGTATTCACCGCCATTGAGGGGGAGGACAGTCCTCAGGTTCTCTTCGGGCGGATCAACGAATCCGGCACGCTGCAGGTGCTCAACCGCCTTGAAGAAGCCGTTGAGGTCGCCCGGGACGCCTACGACCGAATCAGCCGCGTCTACGGCGCCGGGAGCCTCAATGCGCTGCGCGCGCTGCACAATCTGAGTCGCGGCCTGGCGCTCGCCGGCGCGTACGACGAGGCGCTCGACACAGCGCAGCGGGCGGCGGCGGGGAGGGAGGAGTTGCTCGGCCCGCTGCACGTTGAGACGCTGAGGTCGCAGTCGCTCGTGGGGTCGATCCTGCAGGACGCGCTTCGCGATGCCCAGGCCGCGGACTTTTATCGAACGATGCTCGCGAGAATCGAGGGCCCGCTCGGCCGCGATCACTCCGTCGTCATCGAAATGCGCATCAGCCTCATGGAGGCGCTGACCGACTCGGGGCACGCGGCAGCGGCGGCGGAAATGGCCGAGCCTCTGCTCGCCGAGTGGAGCCTGTCACTCGGATGGGAGGCGCCGCCGGTGCAGCGTCTTGTGGAGATACTGGAGTACATCTACTCCGAGTTGGGACGGGATGCGGACCTGACGCGCCTCAGGGCCCGTGTCCAATCCGCCGCCGGATCGGTGTCGGACCCGCCCTCTCCCACTCCCGAGCGCTAGCGTACCTCCACTTCAGGTGGAGCGGGGCAGCACTGAGCGCTCTTCGCTCCGGGCGCGAGTTCTGCGCGATCGGCCCAGGACGTTCGAAATCGATCTCCATCCGGAGCCGAGGTGTTCGATGGCCCCCGCGGCGAGTCGAAAGGAGAGACCCTGGCCGAGGCGGATGAGCCGTTCGGCCGGCGGAATACGTTGACAGAATGGGCGGCCTCGAATCGGCCGTCTTACTCGTGCCAGGATGTCGTGCCGGCGTGGACTGGGGAGACGCTCATGCATTGGCGGATTCGAGGGACGTGGTGTGCGGGAGTGATGCTCGCGAGCGCTGCCGGAGCGATCGGCCAGTGTGACGCCTTCGAGAAACTGGCGCCGCCGGGAGATTCGATCCCGACGTACGGCGGCGCCATCGCGGTCTCCGGCGAGTGGGCCGCGATCGGCGCCAGTCAGGATTACAACAGCAATGGGGGCCGGGCTGGAACACCGCTCATGGCCCAGGGCTACAAGACAGGATCGGTCTTCATCCGCCGAGTGGTGGACGGCCGATGGGTCGCACACCAGACGCTTCGCTGCCCGCTGGCAAACGAGTTCGGCGGCAATGAATTCGGCGCCAGCGTCGCCATCGCGGGTGAAACCCTCCTCATCGGTTCGCCGGGTCGGGAACTCCCCGATTCACAGCGCGGCGAGGTTTACGCCTATGACCTGATCGACGGGTGGTGGCGGCTGGCGCAGGTCATTCAGCCGGAGGATACGGGAGGCCAGCGCCAGCAGGCCTTCGGCAGCGCCGTGGCGATTGAAGGAGACACCGCAGTCATCGGCGGCCCCGGATTCGGCGATCGAAGTGGCGCGCTCTATTTCCTGGAGCGCACGGGGGGCGTGTGGCGGCGAGTGAGCAGACTGTCGCCGGACGGGGCCGCGCGCGACGACGGCTGGGGCTCGGCGATTTCGCTCTCCGGAGCGACCCTTCTTGCCGGCGCGAAAGAGGCGCTCGGGGGCGGCGGCGCCGCCGTCGTCGTTCAGCGACTCGACGGCGTCTGGACGCAAGTGGCACAGTTGCGCCCCTCCGACACGGCCCGCGGGCACAACTTCGGACTCTCCGTCCGCCTGGAGGGCGACGAGGCGCTTGTCAGCGGTCAGCACAACGCCAAGGGTCGCGTCTACGTCTTCCAGCGCCGCTTCGGCGTCTGGGAGGAAGTCGAGGTGTACTCCTTCACCAGCGCAGACGGGGTCGAAGAGAATCACCGCTTCGGCAGCGCCATGGCCATCGACGGCGACGTGGCGCTCTTCAGCGCCCCGCTGCATCGGCCGGGCAATGGGTCCGGGTCGTTCTACATCTTCTATCGCCGACCCGAAGGCTGGGTGGAGGGAGCCAACGTGTATCCGCTTTCCTCCGAGTCCGGCGATCAGTTCGCCCACGCCCTGGCGCTGCACCAGGGAATCGCCTTCGTCCAGGCTCGCGTGCAACTCCTCAACGGAGCGATCGCGGGGGAGGCGTGGCTCTTCCAGATCGGCGAGTGCCGACCGACATTGGAAGTGGACGCCGCCTGCCCCGAAGGCGGAACGGCGACGATCTCGTGGCGGCGCGCCGCGCCTCGGTCGGAAGTCGCCCTGTTCATCGCACCGCAGCGGGGCCGGTTGCTGATCCCGCCCGGTCTGCCCTGCGCCGGGTTCACACTCGATCTCGATCCGGAGGGCGCGGCGCTCTTCTATCGCGGGTTCTCGGGGGCCAATGGCGGCCGGACCATCATCGGCGAACTGGCGCCGTCGGCGTGCGGGCAGTGGATGCAACTGCTCAACATCCCTTCCTGCCTGACCAGCCCGACGGTGCCGATCGAGTGAGGCTGCTGCCGGCGCCCCGGCCGCGGCGCCGCGGAGATGGTTGGCGCAGGGATGCGGCGAGGGACCGAAAGAGACTCCTCCAGCGCGCCCGCAACGGGGAAGTGCGATCAAACGAGGATGAACATGGAGCGACAGGCAATGCAACTCAGACTTCGATGGCGAACGGGCGCGATGCTTCTGCTCATCCTGACCGCCCTGCCGGCCGAGGCGGCGGCGCAGCGGTATGAGATCTTCGGCATCGGCACGTTCTATCGCGAGAGCCGGGCGCGCGGCGTGAACAACCACGGCATCGTCGTCGGCTGGTCGCCCCCGCCGGGAGGCGGCCCCGATCAGGCGGTCATCTGGGAGCGGGGCGAGTTGTCGATCCTCGGCCCTGGCGACACGCGGGCTGTGAACGACGCGGGGGATGTCGTCGGACGCAACGCCGAGTTCCTCGCCGTGATGTGGCGTCAGGGCGAAGCGATCGTCATCGGCACGCTCGAGGGGCACGACAAGTCGAGCGCCATGGCGATCAACACCCTCGGCGAGGTCGCCTGCAACGCGACGGGGAGCCTGGGACGCCGCAGCGGGTTTGTCTGGAAGGACGGCGTCGCCCTGCCGCTCGGAACGCTCGGCGGCGCGACGTGCGAAGTGACGGACATCAACGACCTTTCGGAGATCGTCGGCCGATCGGCCATCCCCGGGGGCCTCGAACACGCGTTCATCTGGCGCGACGGGGAGATGACCGATCTCCCGCCGCTCGAAGGCGACGACCAGTCCTTCGCCAACGGCGTGAACGATCATGGCGTCGTCGTCGGAGTCTCCTTCGCCGGCAGCGACACCACGCCGTGCGCGTGGATCGACGGTCGGCCTGAGCCTCTGCCGCGGCTCGGCGGCGACCGCTGGACGACGCCGCAGGCCATCAACAAGCCCGGAGTGATCGTCGGCACCGCCTCGTCGATCACGCTCAACGAACGGGCTGTCATCTGGCGCGACAGCCTTCTTGCCGACCTGAACGACTACGTTTTCGGATCCGGCTGGGAACTCCTGAGCGCGCTGGACATCAGCGACCAGGGCTGGATCGTCGGCGTCGGTCGTTACGACGGCTTTCAACAGGGGTACGTTCTGATTCCCCTGCCCACGCTGGAGGCGGACCCGCTCGTCGCGGGGCAGCGCGCTGAGTTCCGGGTGCGCGACGGGCTCGCGGATGCGCCGGCCTATCTCGCCTACAGCACGACCGGATTCGGCTCGACGCGCGTGCCGGGTCTGGGCGTCGTACTCGATCTGCACCGCCCTGCTCTGGCCGCATCAGGCCGCACCGACGCCACCGGCGCGATCACGTGGACGCTCCACATCCCGCCCGGCACCCAAGGTCAGCGCGTGCTCTTCCAGGCCGCCCAGTTCCGGAGGACCAGCAATGTCGTGGTCAGCACGATCGAGTAAGCGCGGGCCGAGTGAAGTGAACGTCCTCCTGAGGTGCGCGGCCACTCTCGCCGCATCCGGCTGCGTCGCCGCTTCCACCGCGGGCCAGTCCTGTCCGCCGACCGACATCAACGCGCCTGACTCTCTCGCGCGGCACTTCGGATGGTCCCTCGCCAACGTCGGCGACGTCGATGGCGACGGCTGGGTCGATCTCGCCGTCGGCGACCCGACCGGCGGACCCGGCTACGACGGACGGGTTCACGTCTTCAGCGGACGCGACCTCAGCATCATCCATGTCCTGCCGACAGGCTCGACCACGCCGCAGCGCCGATTCGGAGAGTCGATCGCTCCCGCCGGCGATTTCGACGAAGACGGATTCGCCGACCTGCTGATCGGTGTAGAGGGCGATGAGCGCAGCCGCGGCCGAGTCCACTTTTATTCGGGCCGCACGGGGAGGCTCATCGCCGAGGTGGTCGGCGACGTGCGCGGCGGGCGATTCGGATCCTCCGTCGATCGTCTCGGTGACGTGAACGGCGACGGCCGCGACGACTTCGTCGTCGGCGCGCGGATCGGCCTTTCGGCCCACGTGATCAGCGGAATGGATTTCTCGACGCTCTACATCGTCAGCGAACAGGAATCGGGCGAGGAGTTCGGCGGTGCAGTGAGCGCCGCGGGCGACCTTAACGGCGACGATCGCACGGACTTTCTCGTCGGGGCGCCGGCGAACGCTCAGGCCGGTCTTGCCGCCGGGTGCGTCTACGCGTTCAGCGGCGTTGACGGCGTGCTGCTCGGCCGCGTCCTCGGGTCGGGGGACGGCAGCCGCTTCGGTTCGTCCGTGGCGCTGCTCGGTGACGTGGATGGGGACGAGATCGGCGACTTCGCCGTCGGTGCGCCGGGATTCCAGCATGAAGCCGGACGCATCGCCATCGTTTCCGGCGCCGCGCTGGGCGTGCTGCTCGAAGTGGACGGCGAGGCCGGCTCGCGATTCGGATCGCACGTGGCCGCCGCCGGCGACATCGACGGGGATCAGCACCCGGATCTGCTCGTCGGCGCTCCCCGGGCGCGCGATCGCACCGGCCGCATCGCGGGCCGCGCCTACCTCGTGGGCAGCGACGGTTCGATCCTGCGCGTCGAAGAGGCACGCGGCGGGCGCAGTCAGTTCGGCCGGTCCGCGGCGGGCGGATTTCGCTTCGACGATGACGGCACTCCGGACTTCGCCGTCGGAGCGCCGTCCAACGGCTTCGATCCCGCCGCCTACACCTACTCCAGCGATTGTTCCCTGCGGCTGGAGGTATCCGCGTCATGCCCGCGCGGCGGAACGATCCAGGTCTCCTGGACCAATGCCACGCCGGAGTCGCTCATCATCCTCTTCTTCGCTTCGCAGAGGGGGACGTTTGAGATTCCGCCCGGCCAGATCTGCGAAGGCGCCATGCTGGGTCTGAGTTTGCAGCGCCTCCGGGTCGTCTACCGGGGGTCCTCCGGCATTGACGGCCGGCGAACGCTTCAGGGAACCACGGGTCGGGCCGCATGCGGCGGCTTCCTTCAGTTGCTCGACACAGAAACGTGCCGCCTTACCAACGTCGCGCCGATTGAGTGAGCGCCCGATCGGCCGCGTGGCCGACGATCGACCTCCAGAGGAGAGAACATCCATGAATCAACACCGCTCGATCGTCCTGCTGCTTGCCGGCGTCTGCGCGTTGCCGGCCTTGTCCGCTCGCACCGCGGCGCAGGTCGTCTTCGCGACGGACCGGTGGGACAGCCCGGTCTATCTCGTGGACGTCGAGTTTGACCGGAGGTTCCAATTACTCCGGCCCTACCGTTACGGTGGATCGGGCGCCTGGGCCATGGCTGGCGCCGAGGCGCTCGGCGCCGCGTACCTCGCCGATGGGGAACACCTCTCCCTGATCCACGCTCAATCGCTGCGGCCGGAGTACCTCGGGATCATCCGGGTCGGCGGCGAGCCGGCGCCGATGCTCGGGCTCGCGTGGAACGGCGACGCGGGCGTGCTCTACGGGCTGGCCGCGTATCCCGTCTGGGGCGTTTACAGCATCGATCTCCAGACGCTCGAAGCAACCCTGCTCGTGGAGATCGATCCCGTGCATAACGCCGGCGCCCTCGACTACGACCACGACACGCAGACGCTGCTGGCTCTGTTCGACGGCCAGGGCGCCAACGGCGGGGCGATCTACCGCATCGATCTCGACGAGCGCCGCTACGAGTTCGTCGCGACGTATCCGGGTCAGGGCAACACCGATATCGACGGTCTCGCCGCCGCCGGCGGCCGCGCCTACCTCGTCGCTGATCGCCCCGAATCGATCTTTGTCTACGACCTCGTCGCCGGCGCCTACCTCGATCCGCTCCAGTCGCCCATCCAGAACGTCAACAACATGTCAGGCGCGACCTGGGCGCCTTCGTTCATGAATCGGCTTCTCGTAAGCGACCCGGTCCCCGGGCGGATCGGCCGCAGCAATCGCTTCCACATCGTCGGCGGCCGGCCGAACTCGACCGTGTACCTGGTGGGGGGTTACTCGTTCGGCGCCACGCCGCTGCCGGGATGTCCAGGAACGACGATCGAGGTCGCCTCTCCTCGAGTGATCGACGACGCGACGATCGGCGCCGACGGGCGCGGACAGGCCGGCTTCTTCGTTCCACCGGCGCTTCTGGGGAGGCCGGTTTACTACCACGTCGTCGATCCGCAGGGCTGCCAGGTCAGCAATCTCGCCATCTTCGCATTCGGACCCGATCTGTAGCCGCGTCGTCGGCCTCGATCAGGAGGGATCATGTCCACTCGCGCATTGCGTCTCCACGTTGCCCTTTGCCCGCTCTGTCTGCCCCTCGTTCCGGCCGCGGCGCAGCCTTATCGCGTCATGGACCTTGGGAGTTTTGATCTCGGCTCACGAGCCCCGGCGATCGTGGCGGAGATCGATGAGGCCAGTCGCGTGGTCGGGCGCGCGCCCGGCTATCCCGACGACCGCGCCTTTCTATGGGACCTCGGTCGCCTGATAGACCTCGGGTCGCTCATCCCGGAGCACCAGTCAGGCGCCAACGCGCTCAACGCGCTGGGAATCGCCGCGGGATGGACGGAGATCTCCAGCGGCATCCGGCACGCCTCTGTCTGGACGGGAAGCCAGGTCATTGATCTCGGCACGCTGGGAGGAATGAGCTCCGAGGCGCTGGGCATCAACCGCGACAACTGGATCGTCGGCTGGGCGGAGGACGCGCAGGGACAGGAGCGCGGCTTTCTTTATCGCAACAGCGCCATGATCGACATCGGCACGCTTCCGGGTGGGAGCGAGTGCCGCGCCGTCGCGATCGATTCGTTCGGCCGCGTCGCCGCCACCTCGCGCGATGCGAACGGCAACTTCCGCGCGGTGATCTGGGAGAATGGGCTGATGGCCAGCCTCGGGACGCTCCCCGGCGGCCGCAGCAGCCATGCCTACGCCATGAACGATCGACAGCAGGTGGTGGGAAGCAGTGAAGCGTCGGGCTCGAACGCGCGAGCCTTTGTCTTCGAGGGAGACTTTCAGGGCGGGACGCTGACCGACCTCGGCACGCTCGGCGGATCGCACAGCTACGCCTACGACATCAACAACCACGGCGTGATTGTGGGCGTCGCCGAGCCGCCCTCCGGCGGTCTGCGCGCTTGCATCTGGATCGACGGAGTGCCACGCGATCTCAATGAGTTGATCTCCCCGTGGAGCGGATGGCGCCTCGAAGTGGCGCGCAGCATCAACGACGCCGGCTACATCGCCGGTCAAGGGACCATCGACGCCCGCGAGCGCGGCGTCCTGCTCATTCCGACTCCCATGGACTTTGAGGCGCCGACGCCCGGCCTCGCCGGCGCGGTCAACACGTTCACCGCCTCCGGCGCCACCCCTGGCGCCATGGTCCGACTGCTTTACAGCGCCCAGCGCGGCTTCAGCCGGCCGCCCGGCTGCCCGGCCGCAATCGTTGAGTTGGCCGCGCCGACCCTGGCCGCGTCAGCAACGGCCGATGCTGAAGGAATCGCGACCTTTCAGTTGCCCGTCCCGCGCCAGGTTCGCGGCCAGACGTTCGTGTTCCAGATGATCGAAGCCGCCGGCTGCCATCTCAGCCAGCCGGTCACGTGCACTTTCAGGTAAAGGAGAATCACTGATGCGACCGAAGTCAACATCCATCTTGATGAGTGCGGCCGGCGCCGCTGTCCTGCTCTTCGGTGCGCATGCCTCAGTCCTGGGGCAGTGCCTGGAAAGCCTCGGCGTCCAGCGGGGCTCCGCCTCCGCGGTCGGCGACGGCATGGGGCAGGCCCTCAGCGCGTCTTCCACGTGGATGGCCGCGGCTGCGCCCTACGCCGACGGCAACGAGCAGCGTGCCGGAATCGTGTACATGTTCCGCAGGGAAGGACCGCGCTGGATCGAGCGGCAGATCCTCGCCGATCCGCGCGGCCGCGAGAACGATCGCTTCGGCGCTTCCGTCTCCGTTGGTCCCGAGCGAATGCTCGTCGGCGTCCCGCTGATCGACCTGGGCGCTACCAGCACCGGCGCCGTTGTGGTCTACGCCCTGAGCGGCCAGCAATGGGTCTTCGAAACCGTCATCCGCGCGCCCCAGCCGACGGAGTTCAGCCAGTTCGGCGATCACGTCATCCTCGACGGCGACTTCGCCTACATCGGCGCCCCCTCCGACGACGCGATCGGCACCAACTTCGGCGCCGTCTACGTCTTCCACTTCGACGGGATCAACTGGAACCATGTCCACACGATCGTCGATCCTGATCCCCAGATCCACGACTCCTTTGGCTCGTCGATCGCTCTCGCCGGCGATCTGCTGATCGTCGGTGCGTTCGGAGAAGACGACTTCGGCGAGAGTTCCGGCGCCGCCTTCATCTTCCGCCTCATCGACGGGCAGTGGACGCTCGAAGCCCGGATCACCGCGTCCGACGGCCAGGCCTCCGACTGGTTCGGCCGAGCCAGCGCCATCGGACCCGACTGGGCCATCGTCGGAGCCGACCATCAGAACGAGCAGCGCGGCGCCGCCTACTTCTTCCGCCGCGAGGGCGCGAACTGGATCGAGCATGCCAAGGTGATGTCGAACAATCCGAGCCGCAATTCCAATTTCGGAGACAAGGTCTCCCTGCTCGGCGACCTCGCCATCGTGGCCGAGCCGGGCGACCGTGTGAACAGCCATGGCAGCCTGTTCATGTACAGCCTTGACGGTGAAACATGGTCGCTCGAGCGCCGACTCGTTGACATCGACACGACCCATGAGGAGAACCGGTTTGGTAGTTCCCACTGGCTCGATGAGAACTCCCTCTTCGTCCGGGCCGGTCAGAGCCTCCCGCTTTTCGTCTTCGACGCCGTCGCCATGTACGACCGCAACGGCCGGTGCGGCCCGGTGCTCTCGGCGACGACGACGTGTCCGTCGCCCGAGATGATCGACGTCACCGTCCGCTGGACGGGTGGAACGCCCAACGGACGCATCGCCATCATCCACGCGGGCGAGCGCGGCTTCCTCTATATTCCGGGCAACTATCCGTGCGCCGGAACGTGGCTGGGTCTCACCGCTCAGCGGGCCACCATCGCCTACCAGAGAACTTCCGGCCCGAACGGCGGCCGCACTCTCGATTCGCGAGTCTCCCGACTGCTCTGTGGCACGTATATCCAGTTGATCGATCTCGAAACCTGCCTGCCGAGCAACGTCGCGCGGCTGGATCGGACGATCAACTAGCGGAGATGCTCCTCCAGGTCGGCACGCCTCCGCACGCTCGCACCCCCGCGAGCGTGCGGGGCGGCGTCCATGGGTGAGTCGGCGTGCGAGTGGCCTGCGCATCTGGAACGGACTCAGGCTTCGTGAGAGTCCCGATGGGCCGATCGGCCCGGAAGGAGACTCTCGACGAATCGCCGGCGATTCGCGGCCGAGCAGATCATCCGCAGGTGGCGGGCGGCGGAGGCGACGGAGAACCCGGGTCTGAGGGCCGGCCGGGCCCACCCACCGGCTGCGGCACATTCACTGCTCCTTCGCGCCGATCGAGCGTCGATTCACCGCGCCACGAATCGCCCGCACGCGATCCGGTGGGAAAGAGAGTGGTTGGTGACTGGCGCACTCCCGCGTTACGCCAATCGCTGCGCAGTGGGGTCGTTCGCTGCCGGTATGGCCCGAGATCGATGACGAGGATGCCGGTGCGCCCCGCGCAGAAGCATGTCATACGACCTCGCCCCAGCGCCTCACGAGTGCGGGTGCAACGTCGTTCGGATGTCCTTCGCCGCCGCACTGCACGCTCGTGCAGAGCATCGAGCGTGCAGTGGCGCCCCTGCGCCTGAGTCGAAACCGCTCCAGCCGGCCCGGCGCCCTGCGGAGGGCGTTTCCCGGATTCGGGCTTCGGGCCCTCCTGACTTCGACGTCCGTACGGATGGACCACCGCACCACCGTTGCGGTGGTGCGGTGGTGCGGTGGTGCGGTGGTCGCTTCGCCGCGTTCACGGGATCCGATCGACGTTGCTCGTGCGGCAGGAATCGAGGTCGAGCAGTTGCAGGAACCGGCCGCAGGCGCCGCTCGAGGTGGCGCCGTTGATGGAGTTGATGCCGCTCGCGCCCGAGCCGACCGTCTGGACGAGCTGGATGTTCTGCGGGCCGAGTCCGAGGCGCGTTCCCTCACAGGGGTTGCCGGGCGGGATGATCACGCTCCCCAGGTTGCCCGCGAAGATAATGGCGACCTGGCGGCCTGGCGTAGCGCCCGACCACGTCAGGTTGACGGTTCCTGGGCAGTGGCCGACGACCTCAAAGCCGAAGGCCGAGCCGTCGCCGACGGCGAAGCGCCCGCCGGCGCTGTTGAAGAAGACCGCAGGCCCGGGGGTGACGCGGTAGTCTTCGGCGTTGCTGCTGCTCGGGTCGCCGAAGAGTCCCTGGAAGTGCAGAGAACTGGTGGAGGTCGAAGGCAGCGGCCCGGCGAACGCAGGACCGAACTCGCCGTCCGGGTCGTTGTCGAGCGTTCCGTTGGTCGGACCCGTGTAGTTGCTCCCTCCATAGGCCAGGGACCAGAGAACGGCGCCGAAGGAGTCTTCGAAGGTAATGCGTCCGGCCGCGAGATACGAAGGCGGGATGAGGCTGGTCATCATGAAGTCGGGCTGCGCGCCGGGCGAGGTGTTGGCGACGAAGGCCTCCGAAGCGACGAGGATGCGCACCCCGCTGCCCGAGTTGTTGATGTTGCTCGGGAAGGTGATGAGGGTGACGGGGTTGAGGCCGGCCGCGTCGTAGGCGACGATCTTCGTGCCTCGGATGAAGGTCTGAAAGCCGGAGCGAGTGCGGAGTTCGACGGCCTGGGCGGTGGTGTCGCCGTTGACGCCGCCGATCGCCGCCTCGATCTGCATGAGGTGGAACGAGAGCACCGATTCACTGCTCGTCTCGGCGAGCGAAACGGAAGCCAGGCAGAGCGCGGCGGCTGACAAGCCGGCGCGAACAGCAGCGGGAAGTGCGCGAGGCGCGGCGCCGCGGCCGGGCCGTACGGTATCGGACGTGTTCATCTGAGTATCCTCTCCGGGTGGAGTGTTGAATCCGGGCGCGAAGCCGAGGCCCAATGCCGTTCGGTCCGCGTCGCCCGCCGGGATCATGTCGCGCAACGCCGCTGATCTTGCAGGCAAGTGAAAGGGAGAGCGTGTTCAGGGATCGACCTCATGCGGGACGGCTGCTCGCCACGGAACTGCTCAAGTTCCGGGGGAGCGATCCGCTCGTGCTCGCCCTGCCGCGCGGCGGAGTGCCGGTGGGCTGCGAAATCGCGCGCTGCCTCGGGGCGACCCTCGACGTGATCGCCGTACGCAAGATCGGATCGCCGCACCAGCCGGAACTCGGCGTCGGGGCGATCGTGGATGGCGAGAAGCCGCAGGTGTTGCTTGACGAGTCGCTCTGCGCTTCGCTGCACCTCACGCGGGACGACCTCGAGCCGATCATCGAGCGGGAGCGGGCGGAGATGCAGCGGCGCGAAGCGGTCTACCGCGCTGGCCGGCCGGCCGTGGAAGCGCGGGGGCGCACGGTGATCGTGGTGGATGACGGCATCGCGACGGGCTCGACGCTGCGCGCGGTGCTGACCGCGCTGCGGCAGCGCGGCGCGAGCCGCGTCGTGGTGGCGGTGCCGGTGGCAGCGCCGGAGGCGCTGCGCCAGGTCCGGCAGATCGCCGACGATGTGGTGTGCCTGCACGCCCCGCCCTGGTTCCGCGCCGTCGGACAGTTCTACGAAGACTTCAGTGCGACGACGGATGAAGAGGTGGTGCGGCTGCTCGAAGCAGCACGAGTATCTGAGCCATAGCCGCGATGAGGCACAGAAGGCTCAAAGGTGCGCTGTTGATTCTTTATTGCGCCTCTTGTGCCTTTTCGCGGCGTATCGCCTCGCCGCCTCACTGCCCCGCGGCGCGGCTGCGGATGCTGTCGAGGACGTTCATGAAGTTGATGTAGGAGTCGTAGGGGCTCTCGTAGGGGTTGAAGTACTTGTGCACGTCGCCGTCGGCGAAGTACTTGGTGCACATGTAGTAGAAGTGGTCGCTGGTGGTGAGTCGGCGCCAGTCGCCCAGAAGCGCCCTGTCGCCCGTCGCCTTGACCGCATCTTCGAGTTTGTAGAGTTCGAGCAGGGCGTTGGACTGCATCGCGTTGCCCAGCCAGGCGCTGAGGTCGCGCTCGGTGTCGGCCCAGGAGATCATGTGGGGCACGTCGTACTCGCCCTCGGGCTGGTACTTCTGCACGCACTGGAGCGGCGTGAGGAAGTCGTTCTGGCCGGGGTTAACGTCGAAGATCTTCTCGGGCAGGGCGTCGAGGAAGGCGAAGATGCCCGTCTCCTCCCACTGATGCTCGCCGAAGGTCTCGTAGTCCATGAAGAGGTTGCAGACGAAGCCGTTGCCGTTGATCTGGTTCACCCAGCCGGCAAACTTCTCGGCCGTCAGCGGCCAGTCGGCCCAGCCGCGGTTCGAGAAGCGGAAGGCGATGTCGTCGCTGAGGCGGTAGTTCTTGAGCAGCAGCGTGATGTCGCGTGCGGTCGGCGGTCGGTAGAGGAAGGTCGGCGAGCGGTAGCCGAGCAGGCCGTCCACCCCTTCGCAGAGGATTGTGTCGTAGCCGCCCATGCCGGAGATGAAGCGGGCGAGGTCGTTGTTGTAGATGAGTTCGGTGTTGCGGAAGGTCGTCGGCTCGGCGCCGAAGAGGTCCTTGAGCAGCGCGCGGTGCTCGAGGATCTGCTCGCGGAACTCGTCGCGGCTGTAGAGGAAACTGAGGGAGTGGTGGTAGGTCTCGGAGATGAACTCGCAGCAGCCGGTCTGCGCGAGTTGGACGAAGAGGTCAAGGACATCCGGCGCCCACTGGCGCAGTTGCTCGATCACGACGCCGGTGAGGGAGTAACTGACGCGGAAGCGGCCTTCGTGGCGGCGGACGAGGTCAAGGATCAGTTTCGTCGTGGGTCGGTAGCACTTGTCGGCGACCTTGCGGCAGATCTCGCTGTTCTTGGCGTCGTCGAAGTAGTGGTGGTCGGTGTCGAAGACGCTGTAGCGCCGCAGTCGGAAGGGCTGGTGAACCTGGAAGTAAAAGCAGACGGACGCCATGGCGGTCTCCGGACTCACCCCACGATTCGCAAAGCCTCATCGTGGGCGTGGGGCATCCCACGAATCGCAGAGCCTCATCGTGGGCGTGGGGCGCGACAACTATTGTGGCCGGCTGCGGGTCGGCTTCAAGGTTCGCGCCCTGGAATCATCGACCGCTCACGGAGAGGGGGGCTACTCTTTGAACCATGGACCGGAGCGAACTGGCCCGACGGATCGCGGAGGCGGCGCTGCTGCGCGGCGAATTCACGCTGCGCAGCGGCCGCACCAGCCGCTACTACCTCGACAAGTACCTCTTTTCGACGCAGCCGCAGGTGCTGGCGGAACTGGGGCGGATGTTCGCTGAGCGGATCGGGCCGCGAAGCGTGGATCGCCTGGCCGGGGCGGAACTGGGGGGCATTCCCCTCGTCACCGCGGCATCCCTCGCCACCGGCCTGCCCTGCATCTTTGTGCGCAACGCAAAGAAGGAGTACGGCACGGCGAAGCAGATTGAGGGAAAACTCCAGAGAGGGGAGCGGGTCATCATCGTCGAGGACATCGCGACGACCGGAGGGCAGGTGCTCGAAGCCGCCCGCGTCCTGACCGACCTCGGCGCCGTCGTGGACACGATCATCTCAACCATCGACCGCCTCGAAGGCGCGAGGGAGAACATCGAGGCGGCGGGGTATCGCTACGAGAGTCTCTTCACCAAGGCCGATCTGGGGATTGACGAGTGAACCGCCCCCGCGGCGCCTCGCGCGGCGGCGCTACACGCGGCTGAGCGCTTCGACGACTTTCGGCCGCACCTCGTCGATGGGTCGGTCGATCTTGGCGCCCGAGGCGCGGGCGTGGCCGCCGCCGCCGAAGAGGCGCGCGACCTGGTTCACATCGACCGCGTTCGGGCCGGGCTTGGAGCGCAGGCTCAGTTTCACATGACCGCTCCTGGTCTCGGCGATGACGCAGGCGACTTCGATCGACTCGACGGCGAGAGGCAGGTCGGAAAAGCCGTGCGTGTCGTCGGGCGTGGCGTCGGAAGCCTGGTAATCGGCCTGGCGGAGGGTGAGCACCGCGGCGCGGCCGCGGCCCACGATCTCAAGAGAGGTCAGCGCGCGGGCGAGGAGGCGCAGCCGGCCCGGCGGGTCGGTCTGCTCGATGCGGCGGTAGAGATCGGCATGATCGACGCCGGCGTCGATGAGGTCGGCGGCGAGGCGCAGGGTGCGCGAGGTGGTGTTCGAGAAGCGGAACCAGCCCGTGTCGGTGGCGATGCCGAGGTAGAGCGCTTCGGCGATGGGCCGCGACATCGGCACGCCGAGCAGGGCAAGAAGGTCGGCGACAATCTGGCTCGCCGCCGCCTCTTCCGGTCGGACGACGCGCAGGGCCGCCAGGTCGGCGTCGCCCTGAATGTGATGATCGATGACGACCGCCTTCTCGCAGTGCCGTTCGATCCAGGGCAGGAGTTCACGCAGCTGCGACCTGGCGCCGGTGTCGGTGATGAGCACGAGATCGATGTCGTCCGGCGGCTGTCGGCCTTCGGCGACGATCTGAATC
This sequence comes from Phycisphaerae bacterium, assembly GCA_039794345.1. GTDB lineage: Bacteria > Planctomycetota > Phycisphaerae > Phycisphaerales > UBA5793 > UBA5793. Next base: position 6,492 of record JBDIVQ010000041.1, on the reverse strand, counting down.
GCCGTCGGATAGATGACAGAATCAAAGACACTCATGAGCGGTCCGATGTACCAGACGGAGACCCGCTTGCCGAGATGTTCCAGCGCCCGGGCGAGCGCGAGCGTCGAGCCGATGGCATCGCCGTCGGGCTTGACGTGCGTCGTCACGGCGATGTGCGCTGCGGCGCGGAGGCGTTGAGCGACGGCATTGAGTTCCACGTTGGACTCGTAGGGCGCGGCGTTCATGATGCGATCGCCCGCCTCGGGAGGAGTTCGCGGGCGCGTCCGATGTCGCGGTGAATCTGTGCCGCGACCGCCTCGGGGCCGTCGAAGCGGAGTTCGCCGCGGAGGAAGCCGTGAAAGGCCACGGTGCACCTCCAGCCATAGGCATTCGCGGGGATGTCGGCGTCGATGAGATGAACCTCGCAGCCGCGGGTGTGAGTCCCGAACGTCGGTTTGACGCCGACGTTGATCGCGGCGGCGAAGAGCCGGCCATCGGGGTCCGTCGCTTCACCGAAGTAGACGCCGTCGCCCGGCAGCATGGACTGTGCGGCGATGTTGGCCGTCGGCACGCCGAGGCGCCGGCCGCGCTTCTCCCCGGGCGCGACGACGCCGTCCACTTCGTACGCTCGCCCGAGCAGCCGCTGCGCATCGCGCACGCGGCCGTGCCCGAGCATCCAGCGCACCAGTGAACTCGACACCGTCACGAGGGACAGGTCGTCCAGGGCTGCTTCGACGGGGGGCACGATCATGGCGTCAAAGCCGTGCAACCGGCCGAGATCGGCAAGATGTTCGACGTCGCCGGCGCGCCGGCGGCCGAAGCGGAAGTCCGGGCCTTCAACGATGACGTCGGGACGGAAGCGGGCGGCGAGAGAGGCGATGAACTCCTCGGGTGAAGTCCCGAGAAGGGCGGGGGAGGGTTCGAGGCGGATGACCTCGTCCACGCCCGCGGCCTGGAGCAGCGCCTCGCGCCGGGGCCAGGTGGTGAGACGGGGCGGCGCCTCGCGGGGACGGAGGACGCTCGCGGGGTGAGGATCGAAGGCGAGGACGAGAACCCGACCCTGTTTTCCGGCGAGCTCCCGGGCCGCGGAGACCAGAGCCTGATGCCCGAGATGCACGGCGTCGAAGTTGCCGATAGTGAGAACGGTCGTTCCGGGCATAGCGGCAACACTAGGCCAGCGCCGGCAAATCCGCCAGCGCGCGGTGGCAGCCGCCGGGCGATCAGCCAAGGATTCCCGCATGGCAGACGTGCAGATCGATCAGGACGAGGTCATCCGTCAACTGGGCGAAGGATTGAGCCGCGCGGCCGAGGAATTCGTGCCCTGGTTCTTCCAGCAGATGCCCGAAACGTACTTCCGCAACGTCGATGAGGCGACGCGGATGGAGCACATGCGCGCCGTTCTGGCGCTGCGCGCCAGCGGGCAGGAGCCGCGCGTGCGCATCCGCAGCAACGACGGCCGGCGGGTCACCTACGTCCTGCCGCGCGACTACCCGGGCCTGCTCGTCGATCTGCTCATGTACGACTTCGGCGACGACCTCATCCGCTCGGCGAAACTCTACTGTTCGCACGACGCCGAACTGGTCATCGACATCTTCGAGGTCGGTCCGAGCCAGCCGTGCAACCTCGACGACCCCTTCGTCAAGCGGATCTTCCAGCAGACGCTGGCGCTGGCGCGGCAGCGGGGCGAGGCGTGGACGGAGGAGACGCTCCGCGCGCATTTCCGACTGCTGTCGGAGGACAGCGTAAAGAACTGCCCGCCGGCGCGCATCCTCGGCCACGCGCGGCTGTACCAGGAGGTCAGCCAGTCAAAGGGCTCGTCGGTCGTCCTCGACAACACGCTCTATCCGAACCACTCGCGCATCATCCTGGCCGTCGCCAACGTGCCGGCCAAGCGCATGCTCATCCGAGTCGCCAACCGTTTCAAGACGCTGAGCATCAACGTGGACCGCGCCTACGTGGACGCGATCCAGGCGGGCGAGGAGGAGTCGGTCGTCATCATCTCCGCGGTGGTGCAGGGGCCCGACGGGGGGCAGATCGATCCCAGGTCGCTCCTCTGGCAGCGCCTGCACCGCGACCTGCTTCGCCTCAAGTGGCTCGACCGCGAGACGCTGGCGCTGGGGTACGAGAACCCGGAGATGGGCCTGGGAGGAGCGGACATCCTCCACACCTACTGCGACCTCGCCCACCAGCTGCTCGTCAAGACGAACCGCTATTACTACAGCCGCGCCCGCATTCGCGAGATCGCCGAGAAGCACATCGACCTGAGCCTCATGCTCGTGAACCTCTTCCGCGAGCGGTTCGATCCCGACCGCGAACTTGACGACGCGGACTATGAACTGCGCGAGCATCGCGTGCGCGAGCACATGGGCACGGCCGTCGAGGACGAGATCACCCGCGAGATTTTCACGACGATGCTCGACGCGATCACCTCGACGCTCAAGACGAACTACTACGTCGTGGGGCGCTTCGCGCTGGCCCTGCGTCTTTCGTCGGACCTGATGATGCGCGTCGCGCCGCGCAACGAGAAGCCTTACGGCATCTTCTTCGTGCACGGGCGCGACTTCAACGCCTTTCACGTGCGCTTCCGCCAGACGGCGCGCGGCGGGGTGCGCGTCGTGCGGCCCTCCTCGGATGAGCAGTTCATCCGCGAGTCGGAGCGCCATTTCGACGAGGTCTTCGAACTCGCCTACGCCCAGCAACTCAAGAACAAGGACATCCCCGAGGGGGGCGCCAAGGCGGTGATCCTCGTTCGCCCCGGGCAGACGATCAACCGCTGCGTGCGCGCCTTCGCCGACGCCATTCTCGATCTCATCACCGACGACGAGAAGACGCAGGCGCGGATCGTGGACCGGCTGGGCATCAAGGAGTGGATCTACTTCGGCCCCGATGAGAACATCACCCCCGGGCACATCAACTGGATCGTCGAGCGGGCCGCGGCGCGCGGCTACCGCTTCCCCAACGCCCTGATGAGTTCCAAGCCGGGGGCGGGGATCAACCACAAGGAGTACGGAGTCACGAGCGAAGGCGTCAACGTCTTCCTCGAAGTCGCGCTCAAATCCACCGGCATCGACCCGCGCCGCCAGCCCTTCACGCTCAAGATCACCGGCGGGCCGGACGGCGACGTCGCCGGAAACCTCATCAAGATCGTCGTTCGCGACTACGGCGCCAACGTCCGCATCGTCGGCATCGCGGACGGCTTCGGCTGCGCCGAGGACCCCGTCGGCCTCGATCACCAGGAACTGCTTCGCCTCGTCAAGGCGAGCGCGCCGATCTCCGAGTTTGACCGCGGCCGGCTCTCGCCGCAGGGCCGCCTCACCCTCGTCTCGGATCCCGACGGGTCGCGCCTCCGCAACGAGATGCACAACCGCGTCATCGCCGACGCCTTCGTTCCCGCGGGCGGCCGTCCCGAGACCATCAACACGTCAAACTGGAAGCGCTTCCTCACCGCCGAAGGCAAGCCGAGCAGCCCGATCATCGTCGAAGGCGCCAACCTCTTCATCACCGGCGAGGCGAGGCGACTGCTCTTCGACGCCGGCGTGCTCATCGTCAAGGACTCTTCCGCGAACAAGTGCGGCGTGATCTGCTCGAGTTACGAGATCATGGCGAGCCTGATGATCAGCCAGGCGGAGTTCCTCGAGATCAAGCCGCGGTACGTGCAGGAAGTGCTCCAGCGGCTGCGCGAGGTGGCGGGGCTCGAGGCCCGGCTGCTCTTCGAGGAGCGCAAGCGGCGCCCGACGACGCCGCTGGTCGATCTGAGCATCCTCCTGAGCCGCGAGATCCGCCGCGTCAACGACGCCCTCAGCGCCGACTACCTCCGCGTCGCCGAGCAGCACCCCGATCTCGTGCGCGCCTGCGTGCTCGAACACATTCCCCCCTCGCTGCAGGCCAAGGCGGGCGATCGCATCTGGAGCGTGCTCCCGAAGTCCTACCGCCAGGAGATCGTCTGCGCCTTCCTCGCTTCGCACATCATCTACCGCGAGGGGTTCGACTACTTCCGCGACACGCCCGACAGCCATCTCGTTGACCTGACCCTCGCCTACTTCCTCCGCGATCGGCGCAACCGCGAGTTGGTCGAGGAGGTCAAGCGGTCGGGGATGCGGCACGCCGACGAGGTTGCGGAACTGCTGCGCATCGGCGGGACGCGCGCGGGGCTGCACATGGCGCCGGGCGCGTGAACGGTGTGAGTCGCGCGGCCCGATCGGTGCGACGCGAGGCGACCGATGCGTGATCCCTCAGCCTGGATGCTCTGCATCGACACCGGCGGGACGTTCACCGACTGCCTCGCGCTCGCCCCCGACGGTGCGCTGCGGCGTGCCAAGGTGCTGAGCACCGGCGGCGTTCGCGCCCGCATCTCCGAGGTGCTTTCGCCTCGCCGCCTGCGGCTGGATCTTCATCTCGAGGCGCCCGAGGATTTCTTCGCGGGGGCGGTCATCCGGCTCGCGACGGCGTCCGCTGCGCCGGCGGTCATCCGTCGTTTCCAGGCGCGCGCCTCGACGATCGAGCACGACGGGGCCGCCGAGTTCGCCCCGGGCCTGTGCGAGATCGAAACGGGGCTCGAAGCGCCGCTGCTCGCGGCGCATCTCGCCACGGGCACGCCCCTCGGCGCCGCCCTGCCGCCGATGAGCCTGCGCCTCGCGACGACCCGCGGGACGAACGCGCTGCTGGAGCGCCGCGGCGCGCCCGCCGCCCTCTTCATCACCACCGGCTTCGCCGACCTCCTCCGCATCGGCACGCAGCAGCGACCGGACCTCTTCGCCCTCGACATCATCCGCCCCGAACCCCTTGCCGAGGCGGTGGTCGAAGTTGACGAATCCATCGACGCGCGCGGCACGGTGCTCCGGGCGCCCGATCTCGCGAGCGTGCGGCGCGACGCGGCCGCGCTCGTCGAGCGCGGCATCATCGCCGCGGCGATCGCCCTCAAGCACGCCTATCTGAATGACGCGCACGAGCGCCTCATCGAGCGAGTCCTGCGCGAAGCGGGATTCCTTCACATCACGCGCTCCGCCGAGGCGGCGCCGCTCATCCGCCTGCTGCCGCGCGCCGAGACGGCGGTCGTTGACGCCTGTCTCTCCCCCATCATCAGCGCCTATCTCGGGCGGATTGCCGGCCGGGTCGATCGGGAATCAACAGTGGTTCTGACCAGCGCCGGCGGGCTGACGGCGGCGTCGCGATACCGAGCCTGCGAGAGCCTGCTGAGCGGGCCGGCCGGAGGCGTCGCGGGCGCCGCCGCTGTGGCCCGATCGCTTGGCGAGCCGGCAATCCTCTCGTTCGACATGGGGGGAACGAGCACGGACGTGGCGCGCTGGGCGGGAGACTTCGCGTACCAGTTCGAACACCGCGTCGGCGACGCTCATCTCCTCGCGCCGGCTCTGGCGATCGAGAGCGTCGCCGCGGGCGGAGGGAGCGTCTGCTGGTTTGACGGCCATCGCCTGCGCGTCGGGCCGCAGAGCGCCGGCGCCGCGCCCGGGCCGGCGTGCTACGGCTGCGGCGGGCCGCTCACCATCACCGACGTCAACCTCCTGCTGGGCCGGGTCGATGCCGCACGCTTCCAGGCGCCGCTCGATCGCGTCGCGGCCGAGAACCGCGCCGCGGAACTGCTTGACCAGGTTCGCCGGGCGACGCGTGAAGCCCTGACGACGGATCAACTTCTCGCCGGCCTGCTCGCGATCGCCAACCAGCACATGGCCGATGCCATGGCGCGCATCTCGCTGCGGCGAGGCTTCGACCCCGCCGAACACGCCCTGCTCGCCTTCGGCGGCGCGGGCGGCCAACATGCCTGCGCCATCGCCGACCTGCTCGGCATCGGTCGCATCATCCTGCCCTCCGACGCCGGCCTGCTCAGCGCCGCCGGACTCTTCGACGCCCGCATCGAGCGCTTCGCGCAGCGGCAGGTGCTGCGCCCGATGGATGAGATGCACGGCGGCGAGGTCGCCGCGATTATCGCGGAACTGGAGCGCGATGCGGCCGCACTCGTTCGCGCCGATGGGCGCGGCCCTGAGCCCATCGAGATCCGCCGCCGCCTCGTCGAGATGCGCCTGCTCGGGCAGGACTCGACGCTGACCATCGAGTACCACGATGAGGCGTCGCTGGACCAACGGTTCGCCGAAATGTATGTCAACGTCTTCGGTTGCAAGCCGAGCGGACGCATCGAGATCGAATCGATCCGCGTGATTGCCTCGACCATCGCATCTTCGCCGACGATGAGATCGGCTTCGTCCCGTTCCCGGTCATGCACGGCCCCGTCGCGCACCATCGAGATGCAACTCGGTGGAACATCCGCCCCGACCCCCGTCATCGATCGCGAGGCGCTTGCGTCGGGGGAGGTCACCGCCGGCCCGGCACTGATTGTCGATGATCACAGCACCGCCGTCGTCGAAGCCGGTTGGACCTGCCGAACAACGGACACGGGGCACCTGCTCGTCGGGCGAGCGCGAGCAACCAGGACGCATCCCGCGATTCGCAGAGCCTCATCGTGGGCGTTGCCATCACCCGCCGCCCCCTCACCCGCCGCCC
>JBDIVQ010000040.1:0-28267 GCA_039794345.1 Phycisphaerae bacterium | reverse complement strand
CACGAGGTCGCCTTCATGCGGCAGGTGATCGGTGCGCTCGAAAACCCGGCGCGGCTGCTGCTCTGAGGCCAACTGAAAGGCGCGAGGCACACGAATGGTCGTCGGCGAGTTCACGCAGGAGGCGAATCTGGTCATCATCGGCGGCGGGCCGGGCGGCTACAGCGCCGCTTTCCGCGCCGCTGAACTCGGCCTCACTCCCGTCATCGTTGACAGCCGCAAGGATCTCGGCGGCATCTGCCTCCATGCCGGGTGCATTCCCTCCAAGACCTTGCTGCACATCGCCGAGACGATCAGTCTGGGGCGGCGCGCCGCGGCCTTCGGTGTTGAGTATCCCGAGCCGCGCCTCGATCTCGACAAGATACGCGCCTGGGTGAGTCAGACGACGGACCGTCTGGCCGCGGGCCTGGCGAGCCGCGCGAAAAAACTCGGCGTCGAGATCATCACCGGCCGCGCGACGTTCGATGATGGCAAGAACCTCTCGATCCACGGCGGTTCGGTTCCGCGCATCAGGTTCCGCCGGGCGATTCTCGCCGTCGGCGGCCGCGCCCTCGAGCATCCCGCCGCGCCCTTTGACGGGCTGCGCATCATCGACCCCTGGCAGGCGCTGCGGATCGAGCAAGTGCCCTCGCGACTGCTGGTGATTGGCGCCGGCGCTCCCGCCGTTGAACTCGCCTCGATCTACGCCGCGCTGGGCAGTGCCGTCACGCTCGCGTTCGAACAGAGCCAGTGTCTGCCTGCGGCGGATGCCGATCTTGTGCGGCCGCTTCAGCGTCAACTCGCCGAACGCCTCAAGGCGGTGATGCCGGGCGCGACCGTCGCGGAGATGCGCGTCGTCGGCGAGGAAGTCAGTGTCACTTTCACCTCCGGCGGCCAGAGTGAATCGCAGGCCTTCGACGGCGTGATCATGGCGCTCGGACAATGCGGCAACACCAGCGACCTCGGCCTCGAGCACACGAGGGTGAAGGTTGATCCCGACGGCTTCATCGAGATCGATGAGCAGATGCACACGGCCGAGCCGCGGGTCATGGCGGTGGGGGATGTCACCGGCCCGCCGTGGACCGCGGACCGCGCGCTGGCTCAGGGGCGCATCGCCGCCGAGGTGGCGGCGGGGTGGAACAGCGCCTTTGACGCCCGCGCTGTGCCCCGTGTCGCCTTCACCGATCCGCAGATCGCATGGTGCGGCCTCACTGAATCGCAGGCAACGGCGCAGGGCGTCGCGCACAAGGTGGCGAAGATCCCCTGGGGAGCGTCGGGCCGCGCCGTCGGCATGAATCGCGCCGAAGGCCTCACCAAGCTCATCTACGACCCCGACACCAAGATGGTCCTCGGCGTCGGCATCGTCGGCGCCGGCGCGGCGGAGATGATCGGCGAAGGCGTCCTCGCCGTCGAAATGGGCGTCGAACTCGACGACCTCGCGGGGACCATCCACCCCCATCCGTCGATGTGCGAACTGCTCAGCGACGCGGCGCGGTGAGGCGCGAAGCACGCTCGTCGCAAAGGCGAAGACGCAAGCGGCGTCGTACACCCTTGACGAACTTCGCGCCATCCGCTCGCGGCGTCGCTTGCGCCTTCGCTTCACTTCTGCTCATGCTTGGGCGCATACTTGTGCAGCGGCACGCGCGGGCGCTGTGCCTCGACTTCGCGAAGCGGCTCCACCTCGCGCATCGTTGCGCTGTAGTTCCGCGCCAGTTCCTGGTAGATCTGAGTCCCCTGCGTTTTCCACTTCACTTCATCATCAGAGAGTTGACGGATGACCCTGGCGGGGATGCCGGCAACCAACGTGCGCGGCTCGACGATCATCCCCGCCTTGACGAAGGTAAGGGCGGCGACGAACGCCTCCTCGCCGATCACCGCGTCATCCATGACGACCGCGAGCATGCCGACCATCGCGTTGCGCCTGATGGTGCAGCTGTGCAGGACGGCCCCGTGGCCGATGTGCCCATCCTCTTCGACGACGACGTTCTTGCCGGGGAAGCAGTGGAGCGTGCAGTTGTCCTGGATGTTGCAGCCGGCCTTGAGGATGAGTTGCCCGATGTCGCCTCGCAGCGAGGCGCCGGGCCCGACGAGGCAGCCCGGCCCGACGATGACATCGCCGATGAGCGACGCCGTCGGATGCACGAACGCTGTCGGATCGACCACCGGCCGCACGCCCTGGAACTCGTAGCATGGCATTCCGTTGCACCTTGGACTTTCACCACCAAGAACACAAAGTCACAAGGGAAGCACGAAGAGATTGGAGCACGAAGAGAAAAAGATCAATGTCAATTGCCGCAAAGAGGCCCAAAATGCACAGAAAAGAGACTATGGCTTGGGCCTGACGACTCCGGCTTCAGTTGTTCTTGTGCCTTCTGTGCCTCTTTGCGGCCATTCCGATTCCCTTCGTGCCCCCTTTGTGACTTTGTGTCCTTTGTGGTCAGGGTTGGAAGTTATCCCTTCACAGGTATCCGGCACTGCACGATTCGGAAGCGGTTGGCGACGAAGGCGCTGTCGCACAGCGTGGCGTTGCCGGCGGGATTGGCGCCGGAGACGTGGAAGTCGCTGAACGCCGCCGCCTGGTTCACCCAGATGGAACCGGTGAGATTGCAAGAGAGCGCCACGCCCGCCTCCGCCGAGGCCTCCTCGGCCTTTGCGATCACCTTCGGGTCCGTCGAGTAGAGGGCGCAGGTGATCGCCCCCTTCTCGCGCGCGATGTCGGCGGCGAGGCGGATGCTCTCATCGGTGTTGGCGGTGGCGATGATGTAGGCGATGGGGCCGAACATCTCGCGGCCGAACTTCTCGCGGTCCTTCGACTCCGCCTTGAGGATGATCGGGCTGCGCACGCGGGCCTTCGGAAACGCCTCGTTCACGACCGGCGTCGATTCGCGCAGCACCGTCAACCCCTGTTGCTTTGCCTCATCGACGCGCCGGGCGGTATTCTCGTTCTGAATGGCGCCGAGGACTTCGGCCGCGCGCTTGGGTTCACTGAGGAACCAGTCCACCGCCTTGACGATGGCGCCGGCGACTTCATCGAAGGACTTGTGTCCTTCCGTGGTCTCGATGCCCTCGCGCGGGATGAAGATGTTCTGGCTCGTCGTGCACATCTGCCCCGAGTAGAGGCTGAGCGTGAAGGCGAGATTGCCGGTCACGGCCTTGAGGTTTTCGACGCCGTCGATGATGACGGAGTTGACGCCGGCCTTTTCGGTGTACACCACGGCGTGCCGGGCGTTCTGCTCGATCCACTCGCCGAAGGCGCTGGAGCCGGTGTAATCGATGATCTTCACCTCGGGCCGCTGCACGAGGTTCTTCGTGATCGGGTTGTTCGCCTCATCGGCCGCGAGAGTAATGACGTTGGGGTCGAAGCCCGCCTCGCGCAGCACCGCGCGCGCCACCTCGACCGTGATCGCCAGCGGCAGAATGGCGCCGGGGTGCGGCTTGACCACCACCGCGTTGCCGGTGGCGAGGCTTGCGAAGATCCCGGGATAGCCGTTCCACGTCGGGAAGGTCGAGCAGCCGATCGTGAGCGCGATGCCGCGCGGCACGATTCTGAAGGTCTTGTGCAGTGTGACGGTCTCTTCCTTGCCGACGCGCTTTGACCACGTCGCCTCGCGCGGCGTGCGGGTCATCTCGTCATAGGCATAGGCAATGGCTTCGAGGCCGCGGTCCTGGGCGTGCGGCCCGCCGGCCTGAAACGCCATCATCCAGCCCTGCCCCGTGGTGTGCATCACCGCCAGCGCCATCTCAAAACTGCGCTGGTTGAGGCGGTGGAGGGTTTCGAGACACACGCCCACGCGCTTCTCCACGTCGGCACGCTTCCAAATCTCCCACGCTTTGCTCGATGCGGCGATCAGCGAGTCGAGATCGACCTTCGGATACCTCACACCCAGCGCGAGTGCATAGGGCGACGCTTCCGCGCCGACGCCGCCTGGCGCGCTGGGATGGCCCGCGAGGTTGAAGGGTTTGTTGAGGCGCGCTTCAAAGGCCTTCTGCCCATCGTCCCGGGCGCTCTCGCCGTAGATCTTGCCGCTGGGGATCTCGGGGTACGCGCTCCAGCAGGCGCGCTCGCGGATGGCCTTGAGGGCGCCGTCGAGCGTGGCGCGGTGGGTGGTGAAGAATGACTGGCTCACGGGATGATCCTCATTTCGGTGTGTCTCGTTTCGCCGCGACCCGAAGGCTCTGCGAAGGGGAGCGCGGAGTGGGACGCACCCCACGATTCGCAGAGCCTCATCGTGGGCGTGGATGAAATCAGAAGCGCACCCGGCGGGATTCGAACCTGCGACCTGCGATTTAGGAAACCGCTGCTCTATCCTGCTGAGCTACGGGTGCCCGGCGGCCCGTCCCCGGGTCGCACGCCAAAGATACCGTCTATACGATAGGGAGGCCAGCGTGGGGCGCGGTTGCCCCTCCAAAGGCCGGTGCTACCCTCATTTCCGTCGAGGCGAAGCGGTGAGATGTGCACCGGGCCCGGCGATGCGCCCGTAGCTCAATTGGACAGAGCATCGGTCTTCGGAACCGAGGGTTGCAGGTTCGAGTCCTGCCGGGCGCGCTTCGTCAGATTCCCCACGCCCACGATGAGGCTCTGCGAATCGTGGGGTGAATGAGCGCCAATGAGGCGCTGCGAATCGTGGGGTGCCTTTCCGGACTCCCCGCATCGCGGGGCGCGTTGAGCGTTCCTCAGCGTTCCGATCGATCCAGCAGCACGGAGCGATGATGAGTCGGCAGAGTTCAAAGAAGCGCCATGCCGCCCGCCGCCGCGTTCGCCGCCCGCCCCCCGGCGCCAGTCCCGGAACGATCGCGCTCGATCCCGCTGCGGCGCCTTCACGCATCCGGGTGATTTCCTTCGGGCAGGCGGGGGTGAAGGATCATGAGCCGCCCGCCGCGACCCAGATCACCCTCGGCGACCCCGGCCACGAGACGGTCTGGATCAACATCGACGGCGTGGGCGACGGCGCCGCCATTGCCGCCATCGGCGAGCGGCTGGGGCTGCACATGCTCACCGTGGCGGACATCTGCAATGTCTACCAGCGCCCCAAGGTCGAGGAGTACGCGGACTACCTCTATGTGGTTCTGCGCATGCCGCAGGCCGCCGGGGACATGCACACCGAGCAGATGAGCATCTGCCTCAAGGCGAAAGCCGTGGCGACCTTCCAGGAGTTCGCCGGCGACTGCTTCGACCCGATCCGCGCGCGGCTCAAGGAGGAGAACGGACGGTTCCGCCAGCGCGGGGCCGACTACCTCGCGTACACCATCGTCGATGCCGCCATCGACTCGTACTTTCCGCTGATCGAGACGATCGGCGAGCGGATCGAGGCGCTGGAGGACGAAGTGCTGGCGCGTCCCCACGACGGCATTCTCGCCGACCTGCACTCGATCCGCCGCGACCTGCTCAGCCTCCGCCGCGCCGTCTGGCCCCTTCGCGATCCGCTCAACGTGCTGCTGCGCAGCGAGACGCCGCTCATCTCCGCCGAGACGAAGGTCTACCTCCGCGACTGCTATGACCACGTCGTGCAACTCGTCGATCTCATCGAGGCGCATCGTGAGATGGTCACCAGCCTCATGGAGGTCTATCTCTCGCAGATCGGGCAGCGCACCAACGAAGTGATGAAGGTCCTGGCGATCATCGGCACCGTCTTCATGCCCCTCACCTTCATCGCGGGCGTCTACGGCATGAACTTCCACTACGATCCGGTGACGTCGCGCTGGAACATGCCCGAACTTCACATGAAGTGGGGCTATCCCGGGGTGCTGCTGCTCATGGCGACGGTCACGGCGACGACGCTGTGGCTCTTCCGGAGGTTCGGGTGGATTCGGCTGCGGCGGGGCACGCCTCTGCCCGGCGGCGATCGCCGCGCGGGGAACGCGCCGCGGTAGGTTCACCCCGCCGAGATGAGGCCGGCCCTACCATCCGGCATGTTCCTTCGCTCCGCGCGTCAACGGACCGGTCTCTGCGGCGCTTCAGCGCTGTTCCTCGTCATCGCGCTGCTGTTCGCGTCGGGGCCGACGGCGCTGGGCCGGCAGACGGAGCCGCCGCCCGCGCCGCCCGACATCGCCACGCTGGTGCGCGACATACTGCCGCGCCTGACGGAGTCGGAGCGGAGTTCGTTTGAGAGTGCGCTGACGGCGCTGCCGGAGGTGGAGGAAGGCCGCCGCCCCGCGGTCCGCGACCTGCTCACCGCCGTGTTCGCCGATCTCAAGACGATCGAGGCGGCGCTCGCGAAGATCGCGGACCTCGAGCAGCGCGTCGCCAACGCGCCGATCCTCCTCGAACAGATCCGGGCCGAACTCGCCCAGCCGCCTCCGGCCGTTGAAGTTCCGGCGGACCAGACGGTGCAGCAGTTGGAGCAGGGGCTCGCCCAGGCCGAGGCCGAACTCAAAGCCGCGCGCGACGAAGCCCTCGCCCTCGAGAACGAAGTCCAGTCGCGCACCCGCCTGCGCGAGGAGATTCCCGGCGTCATCGCCAGGACGCGGCAGGAAATGCAGTCGGTCGCGGATGAGATCGCCAGCCGCACCACGCTCGGGGCGCTCGATCCCGTCTCGCGCGCCGAATTGCTTCGCCTGATGGTGCGCCGGCGTTCGCTCGAGCAGACGGTTGCGTCGCTGGAGAAGGAGCAGGCGTCGATCGAGGCCCGCCGCGAGAGTCTTCGCGCCCGCCAGGATCGGGCGGCGCGGGTAGTGACGCAGGCGGAGCGTCGGGTCGAGGCGTGGCGTGGACGGCTCAGCGAGGCGCGCGAGGCCGAGGCCCGGCGCATCGCCGCCGAGGCCAAGAAGGCCCTCCGCCAGGCCGCCAACGAGCACGCGGTCATCAAGGCGCGGCTCGAAGAGCGCACCGAACTCGCCTCCGCCCACGAGCAACTCGTCGGCCGGTTCCAACAGGCGCAGAAGGACCGGCAGGCGATCGAGAACACCCTCGCCACCGTTCGCGCCCAGTTCCGCCGTAGTTTCGAGGAGATCGACCGGGCCGGACTCACCAACACGGTGGGCATCATCCTTGGCTCGCGCCGCGGCGAACTGCCCAACGTGCGCTACCACCAGCAGCAGATCCGCCGGCGGCAGCAGGAACTCTCCGAGGCGCTCGGGGCGCACTTCGAATACGAGCGGCGGCGCGATGAGATCAAGGACATCGGCGCCGCGGTCGAGCGCATCGTCGCCGGCCTCGGCCCGGAGGTCTCAGCCGAACAACGCGAAGCGATCAAGGAGCGGGCCACGGAGGAGTACCGGGTGACCAGCGCCCTGCTCGGCCAGATCATTGAGACCGCGCGCGATCTGGGCGATGAACTCTCCGAGGCTGATGCCGCCGAACGCGCGCTCGTCCGCGTCACGGAGGATTACGCGGCGTTCATTGATGAGCACATCCTGTGGATCCGCAGCGCCCCTCCCCTCGCCTGGAGCGACGTGCGCGACGCCGCCGCGGCCCTGGCGCGCCTGGGCGACAGGGAGTTGTGGAAGCAGACCGGCGCGGCGTTTCGCGACAGCCTGGTGCAGGATCCGCTCCAATTCACCGGACTGACCGTGGCGGTTGTCGCATGGATCCTCCTGCTCGCCTCCGCGCCGCGCCTCCGTCGGGCCCGGGCGCGGCTGAGCGAGGAACTCGACCGCGACCGGCTCCACCCCTCGTTCCGGCCGACCTTCAAGGCCATGCTCGTACTGCTGCTCAGCGCCCTTCGCTGGCCGCTGCTGCTGCTCGTTGCGGCCTTGGCGCTGGCGACCAATGCGCAGGCGCCCGCGGCGACCCAGTCCATGGCGGAAGCCCTGCGCTCGGCGGCGCTCGTGTGGCTGGCGCTTGAAGTCGGGCGGCAGGGCTGCCGCGGCGGCGGGTTCGCCGAGGTGCACCTTCGCTGGCCGCGCGAAGCCGTCGCCGCCGTCCGCCGCAGTCTCTTCTGGCTCATCTGCTTTGTCGTGCCCGCGGAGGCGATCTTCCGGGTCGTGAGCGGCGAAGGGCATGAACTCGCCAGCGAGCCGCTGGCGCGGCTCACCTTCATCGCCGGGATGGTCGTTCTCGCGATCTTCGTGCAGCGCACCCTCAAGCCGCACGGCCCGGTGCTGCGCACCTACTTCGACCCCATTCGCGGCGGGTGGATCGCGCGGCTCAGCGGCCTGTGGTTCCTCCTGCTGCTCCTCCTGCCCCTCTTCCTCGCCGTCCTTACCGGGCTGGGCTACTTCTACTCCGCCCAGCGCCTTCAGGAAGGGCTCAGCCAGACGCTTCTGCTCGGCCTGCTCATGGTGATCGGGTCGGGCCTTTTCTACCGCTGGCTCTGGGTGGCGCGGCGCCGCGTCGCCATCGAGCAGGCCCTCAAACGCCGCGCCGCCGCTCAGGAGCAGGCGCAGAGCGGCGGCGCTGAGGGGGAGCCCTCCGCGATCAGCGAAGACGAGATCGACCTGCCCGCCGCCAACGCCCAGACCGTCCAGCTCTTCCGCAGCGTCGCGGTGCTGACGGTGCTTTTCGCCCTCTGGGGCATCTGGAACGATGCGCTGCCGGCGCTGCGTCTCCTCGACCAGTTCGAACTCTGGCCGCGCTTCGGCCCGGTCGAAGTCGTCAGCGAGCGGCCGCCGAGCATCGCCGACGTCAGCCCCGCGGCGAGCCCCGCCGCGGCTCCGCCGCCCGCCGAAGCCGGATCCGCCGCGCCGTCTTCGACCCCGCCTCCGAACGGCGCTCTCGGTCTGCCGCTGGGTTCGAGTCCGGCCGAGCCGGACTCCGGCGCAGAAGCCGCCGCCGTTCAGCGCGTCACCATTGCGGATCTCATCATCGCCATCGTGATCGGCATCGTGACCCTCGTCCTGACGCGCAACATCCCCGGTCTGCTCGAGATCGCCGTCCTCCAGCGCCTTCCTCTCGACGCCGGCAGCCGCTACGCCATCTCGACGATTGTGCGCTACGTCATCGTCATCGTCGGCGTTGCGGTCACTTTCGGGGCCGTCGGCATCGGGTGGTCGAAGATTCAGTGGCTCGCGGCGGCGCTGACCTTCGGCCTGGCCTTCGGCCTCCAGGAGATCTTCGCCAACTTCATCTCCGGCCTCATCATTCTCATCGAGCGCCCCATGCGAGTCGGCGACACCGTCACGATCGGCAACGTCTCCGGCGAAGTCTCCCGCATCCGAATGCGCGCCACCACGATCACGGAGTGGAACCGCAAGGAGCTCATCGTTCCCAACAAAGAGTTCATCACGGGCCAACTCATCAACTGGACGCTCTCCGACCCCACGTTGCGCATCGAAGTGCCCGTGGGCGTCGCCTACGGCTCGGATACGCGCCTGGCGCGCTCGCTGCTGCAGAAGGTCGCCAACAAGTGCGAGTTCGTTCTTAAGGATCCCCCGCCGCGCGCCGTCTTCCTCGGATTCGGCGACAACGCGCTCAACTTCGAACTGCGCTTCTTCATCCCGCACATCAAGCACTTCCTCGATGCCCGGGACTTCGTCAACTTCGGCATCGACGACGAGTTCCGCAAGGCCGGCATCGAAATCGCCTTCCCGCAGCGCGACATCCACATCCGCACGATCAGCGGCGCGCTGCCCGTTGCGAACGTCGAGGCGCCGCGGGCGGATGAGCATGAGCGCGGGTAGCCGCGACGCGCCGGCTGTGCGAAGCGGTGTGCTCTGAGATGGACTCAAGTGATTGGACTGGACATGCCCACCAACGACTTCCGCATCGAAACCCGCAACCTCCTCGGCGGTCAGTGGGTCGGCGCCGCCGACGGCCGCACCTTCCCCGTCACCGATCCCGCCACCGACCGCGAGATCGCGCGCGTTCCGCTCTGCGGCGCCGCCGAGACGCGCCAGGCCGTTGAAGCGGCCGCCCGCGCCTGGCCCGACTGGCGCCGCCTGACCGCGGGCGAGCGCGGCGATCTTCTCCGCGCCCTGGCCGACCTCATGATGCGCGACCGTCCGCGCCTCGCCCATCTCATGACCCTCGAGCAGGGCAAGCCCATCACCGAGTCGCGCGGCGAGATCGCCTATGCCGCCTCCTTCCTCTACTGGGCCGCGGAAGAGGGCAAGCGCCTTTACGGCGAAACCATCCCCGCGGGCCATCGCGACAAGCGCATTCTCGTGCTGCGCCAGCCCATCGGCGTCGTCGCCGCCATCACCCCCTGGAACTTCCCCAGCGCGATGATCACGCGCAAACTCGGTCCGGCCCTCGCCTGCGGCAACACCTTCATCGTCAAGCCCGCCGAGCAGACGCCCCTCTCCGCCATCGCGCTGGGCGAACTCGCGCTCGAAGCGGGCCTGCCCCCCGGCGTGATCAGCATCATCACCGGCGATCCGAAGGCCATCGGCGGCGAGATCTTCAGCAACTCGGCGGTCCGCAAGGTCTCCTTCACCGGCAGCACCGAGGTCGGCAAGATCCTGATGAAGCAGGCGGCCGACCACGTCGTGCGCCTGAGCCTCGAACTCGGCGGGCACGCGCCCTTTATCGTCTTCGAGGACGCGGACATCGACGCCGCCGTCGCCGGCGCCATGGCGAGCAAGTTCCGCAATACGGGCCAGACGTGCGTCTGCGCCAACCGCTTCTTCGTGCACGAGTCCGTCTACGAGAAGTTCGCGGCGGGCCTCTCTCACGCCATGGCGGCGCTGCGCGTCGGCGCGGGATTTGATGAGAGCGTCCACATCGGTCCGCTCATCGACGACGACGCTGTCGCTAAGGTGAAGAGCCACGTGAGCGATGCGCTCGATCGCGGCGCCGCCCTGCGCACCGGCGGGCAACTCGTCTCGGTCGGTCCCGGCTTCGCCGACCGCTTCTTCGCTCCCACGCTCATCGACGGCCTGACCGGCGAGATGCGCATCAGCAGCGAAGAGACGTTCGGCCCCGTCGCGCCCCTGCGGGCGTTCACGAGCGACGAAGAAGCGATCGCGCTGGCCAATGACTCGCCCTTCGGCCTGGCCGCGTACTTCTACACCCGCGACGCCGGCCGTCTCATGCGAGTCGCCGAGGCGCTCGAGTACGGCATCGTCGGCGCCAACGACGGCCTGCCCTCGACCGCCCAGGCGCCCTTCGGCGGGGTGAAGCAGTCCGGCTTCGGCCGCGAGGGCGGCCGCCACGTCATGCACGAGTACACGAACATCAAGTACGTCTCGTGGGGCCTGGTCGGCGCGTGATGATCCCGAATCCAGCGCCGGGTCAGAATGGGTCCCAAGGACCTCTCCCATCCTCATTCACCGCGGAGATTGTGCAGAGCGCTCAGAAGGACATCGGAAAGCCTGGATGAGATCCAGTCACTGAGTCCGTCGGCGACATCGCCGTTCCCTGCGGCGTGTTCTCACCGCGCGATGGGAGCGCCGCGATTACGCGCGGATTGCAGGGAAGAAGCGCATCAGTTCTGCGTCTTTCGACGCCGCGCCGGCCTGGACTCGAACAACTCCGGCGCCGCCGTGTCCTCTGCTTCTTCCGCGGGCTCGATGAGTTTCGCATCGTCGTTGCGCGGGCTGTTGACGCGCGCCGAGATCGGATACGCCGTCATCTCCTCGGCCGGGAAGGGGTCGAAGAGCGCCCTTGGCGCTTCCTTCGCGCTGAGCCAGTCCTGGAAGTCCTTCGGCTGGAGGATGACGGGCATGCGGTTGTGGATGGCGGCAAGGAGGGCGTTGGGCCGCGTGGTCAGAATCGTGAACGTCCCCCGCGCCGCTCCCTTCCCGCCGCGATCATCCTCCTCGGCCGGGGGCTCCCACAAGGCGGCAAAAGCGAGGAGACCCCGCTCGTCGGCCGGCCTGATGTAGTGCGGCTGCTTGCCCCGCCCCGTCTGCTTCCACTCGTAGAACCCCGAAGCGGGGACGATGCAGCGCCGAGCGCGAAAGGCCGCGCGGAACATCGGGCTCGTCGCGACCGTTTCGCTCCGCGCGTTGATCGGACCGGGGCGCTTGGGGTCGCTCCACGCCGGCTTGAAGCCCCACACCATCGGCACGAGTTCGCGCTCCCCCTGCTCATTCACGCGGCACACCGGCGACGCCTGCGTCGGCGCCACGTTGTAGCGCGGCGCGAGCATCTCCTCCGGCGCCGGGAGGCGCAGGTCAAGAAACTCGCGCACCTGTTTCCAGGTGTATTGCCGCGTGAATCGCCCGCACATGCGGGATCATAGTGACGCCGCGCCGGCCGCGCGCTCCGCCCGGTCAGCGCTTCGCCCCCGACGCCCGCGGCTGGGCGAGAGAGGCGGCCGCCGCGGCGACCTCTTCCTCAATGATGCCCAGCGCCTTGTCCAGTTGCGCCTCGGTGATGACCAGCGGGCAGAGGATGCGGATGATGTTGCCATGCGCGCCGGCATTGAGCATGAGCACGCCCTTGTTCAGGCAGCCGCGCAGTACTGCCGAGGCGATCTCCGTCGCGGGCGCGGCCGGATCACCCTCGTAGAGAAACTCGATCGCCATCATGCACCCGACGCCGCGCACGTCTCCGACGATCTCGGGGAAGCGGTCCTGGATCGCGGTGAAGCGCTCGCGGATGCGGGCCCCGAGGGCGGCAGCGCGCTCGTCGAGGCGCAGGCGCTTCATCTCATCGATCGCGGCGATGGCGGCGGCGCAGGCGATGGGGTTGCCGCCGTAGGTGCCGCCGAGCGTGCCCGGCAGGGCGGCGTCCATGATTTCCGCCCGACCGATCACCGCGCCGATGGGAAGCCCGCCGCCCATCGATTTCGCCCAGGTCGAGAGGTCAGGCGTGATCCCCGCGTGCTGGTAAGCCGCCCACCGGCCGGTGCGGCCGAAGCCGGTCTGCACTTCGTCGATAATGAGCATGATGCCGTGCTCGGTGCAGATCTCGCGCAGGCCGCGCAGGTACTCCGCCGGCGCTTCGACGAAGCCTCCCTCGCCCTGCACCGGCTCGATGATGACGGCGGCGACCTCATCGGCCGGGGCCATGTTGATCAGCGCCTGGCGCAGGCGGTTAAGTTCGCGATCGACGAAGGCCTCAAGCGTCAGCCCGTCGCCGTAGCGGAAGTGTGATGGAAAGGGCAGGCGCTGCACGCCGGCGGCGAAGGGGCCGCAGTGCCGCTTGTAACCAACCTTCGACGTCAACGTCAGCGCGAGCATGGTGCGCCCGTGAAAGGCTTCGGTAAAGCAGAAAACTTCGCTGCGCCCGGTCGCCTGGCGGGCGATCTTGACGGCGTTCTCGACCGCCTCGGCGCCGGTGTTGACGAGCATGACCTTGCTCGCCTTGCCGTGCGGAAACATCGCGACGAGTTTCTCGCACAGCGCGACATAAGGCTCGTAGGTGGCGACGTGGATGCAGGTGTGCTGAAGTTTGCCCGCCTGCTCGCGGATCGCCTTGACGACGGCATCGTTGCTGTGGCCGACGTTCATGACCCCGATGCCGCCGATGAGGTCGATGAGTTCGCGGCCTTCGAGGTCGGTGATGAGGGCGCCGGCGGCGTGGTCCGCCGTCGCCGTCTCGTGAAAGCAGGCGATGCCGCGGGGCATCACCCGCGCCCGCCTCGCCGCCAGATCGCTGTTGCGTCCCATCGCCGCCGTGCCTCGCTGGTGGTGATCCGGTGTCCGCCGGTATTGTACGGCCGCCGGCGCGGGCGCCCGCGCGGCGGTGCCGTCAGATCATCCCCGCGGCGGCGAGCAGGGCGCGGAAGTTGTCGGTGAAGACGAAGTTCTCATCCGGAAACTCCACGCCCGCCATGTTGCGGTCGATGTGCGAGAAGATGAGTTCCACGTCGCCGACGTGGTGCTCGACGCCGCCGGCATGATCGATCGCGGTGATCGTTCCGACCGTACTGGCGCCGGAGGGGTCCATGCGTTCGAGCGTGGCCTCGAAGCGCACCGTCTGCCCCGGCGTGACCTCGCGCTCGAAGGCCGCCTTGACGATCTTGGCGAGGATGACTTTCTCGCGGAAGTCGCCGGCGTGTCCGACGAGAAGGCCGGCCGTCTGGGCCATGCCCTCGATGAGCAGCGAGGCGGGCATGACCGGCAGGGCCTCGAGCGCTTCGCCGCCCGGCCCGGCCTGGGTGGGAAAGTGGTCGTGCAGCACATCCTCCGCCATCGAGACGTTCTTGATGGCGACGAGGCGCTTGCCCTTCTCGACGTGCGTGATGAGGTCGATCCACGACCAGCGCATGACCCGTCCGTCCGGTTGCGGCGCCGTTCGCGCACCACCGCCGGGCGGAGGCGCGGGCGCGCGGCCTTACTTCAGTTTCTTCTCGACGAATTTCACGACGGCATCGACGGTGAAGACCTCCCCCACGTTTTCCACCGACGGGTCGGCCTCGAGGCGGGCGAAGTCGGCGTGGGGCAGGCGGGTCTTGAGTTCAGCGATGCCCTTGGCCGTCACCTTGCCTCCCTCGACGAAGTCGGGGTTCTGGGCGACGTTGTCGGGGAAGAGTTCGCCCTGGTCGATCTTGATGCCGAAGGTCTTCTCGAGGCGGAAGACGATGTCGAGGAAGTCAATGGACTCGGCGCCGAGGTCGCTGGTAAGCGTGGCCGTCGGGCTGACTTCATCCTCATCGACGCCGAGCGCGTCAACGAGCACGTCCGTGACCTTGGCGTAGATTTGATCGCGATCCATGAGGCAGTTGCTCCGTGTGAATGCGTTTTCCTCAACGCGGACGCCTGAAATGTATCATGCCGCGGGGCTGCGGACCGGCCGCATGATGAATCGCCCGCTCACGGCCGTGGGGGGCTCCCCGTCCGGCTCGGGGACGCCGGGCCGCAGCACCTGCCCCACTCCCTTGCAGGCGTAGCGCCCATCCTCGCGGCCCGTGAGGGTCACCTCAACGCGCAGCGCCTCGCCCGGCCGCACGAAACTCCCGTACCGCAGCGCCCGGACCTCGCCCAGGACCAGCCGCGGGTCGCCCGTCACCGGGGTGAGCATCCGCCGCGCCGCCTGCACCAGGGCCTCGATCATCAGGACGCCGGGCAGGACGGGATAGGTCGGAAAGTGGTCCGCGAGGTACTCCTCGGCCAGGGTGACGGCCTTGATCGTGACGATCCGGTCGGAAGTCTGCTCAATCACCTTGTCCACGAGGATGAACTTCATCGCGTGAGCGGTCCCGGGGGGAAAAGGGCGGGCCGACGCCGCCGCCGGCCGCACCGGCCGGCCGCCGCGCGTCGAGCGGCAAGGGTAGGCGTTTTGAGGGGCGGATGCCAGCGGGGGACTGTTTTCCGGCCCGTGGTGACGATTTCCTGAGCGACACTGGCGCTCGCGCTGGACCGATTCACCATCCGCCGTAGAATCGGGACATTCCCGCCCTTCCGCGCGCATCGGCGCGGTGCTGCGGGGTCCATTGTCGTTGTTCGAGAATTGAAGGTTGAAACAGGATAACGCCGCGTTCGGCGCGATGTGTTTTGCGCGCCGCGGCCTCGCTTGCGGGGGGCGGCGTCTCGCGGTCGCCCCATGCCGGGCAGAAAGGAGGCGCTCATCACATGACCACGGGCCGCTGCCCTGGAGGGCGGCGAGCCGCCTGAACCCGCCACAACTTCTTTGACTCCTGGGAGATTCACCATGACAGATTGCAGCCTCGCCGACATCACTCTCGTCATCGACCGCAGCGGCTCCATGCGCTCCGTTCAAGCGGAGGCCGAGACCGGGATCAACGCCTTCATCCGCGAACAGGCCGCTCAGCGGGGGCGGGCGAACCTCACCCTCGTGCAGTTCGACACGGAGTACGAGTTCATTCACCGCGGCGTGCCGATCGGTGAAGTTCCGCCCTACACGCTCGAGCCTCGCGGCATGACGGCGCTGCTCGACGCGGTCGGCCGGGCCATCAACGACGTCGGCGAGCGCCTTGCCGCTTTGCCGGAGGAGGCGAGGCCGGGGGTGGTGGTCTTTGCCGTCATCACCGACGGCCACGAGAACAGCAGCCGCGAGTTCTCCAAGGCGGAGGTTCGCGAGATGATCGCCCACCAGCGCAACGTGTACAACTGGCAGTTCACCTTCCTCGGCGCCGATGCCGCCGCCTTTGATGAAGCGAGCGCGCTGGGGATCAGCCCTGACGCGGCCGCCCGGTACGATCGCTCGAACATCGCCGCCGCGTACCACGTCGTTTCTCAAAGCGTCGGCCGTGTTCGACGGTGCGCCGCTGATCACGTGCCCGCCGATCTCATGTTCACGAGGGAGGAGCGATCGGAGATGCGCGAGAAGCCCTCCGCCGACCGATAGAGCGCCGCGATCCCGCCGCGCCGAGTCGTTGCGGCGAAGAGCGACGCTTCGCACTTTCACTTCAGACGCCATTCGCACTCCTGATGGCAGTTCCCTCCCGTCGGCCCCGGCGCCGGCGGGAGGCTTTTGATTCCGCGCCGATACGGACGGGCCTCGAGCGCCGGTCAGCCGCGGGCGCACGGGCCGGTTCCGGACCATACGATGCGCGTCGTTCGCTCATCCCCTGGAGTGAGGCGCGGCCATGAATCTTGAACACATCGTGCTCGTTCTTCAGATGTCGATCGGTCCGGTGATCGTGATCTCGGGGGCCGGGCTCGTGCTGCTCTCGATGACCAACCGCTTCGGCCGGGTGATTGACCGCGTCCGCATCCTCGCTCAGGCGCGGCGCGCGACCAGCGCCGGCGATGGCGATCGCATCAGCAAAGAACTCACCATCCTCATGCGCCGGGCGCGGATCCTCCGCCTGGCGATCGCCTTCGCCTCAACGAGCGTGCTGGTCGCGGCGTCGCTGGTCATCGTGCTGTTTCTGGCGGTGGTCCTGCAACTCGACGCGGCGATGCTCGTCATCGTGATGTTCATCCTCTGCATGGGACTGCTCATCACCAGCCTGCTCTTCTTCATCGCCGACGTCAACGTCTCACTCGCGGCTCTGGCGCTGGAGATGGAGGGATCGCGACGTGCAGAGGGCGAGACCTGAGATCGACGCGCCGGGAGCGAACCTCGGCTGAAGCGCGGCGCCGCGGGCTCAGCGCTGCGGATACTCCGCCGGGACCGGTGCCGCGCGCCAGGTCCGGCGGTGCAGATCCTCTTCCTTGAGGGTCTCCGCGCCGCCGGGGGCGACGTGCTGGTCGCCGAACATGAAGTTCACCTCGCCGTTGTGACGGGGCGCGAGGTCGCGGCCGCGCACGAGCAGGCGATAGGGACTGTCCGCGAAGATGAGTTCGACGGCGCTGAGGCGATCGGGCTTGACGCTGCGGAAGCGCCAGTTCAGGCCGAAACTCTGTTCGCTCGCCGGAATCGCGTCCGGGCAGGGGATGCGCCAACTGGGCGGCTGGGCGGGGCTGGCGTTTTCCGCCTCGTGGAGTTTGCGGGCGAAGTCCGATGAGCCGCCGGGCGGTTCGCCCTCCGAGCCGTTGCGGCCGAGGTATCCGTGATCGCCGCGGTCGGCGACGGTGGCGAAGCGGATGGGCGCGAGGTCATAGGCGGACTTCGCCCAGCGGTCGATCTCCCACGACTGTTCGAAGTGGAGCAGGCCGAGTTGGTGCAGTCGCGTGGCGCAGGTGGCGTTCTTCGAGGCGGTGCGGGCGCTGGCCAGCGCCGGCGCGAAGAGGGCCATGAGCAGGGCGAGAATGCTGATGACGACGAGCAACTCGATAAGGGTGAAGCCGCGCCGCATCCTTCGCCTCCGCATCCCGCGGCGCCGCGGGAGTCAAAGCGCCGCGCGCGGGGCGGGGTAGGCATCGGCTTGAGGCGCGGACAGATGAAGCGGAAGAGGCGCGACGGCCCGCTTCGAAGGCGGCAGTGGGGGACTGGGCGGGATGGAGGGGCGATGCGGGCGCCGGGTTATGCGGACGGCCTCACCGCGCGCGGCCGCCCGCGTGCAGGCGCGCGGCCTTGCGCACCTCATCGAGCAGTTGATCGACCTGGAAGGGCTTGAAGAGCACACATTGGAGCCCTTCCTGGCTGGCGCGGACGATGGAGTGATGCGGGTCGTAGCCGAAGCCCGTCATGAGAATGACCGGCACCCCGGCGTCGAGGCGGCGGGCGGCGGCGAAGACCTGGTAGCCGTTCTGGTCCGGCATCGAGATGTCCGAGAGCACGAGGTCGAAGTCGCCGGGCTTGGCCCGTCCGAGCAGGTCGATCGCCTCCTGGCCGCTCTCGCACACGGTGACCCGGCAGCCTCGCTTCGTGAGCACCGCGTGGATCGTGTCGCGGATGTTGGGCTCGTCGTCGGCGACGAGGACGTGCCGATCGACAAGGAGGGGATCGATCTCGGACTTGTCGATCGCCTCCTGCACGCCGAGAATGCTGCGGGGCCCCTTGGCGACGTCCTCGACCTTGCGGCGCACCGTGCTCACGAGCGCGAGGACGCGGTCGATGTGCCGCAGCGCGACGGGGTCGGTGAGGACCTTCTCGCGCAGCGCCTCCGCCTCGGCCGTGATGTCGTTGAGCGGGTGGCTGATCTCGCCGATCACGTTCACCGCCACCGTGCCGCTCGTCGTAACGCGCTCGACGACGAGGAGATCGAGGATGTTGAGCGCCAGGGCGATGTAGCGGCCGAAGATCTCGGCGATCTGCCGGTCGTCCTCGCTGAAGGCGCCGGGGCTGAGCGACTCGATGTTGAACACTCCGATGACCTGGTCGTGCAGGCGCAGCGGCACACTGAGCGAACTGGCGGCGTTGTCGAGGCCGGGCAGATAGCGAGGGTCGTTCTGCACGTCGTGGCAGATGTAACTGCGCCCGGTCGCGGCGACGTAGCCGGAAATGCCGTTGCCCGTTGTCTCGGCGCGGAGGTCGTAATCCGCCACCGCCTGCGGCATGCCGACCGTCATCACCGGCAGCAGCCGCTTCGTCTGCTTCTCCAGCAGGTAAATGTTGAAGTGGTCGAAGTGCATCAACTCCTTCGTGAAGTTGATGATCTTGTCTTCGAGCAGGGTGAGGCGCTGGGCCGTGTTGAGCGAGGCGACGGCTTCAGACTCGATGCGGACGAGTTCGCTCCCGGCAGCGTCGATCGCGTCGAGTTGCTGCTGGAGGCGCCGGTTCTTGGTCGTGTCCCAGACGATGGCGAGGATGCGCAGGTTCTCTCCGCCGCGGCTCGGGTCGGCCACCGGCGAGGCGATCATCTCATAAAAGCGGTTGTCATCGGTCTGGAATGCGAAGCGCCGGCTCGCGTCCTCGGCGACTTCCGCCTGTTCGGCGAAGAGGCGCGCCGCGTCGGCGCAGGTGCGTTCGACCTTCTTCGTCGCGGCGGGGCTGAACTGCTGGTACTTGCGGTTCGCCCAGATGAGGTTGCCTGCGGCGTCGCAGAGACAGACGCCCTCGCCCAGGGCCCCGAGGAGCAGACCCGTCTGCCCGTCCGCCAGGGCGCGTTCCAGAGGCATGAGGCTGCCGGGATCGGCGAGGACCAGCGCCCCGGCCGTGGCCTCGTGCGCCGCTTCGGCGTCCCCGACGAACCGGAGGTCGAAATGCTCGGCGAGGGATGCGGCCGTGGCTGAATCGGCCTCGACAGCGCCGTCGAGGATGAGCAGTCTGGGTCGCTGCGCGGGCCGGCTCTCGGTGATTCGACTCGTTCCTGCCATACTGCGGTGCGGGCCGCCCTCCGGGGTCGTCCAGTGTAGAATCCGCGTCGCGCCAGGCAATCATATGGACGCGAGACGAGTCCGGCGTCTTCGTGCCGGTCGGCCGCGGCGTCGGCGTCCTCATCGGGTGTCCGCCGCCGTGCGGCGCCGGCGTGCGGCGCCGGCAGATCACGGGAGCCACACCGCGCATGATCGAGATCGAGCATCTGACCAAGTGTTATGGCTCGTTTCAGGCCGTGCGGGACGTTTCCCTTTCCGTCCCGAAGGGGCAGGTTCTCGGCCTCCTCGGGCCCAACGGAGCGGGAAAGTCCACCATCATCCGCATCCTGACCGGCTACCTCCCCCCGACCGCCGGCCGCGCCGCCGTGGACGGCTTTGACAGCGTCACCCAGTCGCAGGAGGTGCGGCGCCGTCTGGGGTATCTTCCCGAGTCCAATCCCCTCTACGCCGAGATGCGCGTCGTCGAATACCTTCATTTCCGCGGCCGGCTCTTCGGCCTGCCTCGCGACGACCGCCGCCGCGCCGTCGAGCGAGTCATCGAGCGCTGCTGGCTCAGCGAGATGCGCCGGCGGCAGATCGGGCGGTTGAGCAAGGGGTATCGGCAGCGCGTCGGCCTGGCGGCGGCGCTGCTGCACAATCCGCCCGTGCTGGTGCTCGACGAGCCGACCTCCGGCCTCGATCCCATCCAGATCCGCGAGACGCGCCACCTGATCCGCGAACTCGCCGGCGAACACACCATGGTCCTCTCCAGCCACATCCTGCCCGAGGTGGAGGTGACCTGCGACCGCATCGTCATCATCGCGCGCGGCGCCATCCGGGCGGACGGCACGGTGGACCAGTTGCGGCAGAGGGCGGGTGAGGCACAGCGCTACGTCCTCGAGGTCCAGGCGGGCGCGGCCGATGCGGACTTGCGCGACGAGATCGGCCGCCTCACCGGCGTGACGAAGGTTGACGCCCTGCCCGCCGACGGATGGATGCGCTTCGAGGTCTCCGCCGCCAGCGGCACGGGCGACCTCCGCGAGGCGCTCGGCCGCGTCATCGGCGCGCGGCGCCTGCCCTGCCGGGAACTCCATCGCAACACCGGCTCGCTCGAGCAACTCTTCGTGCGCGTCACGGCGGAGGCGGAAGCGGCATGACGGAGACCATCGCCATCGCGAGGCGCGAACTGCTCGCCTACTTCAGCACCGCCGTGGGATACGTTGTGCTCGCTCTTTTCCTGCTCATGAGCGGCATGCTGTTCTCGCTCACGACGCTTCACACGGGCGTCGAGGCGACGATGCGGTCCTTCTTCGACCTGTCCTTCTTCCTGCTCCTGTTCATTGCTCCCGCCATCTCGATGCGCCTGCTGAGCGAGGAGATGCGCCTGGGCACGCTCGAGTCGCTCATGACCTGCCCGGTGAGCGATGCGCAGGTGGTGATCGGCAAGTGGATCGGCGCTCTGGGGTTCTTCGTGCTCATGCTGGCGCCGACGCTTCTGTACCTGCTCGTGCTCGAGTGGTATTCGTCGCCGGACTACGGCTCGATCTTCGCCGGCTACGCCGGGCTCCTGTTCGTCGGCGGGCTGTACCTCGCGCTGGGCACGCTGGCGTCGGCGATCTGGCCCAGCCAGGTTCTCGCCTACCTCGTCGCGGTCTTCTTCTGGCTCCTCTTCGTCGGGCTGACGAGTTGGCTGCCCCGATTCGTCGGCGATCCGTGGTCCGACATCCTCTTTCGCATGAGCGTCGAGCAGCGCTACAGCAACGACTTCGCCAAGGGCGTGATCGACACCTCGACCATCGTTTATTTCGCCTCGGGCATGGTTCTTTTCCTGACCGCGGCGGTCAAGATCGTGGAGTCGCGACGATGGCGGTAGAGAACAGCAACGATCCGCGCCCCGGGGGCGAGCGCCCGTCGCCCCAGCCGCGCCGCGAGGACGCGGCGGCTCGCAATGCGACGACGCGCGGCCCGGCCGAGACCGCGGCGAGCCGGCGGCTCAAGTACGGCCTGAGCGTCGGCGTGCTGCTGCTCTCGCTGCTGCTCATTCTCGGGGTTCTCAACTGGCTCGCCGCTGACACTTCGCGCCGCTTCGACCTCACCGCGGTCGGCCGTTACAGCCTCAGCGCGCAGACGCTGCGCATCCTCGAGGGCCTTGAGGAGACGGTGACGATCACGACCCTCTTCGCCGAGAGCGATCCGCTCCTGAGCAGCGACGACCAGCAAGACCTCGCCGCCCAGCGCCGCCAGATCGAGGATGTGCTGCGCGAGTTCCGCAACCGCAGCGGGAAGATCGAGGTCGTGCGCATCGACCCCGCCGATCCGCGCACCATTGCAAAGTACGATGCGCTCGTCGAGCGGCTCTCGACGATCTTCGCGGCCGAGATCGAGTCCTACCGGGCTGCCATCGACGCCGGCCGGGCGCAGATGGTCCGGGCGGGGGAATTCGCCGGCCCGCAGGTCGAGCCGCTCATCAACGTGCTGGGCGACCTCGCGCCGGAACACCCGACCTTCCGGACCTTCCAGACGATCATCCAGGTTTTCTCGATCATCCCGCGCGAGATGGAGTCGATCGGCGCGCGGGTGGAAGAGGCGATGAGCGCCTCGACGATGCGCGGCGCGCCCTTCGCCGATCTCGAGGGGGCCGCGTCGATCGTCCGCGCTGCGCTGCAACTTCGCGGCGCGACGATGAATCAGGTTGCCGAGTTCTTTGAGCAGTCCGTCGCCGACGACTCCCTTCCCCAGGCGCTGCGGGACCACCTCTCCGCGCTCGTTCAGCCCTGCCGCGACCTCGCCGGCGCGATGCTCGACCAGCAGGAGGCGCTCGACGATCTGCCGGCGCTGAAACTGACGCCCATCAGCATCGCGCTGCGGCAGCGCAACTGCGTGCTCGTCTCGACGCCGAGCCGGGCGTCGGTCCTGCCCTACGACCGTCTCTTCCCCGTCGGCGCCGAGCAGGTGGCGGCCGAAGGGGTCGGCGCGGCCCGCCGCTTCGCCGGCGAGACCGTCATCGCCTCGGGCATCCGCCAGATGCTCCTCGACGAACGGCCCAACGTCATCCTCTGCCACGCCCAGCCGCAGCCGAGCATCCTGACCGGTTCGCTCGGCGGCGTGGACTTCGGCGCCGTCCGCGATCTCCTTACCGACCTCGGCTTCTTTGTGCGCGAGTGGAACGTCAGCATCGGACCGCGACCCGACGTTTCGGCTCAGACGACCGGCGAGCCGGTCTGGGTCATCGTTCCTCCTCCCCCCAGCGCCCAGTCGATGGTGCCTCCGGCGCCCCTCGTGGACGCGGCGGCGCAACTCGTCTCCGAAGGGGCGAACGTGATGATCGGCCTCTTCCCGCGCCTCGTTCCCGGTCTCGGTCAGCCAGACCCGTGGAATACCGTCCTCGAGCCCCTGGGCGTTGAGGCCGACACCGACCGGCTCATCGTCGAGCAGATTCCGAGTCCGGGGGGCGTCGATCAGTTCGCTCACGGCCACGAACTGGTGGACTTCCTCGGCGAGCATCCGGTGGCCGCGGCGGTTCGCGGACTGCCGACGCGCCTCGATTATGCCGTGCCCCTCAAACTGCCCGAAGAGAGCGACGGCCTGCGGACCGTGCTCGTCGAGATCAAGCCGTCGGAGCGCATCTGGGCGACGAGCGAGTTCCTCCAGATGCCCATTCCGCCCCCGGCGGTGCGCGACACCGAGCCGTATCCACTCGTCGTCGCGGTCGAGCGGCAGGGTTCGGGCGGGGGCCAGCGGGCGCTGGTGGTCGGCTCGTCGCAGTGGTGCTACTCGGCGGTGGTGCAGGAAGGCGATCTGCGGTTCCGCCCGCCGCTGCCCTACTATCCCGGCAACGCCGAACTCTTCACTTCCGGCGTGTGCTGGCTGGCGCATCTCGATGAACTCATCGCGCGCAGCCCGCGGGCGCAATCCGTCGAACGGATCGAGAACCTCGGCCGCGGCGCGCAGATTTTCTGGCGATGGGCGCTCATCGGCGGCCTGCCCGTGCTCAGCCTCGCCGCCGGCGTCGCCGTCGCCCTGGCACGCCGCGGGTGAAAGGCAGGGCCCAAGGGGAGCGACGCGGGCGCTCCGCCGCGATCCGAAGGCTCTGCGAAGGGGAGCGTCGAACCGGCAGGGAGGCCTTCAAGACCGCTGGTGACCGGAAGACCCCGGATCGAGGACACCATTCATGAACATTCGCGTAACGATCATCGTGCTCGTACTTGCCGTCGTCGCCGGCGTGGTCGCCATCATCAAACTGCGCGGACCGGCGTCGAGCACGACGACGCTGTCCGGCTCCGGCGCGCGCCTGCTCGACCCCGCATCCTTCGACCCCGACGCGGTCACGCGCATCACCCTGGATCGCCGCACCGACGCCGGCGCGATTGAGCACAGCGTCTTTGAGAAGACCGGGGAGCAATGGTGGCAGACCGAGCCGCTGCGTTTCGAGATGGTCACCTGGTCCATCCGCATGCTCGCCACCTCCGCCGCGGACCTCACGATTCTCCAGACGATTCCGCGCCGCGACGTCAAGGGGGATCTGAGCGCGGAGAAACTCGGCCTCGAGCCCGCGATGGCGGTCATCACCTATGACACCGCCGAAGGGCAGCACCGCCTCGAACTCGGCCGCATCGCCGTCGGCGGCAACGCGTACCTCCGCCGGGAGGCGGATAGCGACGTCTTCGTCGTCGAAGACCGCCTGCACCGGCGCGTCTTCGAGGCCTCGCCGCGCGAGTGGCGCGTGCGCAACCTGATGAGCGGCGTGACGACCGACGCGGCGCGCCTCACCATTGAGCGCCAGGAGGCCGGCCGGACCATCAGCCTCGCCAGGCTCGCCGGCAGGTGGCGCCTCACGCTGCCTATCGAGACCGCCGCCGACGAGGCCGCCGTCTCCCGCTTCATCAGCGATCTCGGCTCGATGCAGGTGGAGAGTTTCGTGGAGGATCAGCCCGAGGACGACGCTCTGTACGGCCTAGTGGCGCCGTGGGCGACGATCACCGTCGAGACGGATAAGGTTGACGCCGAAGGCCGGACCACGACCACGCGCGACGCCGTGCTGCTTGGCCATGCGTTTGACGTTCAGGACGCCGGCCGCTACGCGAAGCGTGCCGACCAGGCCGCCGTCGTCAAGGTTCGTGCCGCGGACGTCAAGGCCCTCACCCCCGATCCCGCCTCGCTCGTCTCCCGCACCGTCATCGCCCTGCCGCGGCAGGACATTCGCGCTCTCGTCGTGGACGGGCAGGAAGGACGATTCCGCCTTGAGCGCCAGCAGGATGACTGGATCATCACGCTGGAGGATGGCTCGACGGCGCCGGCGCTGACCTCCGCCGTCACCGGCCTGCTCGATCAACTCACGCTGCCCTGTCAGAGCGTCGAGATCGCGAGCAAGGGTGCGGCGGTGGAGGGCGCCTACCTCGGCAAGGTCGCGGTCGAGGGTTTCAGCAGCAACACCGTGGCCGAAGTGACCTGCCATCGGCGGCAGCGCGACGACGCCGTGGACATCGTCTTCGCGGACGGCTCGGGCGCGCTGCGCTCGCGGCCGCTGGTCAACGTTCCGGACCTCGTGGCGGAGTCGTTCGCCGCGACCGCCCCGACGGGGGGCGGCGTCGTGGAGCCGATCCTCATCGAGCCGGTCAAGTAGCCGCCGCCGGGCGCTTCCCCGCGCCGCCTATCATCGCCCACACGAGGAGGAACTGCATGTCCAGCGCCACGCCAGCCGCGCTCGAAGCCCAGGCCGCCCGGTTCCGCGACGACTATCGGAAGGTCAAGTCGCAGGTTCAGAAGGTGATCGTCGGGCACGAGGAGATCATCGACGGCGTGCTCGTCTGCCTCTTCGTCGGCGGGCACTGCCTCCTCGAAGGCGTCCCCGGCCTCGGCAAGACGCTGCTCATCCGCTCGCTCAGCCAGGCGCTGCAACTGGACTTCTCGCGCATTCAGTTCACTCCCGATCTCATGCCCGCCGACGTGACGGGCACGACCATCGTCGTCGAGAGCGAGCACGGCCGCGAGTTCCGCTTTCAGAAGGGACCGATCTTCGCCCAGATGGTCCTCGCCGACGAAATCAACCGCGCCACGCCCAAGACCCAGTCCGCCCTGCTCGAGGCCATGCAGGAGCGCAGCGTGACCGTCGGCGGCGAGACGCACCTGCTCGATCAGCCTTTCTTCGTCATGGCCACACAGAACCCCATCGAGCAGGAAGGCACCTACCCGCTGCCCGAAGCCCAACTCGACCGCTTCTTCTTCAAACTCAACGTCGGCTACTCGAAGCGCAACGAACTGGCGGAGATCCTAAACCGCACGACGCGGAGCGAGTCGCCGGAGATTCAGCCGGTGCTCGACGGTCCTTCGATCCTCGAGTATCAGCGCCTCGTGCGGCAGGTGGTCGTCGCGCCGCACGTGCAGGACTACGCGGTGCGGGCGGTGCTTTCGACGCATCCCAACGAGCAGTACGCGACGCCGATGGTGAACAAGTTCCTGCGTTTCGGCGCTTCGCCGCGCGCGGCACAGGCGCTGATTCTGGCGGCGAAGGTCTTCGCCCTGCTCGACAGTCGCGCCAACGTCGCCGTTGATGACATCAAGCGCGCCGCCCTGCCGGCGATGCGCCACCGCTGCCTGCTCAACTTCGAGGGCGAGGCGGAGGGGCTGACCACCGACGCGGTGATTGAGAACATTCTCGAGACTCTCCCCGTCGAAGCCCACGTTCCCTGAACGCGGACTTCGCCCGGGCGGCGCGCTCACGCCGTCTCGACGCCGCTCACGATCCCTTCCGTCGAGATGAGCGGTTCGAGCAGCCCGCGCAGAGTCACGATGCCGCGCGGCCGGGCGAGGCTGCCCACGATCGCCATGTCGGCCCCCGTCCGGCGCAGGGCCGCCAGCGCCGAGCGTGCATCGAGCGAAGCGTCCACGGTGGGCGCGGGGCGGGAGACCTCGCCGGCGGCGGCTCCCGGCATCGCCATCAGGTCGATGAGGTCCACCACCCCCTTGACCTGCCCCGCCGCGTCGATGACGGGATAGCGGGAGTACGCCAGCGACCCCCGCCGCCGGCGCAGGGCCGCGAGATCTTCCTCGGCTCGAATCGTCTGAACGGCCGGCCAGGAGATCAGCCGCTCCGCCACCGTCATCTGACGCAGCGCCAGGGCCCGATCGACGAGGTCGGTCTGTCGCGGCGAGAGCGTGCCGTGGCCGACTCCTTCCTCGATGAGCGCCGCGATGCGCGCCCGGGCCGAGAGCACCGCCCCGGTCATGTTGCCCCCGATGCGGTTCGAGAGCCACCGACCGCACGCGAGGACGAACCACAGCACCCCCGTGCACCAGTAGACGCGGCGGATGAAGCGCAGCAGCGGCGCCAGCGGGTAGGCGACGAGGTCGGCACGCGAGCGCCCGATCTCCTTGGGGATTGTCTCGCCGAAGAGAAAGAGCGTGGGCGTGAGCAGCAGCGCCTGCGCCACGATCGACGCCGCCTCCCCCCAGCCCAGCAGGCGCGTCAGAATCGCGGTGATGGCGAAGGAAACGGCGAAGTTGGCGATGTTGTTGGAGATGAGCAGCGTGGCGATCATCTGCTGGGCGTCGGCGATCTCCTCGCGCAGCATCGTCGCCCGGCGCTCGCCGCGCCCCTCGCGCACCATGAGGCGCAGCCGGCTGAGCGAGTAGATCGCCGTCTCAAGGCCCGAGATGACTGCCGAAGCGCTCAGCCCGGCCCAGAACAGCACAACGTAGATAAGCCACAGCCACCACGGCGCCAAACCGGGCGCAGCGGCGGAAAGCGGCGCGGCGGCGAGGGCGCTCATGGCAGCAACTCCATCTCGACTCCCACCGCGCGCGTCCCCCGCACCGCACGCACCGTCAGTCGATAGGCCCCCAGCGTCAGCGCGTCGCCGACCTCCGGCACGCGCTCGAGTTCGTGCGAAATCAGCCCCGCCACCGTTGAGACGCGCGGCGACTCGAGTTCGAGGTCAAAGGCGTCGGCGAAGTCGTGGATGTTCATGTCGCCGTCCACCCGCCAGCGCCCCAGCCCGATGAGCATGATCGCCCGCCGCGCCGCGGCGTGATCCACCGACGCCCCGTACAACTCGCTCATCACGTCGTCGAAGGACACCATCCCCGTCGTCTGCCCGAACTCGTCCACCACCAGCGCCAGACGCGAGTGCGTCGAGCGGAAGTGGTCAAGCAGGCGATCGAGCGTCGCGAGTTCGGGGATGAAGGTCGGCGGCGACATCGCCCCCCGCACCGTGAGCGACTCGTCGAGAAAGAACCGCCGCAGATCGAGCACTCCCACGACGTGATCGAGGCTCTCCTCGAAGACGGGCACGCGCGCCAGCCGCCCCAGCCCCGACGCCCCCACGCCCCCCCGGGCGCTCCGCTCGGCGCACCAGCCGCGGAAGCGCTCCAGCACGCTCGCCCGATCCGCGCTCGCGGGCAGGGCCGGCATGCGCACCCGCGGCGTCATGAGGTCGCGCGTCGTCTGCCGGCTCAGACTCACCACGTCGCTGAGCAGGTCGTATTCGTCGCGATCGATCACCCCCGCGTCGCGCGATATCTCCAGCAGCGAGTTCAGTTCGTCGTGGCTGATCGTCTGCCGCCTGCCGGGACTCACCCCCAGCCGGATCAGCGGCTCGATGACGAGGCGATTGAGCGGACCCCGCACCGGTGCGAGAAAGCCGTGCAGCGCCAGCAGGGGAACGGCGACGATGCGGACCCAGAGGCGCCCGTGCCGCGCCGCGAGGAGTTTCGGCGTCACCTCGCCCAGGAGAATGATCGCCGCCAGCATGACCAGCGACGCTGCCACCGCCTCCACCTGCCCCGTCGTCGTCGTGTCGATCCGCAGCAGCAGGACTGAACTCACCACGAAGTACACGACGTTCACCGTCATGTTCCCCAGCAGCAGCGTGATGAGCAGCATCCGCGGGCTTGCCAGCAGCGCCGCCGCCGAACGCGACAGCGCATCCGGACTCGCCGC
>JBDIVQ010000039.1:0-28937 GCA_039794345.1 Phycisphaerae bacterium | reverse complement strand
ACCGCCCCGATCGCCGACCGGCCCGCGAGAAGCCCCTCCCAGAGCGCCTCGCCGCCGATTCCCAGGCCGGTAACGACCCCAAGACCCGTAATGGCCACTTCGCGTGACATGGATCAAGTCTAGCGCGGGTCGGGCAAAGGCAGCGCGCGATCAGTCGAGCCGGAGCATGGGCGTCTCACCCGTGCGAGATGATCCGCGGCGCCCCGCGCGAACCGTGGGTGGAGCGTAACTCGCCGCAGTCAACTGGTCCGCTTGAGTTCGTAGACAAGAGAGTCGCAGGACTCGCGCTGCTCCTCCCCGAAGGGGCGAAAGGCACGGTGCAGCATTGCTCAGCCTTGGATTGCACAAAGCAGGGTGTGCCGTACAATCCCCGCATGACTGTCAAAGAAGTCCTCGCTCAACTCAAGTCCCTCGGCGACGAGGCCCGCCGCACGTACAACACCAGGACCGGGCCCGACGGCATCCCCGGCGCGCCCCTCGACAAGCAGTTCGGCTGCAAGACCGGCGATATCCGCGCGCTCGCGAAGAAGATCAAGACCAACCACGAACTCGCCCTTGAGTTGTGGAAGACCGGCAACATCGACGCTCAACTGCTCGCGATCCTCATCATGAAGCCCAAGCAACTCTCGGCCAGGGAACTCGACACGATGGTCCGCGAGGCCCGCTTCGGTTGGGTCGCGGACTGGCTGCAATCGCACATCATCAAGGAGCAGCCGCCCGAAGTGAAGGAGTCACTGCGCGAGAAGTGGATGAAGGACAAGGACGGCTGGGCCGCGCGCGCCGGCTGGCACCTCACTGCATCAAAAATCAATCAGGGCGACGACGGAATGGATGTGACGGCCCTGCTCGACCGCATCGAGAAGGAGATGCCCAGGGCCAAGCCGGAAACGAAGTGGACGATGAACAACACGCTGGCGGCGATCGGCATCAAACACGCCGCGCACCGCAAGCGGGTGATCGCCATCGGCGAAAAGATCGGCCTGTACAAAGACTGGCCGGTGTCCAAAGGCTGCACGATCCCGTACGTGCCGGTCTGGATCGAGGCGATGGTGAAGGGGAAGGGGTGAGGCAAGGAGCGGGGACGCTGGCTCATCGCGCGCCGCGCTCCCCTGCGCAGAGCCTCCGGGTCGCGGCTAACCGATGCCTCGGCGCCTTGATGCCTTGATACCTCGATGCCTTGATGCCTTGATGCCTCGACCCCTTGATGCCTTTCCCTGGTGCCTCGTGCCTAGTGCCTGGCGCCTCCTCACTCTACCATCCCCCATGGACCCCGAGGAAGAGGTCTGCCTCTGCTATCACGTCACGCAGCGCAAGATTGTCGCGTACCTCAAGCGCGAGGATCCGCCGGTGGCGTCGCTCATCAGCGAGTGTCTCGGCGCGGGGACGGGCTGCGGGTGGTGCATTCCCTACCTCAAACGCCTGCACGAGATGCACCAGGCCGGCCGTGAACCCGACCTGCCGATCTCGCCTGAGCAATACGCGAAGCAGCGGCTCGACTATCACAAGACCGGGCAGCGCCCCTCCGACGATGCGGGTGGCGAAGCCGGCGCTCCATGAGCGCCGATCTCATCGTCGGGTGCCGTGGTCAAGCGACGCTTTGGGAGCGCGGGCCACGCGAGCGCGCGAATGATGATCAAAACCGGCCGACCGACGGGCGGCGCAACGGCGTGGCCCTCCGGTCGCAGAGCCTCCCTCCGGACCACGGCACCCCCTGTTGATACGTCCTCTCATCGCTCCAGCGCCGGCTCCACGCGGTGCTGCCACACGATGCGCGAGACGACTTCGACCGCTTCGCGCCGGTGCGTGATCATGATGGCCGCGAAGGCGATCCAGATGATGAGCAGGCTCAGGCGCGTGCGCTTCGACGTGATCCACGCGGCGATGGTCAGCGGCAGGGCGATAAGAGCCGTAGCGCCGAGCGCCAGGCCGAGCACCTGCCGGTCGTAGACCCAGAGCAGTTCGAGCAGCCCGCCGCGCAGGGGCGTCGAGTCCGCCAGCGCGAGAAAGAGCGTGAGGGTGATCGTGTTGAGGACCAGAACGGTGGTGGTGAGCAGGCCGGCAAATCGATGCACGGCAGCGGCGACGATGGCGCGCAGACGCCCCTTCCGACGCCTCGAACCTCTCCGCCCAGCGGCTGCGGCACTGCCCATGCGAATTGTTCCGTGCTACAACGTGAGGACCGTGATGTTCGTATTCGTGTAGACGCAGATCTCGCCGGCAATGCGCAGGCTTTCGCGCGCGACCTCAGTCGCCGGCATCGCCGTGTGTTCGAGCAGGGCGCGGGCCGCGGCCTGGGCGTAGGATCCGCCGCTGCCGATCGCGATGATGCCGTCGGACGGCTCGATCACATCGCCCTGGCCCGAGATCATCAGGCTCTGTCTCGCATCGGCCACCGCCAGCAGACTCTCGAGGCGGCGCATCACACGGTCGGTTCGCCACTGCTTGGCGAGTTCGATGGCGGCCTTCATGAGGTTCTGCGGCGAGGCCTTGAGGTGCGTCTCGAAGCGGTCGAGCAGGGCAAAGGCGTCCGCGGCCGAGCCGGCGAAACCGACGAGCACGCCGCGCGACTCCGCGCCGAGCGCATCAAGTTTGCGCACCTTGACGGCATTGGCCTTGGCGACGGTCTGCCCGAGCGTCACCTGCCCGTCGCCGGCGATCGCGACCTGCTTGTCGCGGCGGACGCAGATGATCGTTGTCGCGTGAAAGATGGTCGGGCCTGTATGTCCGGCGCTGCCGTGCATCGCGATCTCCTCCTGGACTGTATGACACCCTGGGGTGCTGTGGTCAAGCGACGCTTTGGGAGCGCGGGCCACGCCGGCGCGCGAGTGAGTTACG
The DNA here is from genome assembly GCA_039794345.1 of Phycisphaerae bacterium. GTDB lineage: Bacteria > Planctomycetota > Phycisphaerae > Phycisphaerales > UBA5793 > UBA5793. Next base: position 26,102 of record JBDIVQ010000039.1, on the reverse strand, counting down.
AATCAGTTTCACAGTCCGTACGCACAGCGACGTGGCCCTCCGGTCGCAGAGCCTCCCTCCGGACCACGGCACCCCGTGCTTCCAGATCTTCTCACAGGACAAATCGGCTCAGGTCTTCATCAGCCACGATCGATTCGAGTTCCTCATGCACCATCGCGGCGGTGATGCGGACGAGCGTCTCGCCCCGGCCGGGCATGTCGGGCGCGTCGAAACTGATCTTCTCGAAGAGGCGCTCAACGATGGTCATGAGCCTTCGTGCGCCGATGTTCTCCATCATTGAGTTGGCGCGGGCGGCGACGTCGGCCATGGCGTCGATCGCATCATCCTCAATCTCGATCGTCAGTCCTTCGGTGCCGAGCAGCGCCTGCTGCTGCTTGAGCAGGGAGTGTTCCGGCTCGCGCAGGATGCGGATGAAGTCATCGCGCGTCAGGCCGGCAAGTTCGACGCGGATGGGGAAGCGCCCCTGCAGTTCGGGCATGAGGTCGCTTACCGTGGCGGAGTGAAACGCGCCGGCCGCGATGAAGAGGATGTGATCCGTCTGCACCATGCCGTGGCGCGTCGCGACGCTTGAGCCTTCGACGATCGGAAGAAGGTCGCGCTGCACGCCCTGGCGCGAGACGTCGGCTCCGCCCACGGCTCCCTTGGGCGAGGCCGCGATCTTGTCGATCTCGTCGAGGAAAATGATGCCGGACTGTTCGGTCCGCGCGATCGCCTGCTGGATCATCTTGTCGCGGTCGATGAGTTTGTCCGTCTCTTCCTCGAGCAGCAGGCGCCGCGCCTCGCGCACCGACACCTTGCGCATCTTGTGCCGGGTCGGCATGAGTTGTTCGAGCATGCCCGCGACGCCGGGGTCCAGCTGGTCCGGACCCATGCCGCCGATGAGGGGAATCGACTGCGTCTCGCGCACCGTCAGTTCGATCTCGCGCGCGTCGAAGAGGCCCTGGCGCAGGCGTTCGAGCATGCGGTCGCGCGTGGTGCGGCTCGTTTCCTCGCCTCCCATCTCCGAATCGTCGGCGCTGATGTACCCGCCCGCGGATGGTTCGCGGCCGAGGAGGATGGAGACGAGGCGCTGTTCGACGGCTTCCTGCGCGCGGGTCTTGACGGTCTCGGCCTGTTCGGTGCGGACCATCTTGATGGCGAGGTCGAGCAGGTCGCGGATCATGGAGTCGACGTCGCGGCCGTGGTAGCCGACTTCGGTGAACTTGGTCGCCTCGACCTTGATGAAGGGGGCATCGACGAGCCGGGCGAGTCGTCGGGCGATCTCGGTCTTGCCCACGCCGGTGGGTCCGACCATGATGATGTTGCGAGGCGCGACTTCGCTGGCGAGTTCGCCTTCGAGGCGCTGGCGCCGCCAGCGGTTGCGCACGGCGATGGCTACGGCCCGCTTGGCTTCGCCCTGGCCGATGATGTACTTGTCGAGTTCCGCGACGATTTCGCGCGGCGTGAGTTCGCGTGGCGTCATTGCAGCGATCGTAGGCGCGAGCGGAGGCGACCCCGTCTCTCGGGGCGCCGCCCTACCATGATCGGCCATGGCGTTTTACAAGGCTGATGAGTACTACGCTTCGCGGGGGCTGACGGCGCCCGGCGTGATCGACGACGACCGGTGCTGCATCGCGTGCGGATACGCCCTGCGCGGCCTGCGCGAGGGGCAGCGGTGCCCCGAGTGCGGCCGGCCGATCATCGCCCTCCGCGCCGAGGGGCTGGCGGAAGCGCAGACGGCCCATCTTCAAAGGCTGGCCCGGGCGCTGCTGATGGGCTTCCTGGCCTGGGCCGGCGCGACGGCGCTGTGGTTCTGGGTGTTCTACGGCCTGCTCAGGCCGGTCGTGGTCTCCATCGCGGTCTTCACGGCCGGATGTGCGCTCCTGGCGGTGTTCGGGGCCACGGCGGTCTGGCCGGCGATTCAGTCGCCGCGCAGCCGCGCGGAATACCGCCTGGCGCCGGCGCTGCGCCTGGTAGTGCTGTCGGCCACGGCGCTTACCACGGCGCTCCTGCTGGCGCGCACGCTCGGGAAGGCGTCGATGGGTCCGGATGTGCTGCTGGCGCTGGCGACGTTGACGGCGCTCGCCTGGCTGGGGCTCCAGACGCTGGCGTGCCTCCTGCTGCGACAGGTGGCGATTGCGGGGCACGATGATGCGCTGGGGGACCGGTTCTGGAACATCTCCTGGGCGATCGGGCTGTGTGCGGCTTTCTGGGCGCCCTTCTTCGCGCTCACGCAGATCATCCAGATGCGCAGCGGCTTCGTGCCGGTCTGCTGCCTGAGCGGGTACCTCGTGGCGATCGGCCTGCTGGCGGCGCAACTCTTCTTCGCGCACTCGCTGCTCCAGGTGCGCGCCATGGTGCGCTGGTGCGTGCGCTATCGGCGCCAGTTCGACGACAAGACGAGCCGCATGATGAAGCGTCTCGAAGAAGGGCGGCAGATCGGCGAGACGGGCGGAACCGCCCTGGCTCGCGAGGCCGAGTGAAACGGCTGTCAACGGCGGCGCGGCCCGCTTAGGATCAGGCGCCATGGCTCAAGCGCAGACAGGTCGGCGATTGCGCGTCGGCGTCGTGGGAGTCGGCCGGATGGGCCGGCACCACGTGCGGCAGTACGCAGGCTTGCCCGGGGTGGACCTCGTCGGCGTGGTGGATGCGGACGCCGCGCGCGCCCAGGCCGCGGCTGAGCAGTTCGGGACGCGCGCCTTCTCCGACGAGGCGAGCCTCATCGCCGCCGGGGTCGAGGCGGTGACGGTGGCGGTGCCGACGCGCGACCACCGGCGCGTCGCCGAGCCGCTGCTCCGCGCCGGAGTGGCGTGCCTCATCGAAAAGCCTCTGGCGCCTAACGTCGAGGAGGCGCGGCAACTGGCCGATCTCGCCGACGCGACGGGAACAATCCTCCAGGTCGGGCACATCGAGCGCTACAACCCCGCGGTCCGGGCCCTGGCGGCGCACGCGGACCTCGTGCCGCGCTTCATCGAGGTCCATCGCGTCAGCCCCATGACCTTTCGCAGCGTGGACGTCGGCGTGGTGCTCGACATGATGATTCACGATCTCGATGTGGTGCTGATGCTGACCGGCGGCGAGCCGACGCGCGTGCAGGCGAGCGCCGTGGCGGTGCTCGGCGCGGCGGAGGACGTGTGCAATGCGCGCCTCGAGTTTCCGAGCGGCTGCGTCGCCAACATCACGGCCAGCCGACTCGCGCTCAAGACCGAGCGCAAGATCCGCATCGTCGCGGAGGATGCCTACGCGAGCGTCGACTTCGCGAAGAAGACAGGCCTGATGATCCGCCGCACCGCGAATGAAGAGCAGTTGGCGCACGTGCGCCGCGAACTCGCCGCCGGCCGCGATCTCTCCGATCTCGACTACACCGACCTCGTCAACATCGAGCCGCTCGAAGTCGATGATGCGGACCAGTTGCAGATGCAGTTGCGCGACTTCGTGCGGGTGGTGCGCGAGGGCGGTCGGCCGGAGGTGGATGTGCATGCGGGCTTCGCCGCCGTGCGCACGGCCGAGCGAATCGTCGCGGCCGCCCGCGAGCACGCGGCAAACATCGGGCGCGGGTGAAGCGGGCGCGCGATGCCGCGCCAGGACGCACCCCACGATTCGCAAGGCCTCATCGTGGGCGTGGCGTTTCATCTTCCGCGCGTCGTGTAGCGCACACCACGATCCGCAGAGCCTCATCGTGGGCGGGGCGAACTACCCGAAGCCGTCGATCCACCAGGTGAGGGCCAGCGAGGCGATGAGCGAGAGGGCTGCGAGGGCCTGCAGGAAGCGCATCTGCCGGTCGATGGGCACGCGATCGCAGCGCCGGCCGACGAGCGTGCGGAGGTACTCCTGCCGCCAGCGGATGGAGCCGTGGCGCCAACTCTTGCGAGTCGCGGGGATGTGGTTGAGTTCCGCGACGACCTGGAGGGCGTCGCTCATGGCCTGTGCGGCCTCGGCGGTGATGACGCGGTCGTGGCCGTCATGGCGCGTCATCCCGCTGAGGTGCTGTACGGCGAAGGTGTCCGCCTGCCGCTCAAAGCGCCGGCTTGCAAAGCCGAACACGCCCAGCGAGATGAGGATGGTGGTCGCGAGCCCCGCGGGTTCAAGCCAGTCCATGGTCCGGGGCGCCTCGATCGCCGGAAGAGGAGATACCGAAGACAGCGGCGCCGGCTCGAGGCGGGCGTGGCGCGCCGAGATGACTTCAAGGCGCGACGGTTTCGGATCCGCGGCGGCATCGATGCCGCGCACTGCCAGCGTGGTCAGCAGCGTGACGGTCGAGAGGATCGCGATGAGGCAGACGGCCAGCCAGGGCAGATGGTGCCGCCGCGCGTGGCCGATCTCGTGCGCCATGACGGCCTCGACCTGGCGCGTGGTCATGGCGTCGAGAAGGGCGTCGGTGAGCAGGACGTAGCGCAGGCGCCCCAGCAGGCCCATCACGGCGCCGTTGATCATCCCGCCGTGGGTGTTCCACACGAGCAGCCCCCGCACGCGCACGCCGTGGCTGCGGCAGAGCTGTTCGAGCCGCTGGCGCAGTTCGCCCTCGCCGAGCGGATGGGTCTTCCAGATGCGGGTCATGAAGGTCGGGGCGAAGAGGAAGATCGCGGCGACGCCCAGAGCGAGCGCGACGTGCCGCCACCACGGCGCGACCTCATCGCTTACGGAGAGCCTCCAGAAGAAGTCGATCCCCTCCACCCAGCCCATGATGAACAGGGCGGGTAGCAGCACGAGGCCGAAGTGCAGCCGCGCCTGCGCCACAACGTACTCGTGCCTCGTCCAGATCGGGTAGATGGCGCGGCCGGCGTCGAGGTGGCGGATGAGCGAGGCCTCGCGCAGGCGCCGGTTGACCGGGTAGTAGGCCCACCACGCGCCGAGGATGACCGCCAGGGGCGGGAGCATCGCGATCACTTCATCGACGAGGACCCAGTCGCCCAGTCTGGTGCGTACGGCGCCGTGGAGGTCAAGGGCGGCGATGTTGAAGGCGTGCATCGCGAGGGCGAGCCAGACCGCGGCGGTCATGAGGCGGTCGGCGAGGCGCACCGCCCTCCACGAGCCGCGCCGATCCATGCGTCGGCGGCACCCGTGCAGCGCCACTGCATTGACGCCGATGAGGAGCGCGGGGCTGAGCAGCGCGGCGAGAAGGCGCTCGTTGAGCGAGAGGTCGATGGACCAGGGCCACCAGCGGGCGGCGTCCTCCGACAGGTACACCAGCGCGACGATGAGCATCGAGACAATCTGCACGAGGATGCGGCCTTCCCGTTGAGCGCGCCGTTACTGGTGATTCAATCGCGCGAAGAGATCCTCCGCCGCCGTCGTCAGCCACTTCACCTTGCGATCGACGATGTGGAGGAACTCCAGGCCGCTCCAGCGGCCGAACCGGCCGGTCTGGGCGATGACGGGAAACGCCTCGGCGATGAGCGCCTCGGCCATGAGCGGCGCCAGCGCCTGCACCTCCGTCACGCTCAGCATGAGCGAGGGGTCGTGCGCGTCGTATCCGCTCAGGAAGGCGAGGAGGATCGACTCGTTGAGACCGTCGGGATGGCTGAACGGGTCGTCGGAGGTGATTTTCATCGCGAATTGAAGGGCGCCGTTGGCGACGTCGGCGATGCGCGGCTCGAGCCGGACGGTGTCAAAGTCGAAAACGCCCGCCACGCCGCCCTGCTCGTTGAAGAGCAGGTTGCCCGGGTGCCAGTCGCCGTGCACGACAAAGCGCGGCCACTGGGCGAAGCCCATCAGGTCGGTGCGCTGCACGAGCTGGTCGTAGGCGCCCGCGAGGCGCTTGACGATTCCGCCCGCGGCCTTGCGGTCTTCGTCCCGGCCGGTGACGATGCGGATGGCGCGCGGGATGTGGTCGGCGAGCGCCGCGAGATCGGGTCGGCGGTGGAAGGGGGTGGAGGTCGTGAGGGCGGGCACCTCCATGCCGCTCAGCGCCGCGTGCAGCCAGGCGAGCGTGCGCCCCGCCTCGCGCGCCTGTTCGCTGCTGCGGTCGAAGGAACTGCCGCGGATGAGGCGGGTGAGTTCGTAGATGCGCTCGTTGCCCTGATAGAGGGAGCGGTTGCCCTCGCGCGTGCCCATGAGCGGCGCCACGGGAAACTGCGCCTCTTCGAGGCGCAACTGCACTTCGTGGGCGAAGGCGACCTGCTCGACCGTCGCCAGAGCCTCCGAGCGCTCCTTGAGGACGAAGTCGCCGCGGCGGGCGCGGATGACCCACTTGCGCGAGCGGCGCGAGCCGATCACCGCTTCGACGATCGTCTGAATCGGACCGACGTCGTACTGGCTGCACGCAATCGCCAGGGTCGCGTCGTTCCGAATGTCCGGTGCGCTGCTCTCGGCCATCACCTGCTCCGGCGGCTATTCGACGTTCTGCACCTGCTCCTTGATCCGGTCGATGGCGCCCTTGATCTCAACGATGTCGCGGCTGATCTGCGCATCGTTGGACTTGCTGGCGATGGTGTTCGCCTCCCGGAGCAGTTCCTGTGCGAGGAAGTCTAGCGTGCGGCCGACCGGCTCGCAGCCGTCGCTGTCGATCAGATCGCGGAACTGGCTCAGGTGGGCCTTGAGGCGGGCGATCTCCTCGGCGATGTCGCTGCGCTCGGCGTAGATGGCCACTTCGCGCACGAGGTCGGCCTCGTTGACGTGAATGTTCGCGTCCTTGAGCATCGACTCGATGCGCGCCCGCAGCCGCTGGTGATACTCCTCGACGACGACCTGGGTGCGGCCGGCGATGCGCTCAAGCCGCGCGCCGATCGACTCGTAGTGCCGGTGCAGGTCCGCGAGCAGCATCGCCCCCTCGCGGTTGCGCATCTCGATGAGGCGGTCGCAGGCGGTGTCGATGAGGTCATAGACGACCGGCTTGGCCTTCTCGACGCGGGACTCGAAGTCGGAAGGAGGCTGGAGCACGCCGGGCAGCTGGATGAGCGCCGCCACGTCGATGGGGACCGGATGCCCGACCTCGTGGGGCAACTGGCCCAGCCGCTCGATGTAGGACTGGAGCGCCTCGATGTTGAGGCGGTACGCCGCCCGGGCCGTCGGATCGGAGAGGCGCACCTTGAGCGTGATCGAGCCGCGCGTCAGGCGGCGCCGAAGGCGCGAGTCGATCTCGGCTTCAAGCCCTTCGAGTTCTTCGGGAAGTCGGATCGCCGCCTTGTAGAACTTGTTGTTGATGGAGCGGACTTCAACGGCGTAATGCACGCCCTGGACATCCGTCGTCGCCTCGCCGAAACCGGTCATCGATCGAATCACGTGGTTCGGATCCTCACAGGCGACTCAGCCGCCCTCGCCTCCGGTCGCGGGCTGATCGTCGGCCGGACCTTCCTCCGCCGGAGCGGCCGGGAGGGTGACCGGGATGGCGTCGGTCGGCTCCGAGTCGCCCAGCGTGTTTCGCGCGAGCACGCGGTAGAAGTACGTTGAACCCGGGGTCAGGTCCGAATGCCGGAACGTCGTCATGTTCTCTTCCAGGAACATGACTTCGGACCACCCCGTCAGTCCATCGGCGGATCGCTCGATGGCGAAGCCGGTCTCGTTGCGCGAGTTGTCGCTCCAGGTGAGGATGATCTCCGTCGGCGACTCGACCTTGACGGCCAGGCGCGAGGGGGCGTCCGGCGGCGAGGGGGCGGCGCTGAGGAAGAGCGACTGATTGAGCCAGACCATTCCCATCGAGGTCAGCAGGAAGAGGACGAAGATGGCGACGGTGGCGTAGGTGAGCATGTCGCCGGTCTTGGCTCCGAAGGCCGACTGGCTGCTCGGCCCCGCTCCGCCGAAGGCCCCGGCGAGGCCGCCGCCCTGCGGCCGCTGAACCAGGATCACCAGGATCAGCGCCACGGCAACGATGATGAACAGAAGCGAGAGCAGGATGGAGAGAATCGCCATAATGGATGCTACCTTGAATGCCCGGACGCCGGCACGAAACGAAACAGAGGCTCCGCAAGCCTGCCCTCCGGGCGGCCGATCACCCCGCTCGGGTGGCGGCCTGAACAATAGCGCCGAAATCCTCGGCGTTGAGGGAGGCCCCCCCGATTAATCCGCCATCGACGTCCGCCATTTTCATCAGTCCGGCGGCATTCCCGGGCTTCATCGAGCCGCCGTACTGAATCCGAGTGGCCGCGGCGGTGGGGGAGTCGAAGAGGCGGCCGAGGGTGGCCCGAACCGCCGCGTGCGCCGCCTGGGCGTCCTCCGGCGTCGCGGTCAGGCCCGTTCCGATCGCCCAGACCGGCTCGTAAGCGATCACGACGCCGCGCATCTGCTCGCGCGTCACGCCGCGCAGGCCCGCGGTCAGTTGCCGCTGGTTGACGGCGTCGGTCTGGCCCGCCTCGCGCTGGGCGCGCGTTTCGCCGATGCAGAGCACCACCTTCAGGCCGGCGGTGAGCGCCGCGAGTGCCTTGCGATTGACGAGGTCATCTCCCTCCCCGATCACGTGGCGGCGCTCGCTGTGGCCGACGAGGGTCCAGGTGCAGCCGCAGTCGCGGAGCATGGTCGCGCTGACTTCGCCCGTGAAGGCTCCGTCGGGTTCGCAGGAGACGTCCTGCGCACCGAGCAGGAGGCGCGACCCCTCGATCGCCTTGCCTACCTCGAGCAGATAGGGGAAAGGCGGAAAGAGCACGACCTCGATTCCAGCGAGGCTTCCCACCGCCGAGGCGACAGCGCGCCCCAGCGCGGTGGCGGAGGCGCGGTTCGTGTTCATCTTCCAGTTGCCGCCGACGATCGGGGTGCGTGTCGCCACCGCCTGGCCTCCCTCTTGCGTTGATCAGCCGGGAACGTGCGGCCGCGAACGGCGCCAAGCCTCGCGGGGCCGCCATTCTACGCGGGTGATTGCGATCCTTCACGCGCCGCGGCCGGCCGTCGCGTCCGGGTGCAACCGCAAGCCGACCTTGAGCGCCGCAGCGCGAGACTCCGCGGTGCGGTCTGTCTTGGGAAGCAGCGCCGCACAGGGCGACCTCGCGCGCGCCATTGCCACGATTCGACCTCAATTCGACCCGTGATCGCGCCGATCGCGATTGGTCGATGCGACTCGAACCCTCCGCCGATTCACGATTCTCGGACCAGGCGCCGACGTGGAATCCCGGATCCCACGTCCCTGTGACTGCCTCAGCGTCGGCGCCGAGTCGGGCTGATCCCGCAGCCGATGAGCCAGGCGTCCCCGGTGAGCCTGACGACGTCGAGACTGTGGTTGCGGACCCCCTTCGTCTCGCCGGGGCGAGCGCGGCGCTGGGAGGTTGCTTCGGCGTGATGATCGCCGCCCTCGTGCTCGGATCCGCAGCCGCCGTTTCCGGCCCGCGTGAAGTTCAGGCACGGGAGTTGGCGGCTGTGCGCCAGAGGGCGGATGCGGAGGCGCCGAGCACCCGCCTGGCGGCGGAAGAGTCCCCATCGGCGGGGAACTCGCAGGAGATGCGCTTCGAGGAGGCTGCCATGCTCGCCGCGCTTGAACGGGAGGTCTTCTCGGCGCGAGTGCGTGTGCAGGCGGCCAAGATGCGTCTCTCGATGTTGCGCAGTTCGATCCAATCCGATTCGATGAGCCGGGCGGAGGCGTCGCTTCGCCGCGCCGCCGGCGCAGCGGAGGTCAGCGCGATGCACCCGTTGCTGGACGCGGCGACGATCGAGCATGCCTCGCGCCGCCGCGCGAGCGAACAACTGGCGCAGGATCTCGCTGCGATCGATGCACTCGAGCGCGAGGCGCAGCAGGAACTGGCGCACCTCGAGGGAGAGGTCGATCGGGCCGAGCGGGCCCTGGCCGCGTGGCGCGAGCGCCGCTGGGTTGATACCACGGCTGCCCCCGAGGCGGATGCGCCGTCCGCCGGCATCTCCGGCGCCGGGCCGGCCGTCATCGCGCGATTCAGCGCCGCCCCTGCGGCGGAGGTCAGCGCGCTGATCGCGAACCATCGGGCCCGCCTCCTCGCTCAGGCGGCCGAGGACGCTCCGGTTCCCGGGGCGAGGCCGTAACGCGCGCTCGATGCCGATCCTGACCGCCGCCTGACGGCCTTCCATTGCGGCGTTTTTCGCTCGCCCCTGCGGCCGCACGGCTAAGATTCGCCGCTGGATTGTCGAGTGTGCGAGGAGCGCCGGCATGGGCGGATTCGTCGGAATCATGTGGTCGGTGGGCGCGGGGGTCATGGCGTGCGCTTCGATCCTCGGCTCGCCGGCGGCCGATTCGAGTGGAGCGTGGCGCCCATCCGGTTTGGATCTGAGCGAATACGCCGACCAGTTGAACGATCCGCGGCTGGCCGTGCGCGAGCAGGTGAGCCAGCGTCTCGACGCCGACTCCTCGATCACCGGCGCCGAGATCGAAGCGTTCGTGAAGGAGCGGTGGGATGATCTCGCGCCGGAGTCGATCGAGCGGCTGCTGATTGCGGCGCAATCGCGGTACATTGCCAGGCCGGGCGCGATCGGCATCGAGTTCGAGCAGGGCGAAGCGGTGATCATGAGCGTTCGTCCCGAGGCGCCTGCGGCGCGCGTGCTGCGGGCGGGAGATCGATTCCTGAGCATGAACGGCGTGGTGTTGCCGCAGGAACGCTTCGACCAGCAGGTCGAACTGCGGCGAATCATGACCGCGCTCCGGGCCGGCGACATCGTCAGCGCCCGCATTCGGCGCGGCAACGTCGATCTGGATGTGACCTTCGCGCTCGCCGATCCGACGCAACTGCGCGAGTTCGAGGCGTACCTCGGCGAGATGCAGCGGGAGATGCTCGGCCTCTGGCACGCGCGTCGGCGCGAGCAGTTTCCCCCGCCTCCGAAACTGACCATCGATCTGCGCATCGATGCGGCCGAAGTCTCCGGGGGCGACGGGGCGCCCTCCCTGTCTCCGCAGGAGCGCCTCGCCGCCGTCGTGGAGGAACTTCGACGCCGCATCACCGACGTCTCCGAGCGCATCGCGCGCCTGGCGGAGCGGACGCAGGAGTCCGCCGATCCGGGACGGCGCGAGGAACTGGAGCGGGAGTACCTGGCGCTTCGCGATGAACTGTTCGGCCTCAACGCCCGGTTGCGCCTGGTGGAGGCGGAGGCGCCCGGGCGTACCCGGCGCTGAGCGGGCAAGCGGGATGGCGCGAAGGGCGGGACGGCTTGTTCGCGCGGGGGGGCGCCGCTAGCCTACCCCGCTCGAATCAGGAGACGCCGCGGGGAATGCCGGGCCTGTCGCCAATCCGCCATGCCTGGAGGTACGCCGGGGAGAGCGGCGGTCGGCCGGCGGACCTCTCGTCGCGACTGGCGCCTCCCTATGACCTCATCAGCGGGGGTCTCAAGCGGCGTCTTCTCGCCGCCGACGCCCGGTGCGCCGCGGCCATCGACGTTCCTCACCTGCCGGTCGATCGCATCGGCCCCGAGTCCGCCTACCTCCGCGCGCGGGAGACTTTTCAATCATGGATCGCACAGGGCGCGCTGCGCGCCATCGAGCGACCGGTGCTCGGTGTGCTGCGGCAGACGTTCCGCGACGGTTCGAGCGTGCTGCGCCGCCACGCGCTGATTGCGGATCTGCCGCTGGCAGGGTTGGGGAGCGGGGCGGGGCTCTACGCCCATGAAGAGACGCGCTCCGGGCCGCGCGGCGACCGCTTTGCCCTCCTCCGGGCGCTGCGCGTCCAGACGTCGCCGATCTTCGGCCTGTACGGCGATGCGGACGGATCGGTGGAGGAGGCGTGCCGTGAAATCGAGTTCAGCGATGCACCGACGATGGTCGGCCTTGCGGCGGATCGGACCCTCTCGGAACTCTGGCTCGTCGAGCAGGAGGATGCCGTCTCGCGGCTGATCGGCGCCTTCGGCCGGCGCGACGTCATCATCGCTGACGGCCATCATCGCTATGCCTCGCAACTCGAGTACGTCGAGTCGCTTGGTCCCGCCCTGCCGGCCGCGGCGCGCTCCTGCTGCTTCGCGCTCGTCGCGCAGGAGGACACCGGGATGTCGATTCGCGCCATGCACCAGGTGCTGGGTGGAGTCGAGGGGTATCGGATCGAGGCGGTCATGGAGGCGCTTCAGGAGGCGTGCCGCTTTGACGAGGTTCCGGGAGGCGCGGCGGGGCTCGTCGATCACGTCGCCCGCGCCTGGTTCGAGCGATCGCATCCCGTGGGGCTTGTTGACTTCGCGTCGCGGCGGTGCTTCGTCATGACTTCGCGGGTCATCGACCCGCTTGCCGAGGAGTTTCCCGAGGCGCCCGAGACGTGGCGGCGCTGCGGCCCGGTGGTGTGCGAGCATCTGCTCGTGCGGCGCGTCCTGCGCGACCGGCTCAACGGCGGCCGCGAACCGCTGCGCCAGCCCGCCTTTGACGCCGCCGATCTTGAGGACGGCGAGTCGATCCTCCCCGGGGCGCAACTGGCGATTATCATGCTCCCCGTTTCTCTGGCGGATGTGCTGACCATCGCCCCGAGCGGGAGGCTGCTGCCGGCGAACTCGACCTTCTTCTGGCCCAAGATGCCCACGGGCCTGATCTTCAAGTCTCTGGAGTAACGCATGAAAGTCATGCCTGCACACTGGTTCTCGTTGCCGCACCGAGCGAGCCTGCCCGTCCTGGTCTTGCTCCTCGGCCTGCTGAGCGGGTGTTCGTGCACGACCTGCGATTTCGGGCGCGACCGGCCGCTGCGCCCCGCGCGGATCAACCACCTCGCGTTCTTCAAACTCAAGAACCCGGCGGACGCCCGGGAACTCATCGCCGACTGCGACAGGCACCTCGCGACCATTCCGGGCGTGCTGTCCTACTACGCGGGCACCCACCTCGACGTCGGCCGCGGCAACGTGGACGGGAACTACGACGTGGGCTTTTTCGTCGGCTTTGAGACGGAGGAGGCGTACCGCCAGTATGTCAACCACCCCAGCCACGTGATGGTGGTGGAGAAGTGGAAACCTCGCTGGGAGTGGATCCGGGTCCACGACGTGCTGGATGAGACGCCCTGAGCGGGTTATCGTGCCCGTCGGAATTCCGAAGAAGAAGAGTCCGGCCCTCACACATCGATTGAACGGGAGCGCCCATGAGCCAATACCCCGCCGGCTACGACCCTGCCTACCCGTCCGGCGCCGAGCCGGCCCGCACGAGCCTGCTGTGCGTCTCGGCCCTCGTGTCGAGTGCGATCTTCTGCTGCCCGCTGACTTCGGTGCTGGGCATTCTGCTGGGGATCGGCGGCATGATCTCGGTGAGTTCGTCCAACGGGCGGCGCAAGGGCACCGGCCTGGCGTTCGCCGCCATTCTGGTCGGCATTCTTTCGATCATCGCCCAGGTGGCGGTGGGACGGATGTTCTGGCCCCAGTTCCGCTCGTGGGTGGAGTCGGGCATGCTCGTCGCTTCGGGACCGGTTGATTTCATGAGCGATCTCGAACTCGGCGACTACCAGTCGGCCCGTTCCTCCCTCTACCCGGCCGTCGAGGTGCAGATCACCGACGGGCAGTTGCGCCACTTCAAGGAGCAGGTGCAGGCCCGCTACGGCTCGTTCCAGGAGTGGAAGCCGCCGGTCGGCCAGGGCTTCCAGTTCACCGGCGCCGGCGAGTGGCCGCAGGTCTTCCGCGGAACGATCGAATTCTCGAACGGACCGCAGCAGGCGACGATCGAGTTGACGCTCAAGGTGTCGCAGACGATCGTGATCGAAGAGGCGGGCATCTCGAGGATCACGATTCACGACGCGGCGCAGGGAGACCTGACGCTCGACCCCACTTCGCCCGACGCAGATGCCGCCCCGGGAGGGGAAGGCGGAGGCGGATGACGCCGGCCGGCTTCGCGCCGCGCGTTCGACGCCTGGGTTCGCCCGTTACAGCCGCATCTCCTCGCCGGTGGAGGCGAGGCGGATCGTCTTGCTGTCGATGTTGTGAAACGCCTCGATGCGGCGGACCGTGCGGAAGCGCGAGCGCATAAGAACGCTCTCGGTGATGCAGTGCTGCTGGTCGTAGCGGATGCCGCGGAGCATGGGCGAGTCGCTGATGCCGGTGGCGACGAAGATGATGTGGTCGCCTCGGGCCATTTCGTTGACGGTCCAGATTTTCGCCAGGTCCGCCTCGGTGCAGCCGTGCTCCGTGAGCAGCGCCTTCCGCTCCGCCTCATCCCGGGGCCACATGCGGCTGAGTTGCTCGCCGCCGAGGCACTTGATGGCGGCGGCGGCGATGACCGCCTCGGGGCTGCCGCCGATGCCGACGTAAAGATCGACGCCGGAGTTGGGCAGGCTCGGAGCGATCGCGGCCGCCACGTCGCCGTCGGAAATGAGGCGGATGCCGCAGCCCGCCTTGCGGATCGCGTCGATGATGTGCTGGTGCCGCGGCCGGTCGAGGAGCACCGCGACGAGATCCCGGACGCGCTTCTTGAGTTTGAAGGCGATGATGTCGAGGTTCTCATCCATCGGCGCATCCATGCGGACCTTGCCCGGCCCTTCCGCCACCTTCGGGCCGAAGGCGATCTTCTCCATGTAGTGCGAGGGGATGACGGGAAAGAGTTCCGCGGGATCATCGTCGGGATCTTCGCACGCCGCCACGGCGAGCACGGAGACGGCGCCGGGCAGGCCCTTGGCCGTCAGCGTCGTGCCGTCGATCGGATCGACGGCGACGGCGAGGGGCACGGCGTCTTCCTCCCAGTTGCCCAGGCGTTCGTCGGTGAAGATGCCCGGCGCGTTGTCCTTGCGTCCCTCGCCGATGCGCACGAGGCCCTTGCAGGCGATGAGTTGGAACATGCCGCGCATGGCGTCGGAGGCGGCGCCGTCAGCCATGTTCTTGTCGCCCTTGCCGAACCACTTCCACGCCGCCATCGCGGCGTTCTCCGTCGCGCGCACGAGATCGAGGTCAATCAACCGTTCCGGGTCGGGTCGCGTCTTGCTCGCCATGTCGCTCCTCACAGTGAAGGCCGCATCACTCCGCCGGCGCGCGACGCGGTGCGCTGAGGGAACCCGCCGCGGGCCCTTCGCCGGCGCAGTGCCTCATCTGTCAGCGCCGTGCTGCGGGGCATCGCCCCTCGGGCCGGTCATTGTACCGGCGCATCCATCGCGCAGCGGAAGCCGGTGTGGCACAGGCCCGTCTCCGGAGTGGACTTCATCCGCGCCGAGACGCGGTACCCGTGACACACCGCCGGGTCGCACAGGAACGATCCACCGCGCTGCGCGCGCTCGCTCTCGGGGGTGGGCCGGTAGGGTTTTTCCCGTTCGGAATAGGGGCGGAACCAGTCGTCCACCCATTCCCACACGTTGCCTCCCATGTCGGTCAGTCCGAGCGGCGTCGCGCCGAAGTGGCCGACGGGCGAGGTCGTGAGATAGCCGTCCGCCGCCGTGTTGAAATCAGGGAATCGACCCTGCCAGGTGTTGGCCATGTACCGGCCTTCGCGAACGAGCGAATCGCCCCACGGATACATCGGTCCGCCGTTCTTTGCGCCGCGCGCCGCGTGCTCCCACTCGATCTCCGTGGGCAGCCGCTTGCCCGCCCACCGGCAGTACGCGAGGGCATCGTTCCAGGAGACCTGCGTGACGGGATGATCATCGGGCGCGGCGGGCTGATCGGGTCCGAAGGGATGATGCCACGACGCGCCGGCGACAAGCGACCACCCGCCCGTCTGGAAGTTGAAGACGCCCGAGTCGCCGTACGTTTCCGCCTGCGTGACGTGCCCCGTCGCTTCGACGAAGGCGCGGTATTGCGCGACGGTGACAGGGTGAATGTCGAGGAAGAAGGGCCTGACCGTCGCGGTGAAGACGGGCTGCTCCTGCGGCAGGCCGTCAGTTGAGCCGATGCGCGTCTTGCCGCCGGGGATGTAGACCATGCCCGGAGGCGGAGTCGGTGCGGACGGAGGCGGCGAACTGCGCCGGCAACCGCTCACCACCGCGGCGATGATCGCGAGGATGACAAGAAGCGCATGAAGGCGGTCGGCGCATCGCATGGGGCAATCGTAGGGATTGATCAATCGGGCTTCGCCGCTGGTTCGCGGGCACCGGTCGGCCGATGCCGAACGTACCACAGCACGATGCCTCCCGCAAGGACCATTGCCACGCTGAGCCACTGGCCGCGGCTCAGGCCCAGGACGCGCTCGATGCCTTCGTCAGGCAGTCGCCAGATTTCCGTGATGATGCGCAGCACGCCGTAGACGATGAGGAAGGACGCGCCGACCACGCCCTGCCGGGCCGGGCGCAGCACGAAGAAGATGAACGCGAGGATGGAGCCGAGGACGATTCCTTCGGCGAGGGCCTGGTAGAGTTGCGATGGATGCCGCGCGATGAGCAGCGGCTCGACGAGCCGGATGACTTCTTCGTTGCCCGCCTGCACGCCGGCAAGCAGGTCGCGGCCGAACTGCGCGAGTTGGGCGAGCGCCTCGCGCGAGCCTTCTTCGGCGCGCGTGAGCAGATCCTCCCAGCGCAGCGCGGGGAGGTTGAAGTGGCGGGCGAGTTGCGGCGCTTCGCGCCACTGCGCCACGCCCCAGTCCTCGACGATCTCCTGCGGGAACTTCACGGCAAGGGGAAAGGCGGGGTCGCAGGGCTGGCCGCGCAACTCGCCGTTGACGAAGTTCGCCACGCGGCCGAAGAAGAGGCCGAAAGGCGCCAGCAGCGCCGCGACGTCGAGCACCCCGAAGGGATCGATCCGGTGCCGCCGCGCAAAGAGCGACATGGCGATGACGATGCCGATCATCCCGCCGTGGCTCGCCATGCCCCCGCGGTTGATGGCGAGCACCTCCCACCAGGGGGCGGCGGCGGTGAAGGTCCAGAGCGCAGATGGGTTGTAGAAGAGCACCCAGCCGAGACGGCCGCCGAGCAGCGTGCCGGCGATCGCGTACATCACGAAGTCGCCGACCTGCTGCTCGTTCATGATGATGCGGCGGCGCCGGGCCAGTTGCCTCGCCAGGAGATAGAGGCACACGAAACCCGCCGCGTACGCGAGCCCGTACCAGCGGATCCCGAAGTTGCCGGAGATGCGCCAGGCGAAGGGATCGAGTCGGTGAAGGTAGGCGGCGAGTTCGAGCATGCGGCGCGGCTCCGGGAGGCGACGGGCGAGGCGATCGGCGCGCGGGCCTCAACGCCGCGCCGGCGCCGGGCCGCGCGGCGGAGCGCCGAGTTGCGGCATGAGTTTGCCCTTGAGGATCACGTCGGCAATGCGCTCGCGGATGCCCTGGGTCATCTGTTCGTAGAGCCGCCGACCCTCGCGCCGGTACTCGACGCGCGGGTCCTGCTGCGCGAAACTGCGGAATCCGATGGCGTTGCGCAACTGGTCCATGGAGTAGAGGTGGTCCTTCCAGGCCGTGTCGAGCACCTGGAGGAGGACGTAGCGCTCGAACTGCATGAGTTCGGCGCGGCTGAAGGTCTCGAACTTGGCTTCGATCATGGCCCGCCGCGCGTCGCCGGAAAGGCCGCGCTCGTCGTCGGCGAGCGTCATGCGGTGGCGTTCGCGCAGGTGGGCGTCGAGGGCGTCGTCGTCGGCGCCGACTCGCAGCGCCTCTTCGATCGCCTCCGCGCGGCCGCGCTCCATCCACCTGCGGCTGGCCTCGAGCATCTCGGCGTGGTACTCGCGCGGGGTCATGGCGAGGAGGCGCTTCTCATCGAAGTCGAGGCCGAAACGGACGCGGGCATAGGCGGCGAGGTTGGCCAGCGCGCCGCGCGGATCCTGCGTCATGATCGCCATGGTCATGTCCACCGCGTAATCGACGGGGTAGCGCAGTTCCCGCTGCGCGTAGGCCTGCTCGACTCTGCGGAAGATGAGGTTGCTGGCGGCGCTGATGCTCTCGCCGGAGAGTTCCTCGGCCTTGAGTTCGATGGCGAAGCGGCTCGCGGCCCAGTCGGCGAGCATCTTCCGGGCGTAGTCCGGCACCAGGTACTTCTCGATCTCGGAGAAATCCGCCGCCTCGATCTGCGCGCGGGCGGCTTCGGCGAGGCGCTCGGCGATGTCACGCTGCGACATCTCGCGCACCTCGTCGATGGTCAGATCGACCTCGTAGCGCTTCTTCGCCCAGTTGACGAGCCCCTTGAGGTCCCACTCCTCGGGATCGCCGTCGTCGTTCTTGAACTCTCCGATGCTCACGCCGATCTGGTTCCTCGCCTCGTCGAGCGCTTCGCGGGTGAGGCGCTCGAGCATCTCCTCGCGGTCGAGGTTGAGGAGGCGGTCGGGGGGCATGGAGATGTCGAGGGTGTTCTGGGCCCACTCGGCGACGCACATGGGGACGTACTCGGGAGAGAGGAAGCGGTCGCAGGCGTCGTCGATGGCTTCGCCGAGGTACTCGAGGACGACGGTCCGCAGGCCGCGCCCCTCGAGGACGCGCTGGCGCCGCGAATAGAAGTCGTGGCGCTGGTGGTCCATCACCTCGTCGTATTCGAGGATGTTCTTGCGGATCTCGAAGTTGCGCTCCTCGACCTTGCGCTGGGCGCGTTCGACGGCCTTGGTGAGCATGGGGGCTTCGATCGCATCGCCCTCCTTCATGCCCAGGCGCGAGAGGACGCGCTGTGTCGTGTCGCCGGCGAACATCTTCATCAGGTCGTCTTCGAGGCTGATGAAGAAGCGGCTCGAACCCTTGTCGCCCTGGCGGCCCGACCGGCCGCGCAACTGGTTGTCGATGCGGCGCGACTCGTGCCGCTCGGTGCCGATGACGTGCAGCCCGCCCACCCCTTCGGTCGTGTCCCAGACGGCGAGGCGGTGGAGGAGGAAGTTGCCGTTCTCGTCCAGCGCCGTGCGGATCTCGTCATCGCTCATCTTCGCCAGACGCTTCTCGTCGTACATCGAGTGCTCGGCAGCCCAGTGCAGGAGCAACCGGCGGATGATCTCGGCGTCGCTCAGCGGCTCGATCTCGTTCTTCTTGAGGCCGAGGTGCCGTTCGGCGAGGAAGCGGTGGATGCGGCCGATGATCTCCTCGTCGCTCATCGAGGCCTCGACCTGGCGCGGGCAGATCTGCCGCCGCTTCCAGTGGTCGAGCAGCGCCTGGCGGTCGATCTTCTGGAGTTTGATGTCGGTGCCGCGGCCGGCCATGTTCGTGGCGATCATGACGGCGCCGAGGGCGCCGGCGTTCTCGATCATGTGCGCCTCGCGCTCGTGCTGCTTGGCGTTGAGCACCTCGTGCTGAATGTTGTACTTCTTGCTCAGCCGCTGGCTGAGCATCTCGCTCTTCTCGACGCTCGTCGTGCCCACGAGCACCGGCCGGCCGAGGTCGTGGAAGATCTTGATCTCCTCCACGATCGCGTCCCACTTGTCCTTGCCCGTCAGGTAGATGCGGTCGTTGTAGTCGCGGCGGACGACGGGGACGTTGGTCGGAATGACCACGACGTCCATGTTGTAGATGTCGTGAAACTCCTGGGCTTCGGTGTCGGCCGTGCCCGTCATGCCCGCGAGGCGCTCGTATAACTTGTAGAAGTTCTGGATGGTGATCGTCGCCATCGTCTGCGTCTCGGGCTTGATCTCGACGCGCTCCTTGGCTTCGACGGCCTGGTGCAGCCCGTCCGACCACTGGCGGCCGATCATGAGGCGGCCGGTGAACTGGTCCACGATGACGACCTGCCCGTCTTTGACGACGTAGTCCTTGTCCCGCTCGTACACGACGCGCGCCCGCAGCGCCTGCTCGAGGAGGTGGGGCATGTCGATGTTGTCGCCGACGTAGAACGAGCCGATGTCCGCGACGCGCTGCGCCTCGGTCACCCCCTCGTGCTCGAGGTGGACGCTCTTCTTGTCCATCTCGACCTCGTAGTACTTGCGGTTAACGTCGCGCAACTGCTCGAGGCGGGGCAGTTCCTTCTTGAGGTGCTCGATCTGCGCCCTCATCTCGGGTATCTTCGACTTGTCGCGCGTATTGCGGATGTCGCCCTCGAGGCCCTTGATGCGGTTGCGGCACTCCTCGACCTTGCGGTCCGCCTCCTGCCAGGGCTTCTGCTTCTCCACGAGGTGGGCGGCGAGTTTGTCGGCGAGGTGGTAGCGCGGCGAGTCCTCGTGCGCAGGGCCGGAGATGATCAGCGGCGTGCGGGCCTCGTCGATGAGCGTCGAGTCCACCTCGTCCACGATGGCGAAGACGCGCCGCTTCTGGACCTGATCCTCGACGCGCAGTTTCATGTTGTCGCGCAGGTAGTCAAAGCCGAACTCGCTCGTCGTGCCGTAGACCACGTCGCACTGGTACGCCGTCTTCTTGAAGTGCTCGGGCAACTCGTGGTACGGCGCGATGTACCCGACGGTCAGCCCGAGGTGGTGGAAGAACGGGAATGTCCAGTAGCGGTCGCGGCGCACGAGATAGGTGTTCACCGTGACGACGTGAATCTGCCGCCGGGCGATGGCGTGGAGGTAGCACGCGAGCGGGGCGACGATCGTCTTGCCTTCGCCCGTCTTCATCTCGGCGATGTTGCCGAAGTAGACGTCCTTGGCCCGCGCCGCCGACCGCAGGCGGTCGTAGCGGTGCTCGGCGAGCACCATGCCGCCGACGAGCTGCACGTCGAACGGCCGGGCGCGGAAGGGAGGCCTGCTCTGCGGAAACGCCTCGCGCACCGCCTCGTAGATCTCATTGGGGATCGCCAGCCGCTTCCACGCCGGCACCGGCTCGACGTTGCCGATGAGATCGCCCGTCGGCTCGGCGTCGGGCGTCTCGTCCATCGTCGCCTTCACATCCCGGTACAACTTCCGCGCCCGCTCATTGAGGACGCTCGGATCGAACTTGAGGTTGGGATCGAAGATGTTGCGGATGCCCACCGCCCGATCCATCACTTCGCGGGCGACGGCGAAGGACTCGACGAGCAGCGCCGCCTCCGTCTCGCCCTCGGCGAAGCGGCGGCGGAACTCGTCGGTCCGGGCGCGGATCTGGGCATCGGTGAGTTGACGGATCTCGGGTTCGAGCGCGTTGATCTGCTCGACGCGCTGAAGGTAGCGGCGGACGAATCGCTCATTGCGGGTGCCGAAAATCCTGGCCATGAGCGGGCCGAAAACAGGAACGCCTGGCATGGACGGAATCCTTACTCAAGTTGGCGGTGCGACGCAAAAGGACGTGAGAACGACGGGCAGGGCGGGGCGCGCTTCACGACAACCGGCGCCCGGCAGGCCCTGCGGCGGATCGTCACGCCCGCGGGGGAGGCAGAGCCAGATCGAGAAGGCCGACCCGGCGGGCCGGGCGGACTCCGAGCCACTCCATCGCCGCCGCCGGTCGCCGGTCCTCCGGCGGCGCCCAGGAGGTTGCGCCTCCCGCGCTTGCGACCAGGTGTGTGGGAGCGCCGAGCAGGTCGCGCGCCGCCCGCGCGAGGCAGTCGGTCAGATGCCGAGCGGCCCGGCTCTCTCCCTCCTGACCGTCGAGCGTGCGGACGACCCACACGCGATGCCGGTCCAACCCGGGGCTTTCGGCGAGGGCGGATGAGGCCGCCATAATCGCCACCAGCGCCGCCAGGGCGGCGAGCGTCGTCGGAAGGGGGCGAATCTGGCGTTCCGGAATGGTCATCGGTCGTTCAAGTATCGGCGGTCCGGCGGGGGTGGGCAAACAGGATTATAGGAGGACAACCTCAACCGGATGCGGGTCTTCCTCGCCGCGCCTGTGTTGACCCGCGTCCCGGGCCATGCCCGCCGTGCCGACTACGATCGTCCGGGGAGGCACCGCCATGTTCCTCGACGCCATCCACGGCCTCATCGATCGGCGGGTGCTGCTCAACTACCGGATTGATCCGTCCTTCAGCGCGTGCTGCCTCCTCCATTTGAGCCCAAGTTGTATGAAAGCCGCGGCGTGGGCGGGGTGTGCATGGTCCGCTTCAGGCAGTTGCGGCCGCGCTTCGTGCCGGCGTGGCTCGGCCTCTCATCGGAGAGCGCCGCGCACCGCATCGCCGTGCAGTGGGAGCAGAATGGCGAGCACTGGGAAGGCGTCTTTTTCCCCCCGCGCGACACCAGCGCCTGGTTCAACCGGACCTTCGGCGGGCGCATCTTTCCCGGCCTCTTTCAGCGCAGCCGCTTCGAGGTGCGCGAGTCTGAGACGGCCGTCTCGATCCGCATCATCAGGGCGGACGGCGGAACGGAGATGGCCTTCGCGGGCCGCGTCGCCGACGCGCTGCCCGCGACGAGCATCTTCCCCTCGCTCGACGACGCCGCCGGCTTCTTCTCCCTCGGCGCGACCGGCTACTCCGCCACGGGCACGGAAGGCCGTTACCACGGCATGGAACTTCACTCGCTCAACTGGTCCGTCACACCTCTGGCCATCGACGAAGCGCAGTCCTGCTTCTTCAACGATGACAAGCGATTCCCGCCCGGCTCGATCGAACTCGACTGCGCCCTGCTGATGCGCGGCATCGAGCACGAATGGCGCAGCCGCTCCGACCTCTACCTCTCCGACTCGGCGACGTGCCTCACGACGAGATGCGCGTGCGCGTGAGCCGCCGAACCCGGGTGCGTGACAGGCTCAGATGGGTTGTCGTGAGTTGACCGAACAAGTTCCTGCTGGTAGCGTCTTGTACGGTGGCGTCATGCCGGAGTCCCGTGACGCTGGTTCAGTGCAGTGGTGTAATTGCCCCTACCCTCGGAGGTGCCCATGATTTGCTTTCGATGCGCCAAGTGTCGCGAGCAGATTGATTGCCCGTCTTCGATGGCGGGAGACGTACTTGAGTGCCCGAGTTGCGGCAACGTCAACACCGTTCCTGGCGATGCGACACCAATGCAGAGAGATCTTCGGTCTCCCGCAGGTCTGGAGCCTGACCTCTTCGTGTTCAAAGCAGTTGTCCTGAAACGTGGCCACGGGAAGCGGAGGTTCGAAGTTGAGCAGCGTGCTACTTCTGAAGAACACGCAGCTGTGCTCCTAGGACAATTCGGGTATGAAGTTCTGGGGTTCTCCAGGACGAATAGGCGAGAGTGCGTCCCAGAGGAGCCGGGCCAGAGCATGGTTGCCGATTCGCCCATAGAGGTGCCGCCAGCGCTGACATCCAGACCAGACAGATCGCCGTCGACGGCTGCGATACTCAACTTCTTCTTTTGGGGAGCGGGGTACATCTACGCTGGTCGCAGTTGGGGACTCGCCATCCTCATACCTACCATTGCGGTGTCGATGCTGTTCCTCGCAGCGGGACTCGGCAACCCTGAGGAGTCCAGCGCGTCGTCGCTTGCGTTGTTCTTGTTCGGTTTACCGGTTGACTTCGCGTTTGCGTGGCATGCGTATCAACTTGTGAGCGAAGATCGGGCGAGGTGGGCCGAACGGCCATGAGGCCCGCTCCAGGACTCGGAACCCACCTGTAGATGGCGGAACGGCCAAGCCAGATGCTTGAAGCGTGTCCGTCCAACAATTCGCGCCATCCAAGTCCATTCCCCGCGAAGAGGAGCGTAAACCCATGGTGAGCCGAAAGAGTGAATCGAAGGTCGTTGGGCCCAAGTATGTGCTTCAGGATGGTGACCGCATCACCATCACCCCTCGCGCCATGCGCGTCGAGGGGCCGACCCCCCTCCTGCGCCAGTTTGTTCGATTCATCGAGTCCAAGGGTTTTCAGTCCGATGGAAATGGCAAGGGGGATCATGAAAGGTACAAGTCACCTGATGGAAAACTGCTCGTACTCAACGTCGACAAGCGTGACCCCAAGCACGTCGACATTGCTAGTGTAAAGAGTCTCGCGAAGATCTCCGGCCGATCATACGGCGAGATCACTACTGAGATCGCGAGATTTGACGCTTGACTGCTTGGGTTGTCGGTGTGAAGGGTAGTCCCTCCTTCCTGATGATCGGCCGATCTTTCCGATCAAGAGTGCGGACGAGTCAGCGCGGAGCATCAACCCATGACCCAGCGCATCGCCATCTTCTGGCCCGGGGACTATCGAAGCAAACCCAACGAACTCGCCCGCCCCAACGTCGAGCAGGCGACGGTGCAACTCGAAGCGGCGCTCAAGCGCCTTGGCCGCTCCAGTTACCGCGTCGAGGGCTTTCTCACCCGGCCCCACGAAGCGATCGAGAAACTCGGCCCCATCGACGACCCGATGATCGGCGTCTGCGCCCACTGGTTCTACGGCCCGCACACGACTGACGGCGTGGTCGGCAAGGACAACCCGCTTCTTCTGGCGAGCAACTTCTCGGGCACCTGGCCCGGGCTCGTCGGCCTGCTCAACACCGGCGCCTGTCTCGAAAGCGTCGGCCGCGCCTTCTCGCGGGTGTGGACGAGCGCCGACGACTGGTGCGCCGACGAGACGTTCATGGGCCGGCTGGAAGAGTGGGTGACGACAGGCCGCATCGAGTATCCGACCGATGAACTCGCCGACGCGGGCGCGGTCTCGTCGGCCGCGCAGAGCCGCGCGGACGAAGTCGCGCAGGGCATCCGTCGCCGGCGCATCCTCGCCCTCATGCTCGGCGACACCTCGATGGGGATGATCAACGGCTACTTCGGCCCGCGACTGCTCAACCCCATCGGCTTCGCCGAGCACAAGGTCGATCAGGCGTGGATCATCGACCGCGGCCGGTCGATCAGCGACTCGCGCATCGACGAGGCGCTGGCGTTTGTCAACGCCAAAGGCGTGACGTTCCACTACGGCGAAGCGGACGCGAAAGACTTTGACCGCAATGCCACGCGCGAGCAGTTGCGCGATTACCTTGCCGTGCTCGATCTGATGGATGAGTTCAAGTGCGACTGCCTCGGCTGGCAGTATCAACTCGGGTTGATCAATCTGCGCCCGCCCTCGGACTTCGCCGAGGGGCTTTTCAATTCGACGTGCCGGCCGGAGAGCAATGGCGACACGATCGTCTGCTCGACGGAGGCGGACCAGGGCAACCTCGTGCCGATGGAGATGATGAAGCGCCTGCTCAAGGCCAGGGGGCTGCACCAGGCGGTGATGTTCCACGACGTGCGCTGGGGGGGCGAGCACGAAGGGCGATTCATCTGGGTGCTGCTCAACTCGGGTTCGTGCGGGGCGTACGCGTTCAATCACGATCCTGAGACACTGCGCGGCGTGCATTCGTACCGCCAGCCGGCCGGGTATTTCCCCGTCCCCGGCGGCACCTTTGCGGGCGAGAGTCTGCCGGGGAAGATGACGTGGGCGCGATCGTACATCCGCGGCGGGGAACTGTGGATGGACCTCGGCGCCGGCGAGGTCGTCGCCCTGCCGCCTGAAAAGCGCGATGCATGGTGGAAGGGCACGACGCGGCAGTGGCCCTTCATGGCCGCGGACCTCGGTGTGAGGCAGGACACCATCATGGCGCACTACATGTCCAATCACGTCGCCGTCGCGTATGGCGACATCCTTGAAGAGATGATCGCCCTGAGCCGCAGCCTCGGCTTCAGGGTCAGGCTCATGCGCGGAGTCAAGCCGCGGTGAGCGCTGCGCAGGACCTGTTCATCGGCGTGGATGTGGGCACGGGAAGCGCCCGGGCCGGTGTCTTCGACCGCGGCGGAGCCATGCTCGGCTGCGCCGCGCACCCGATCAGGATGTGGAAGCCGCAGGCGGACTTCGTCGAGCAGTCCTCTGAAGACATCTGGCTCGCGTGCGGCGCGGCGGTGCGCGAAGCAATGAAGATCGCCGGCGCTGCGTCCGAGCGCATCGCCGGCATCGGCTTTGATGCGACCTGCTCTCTCGTCGCGCTCGATGAGCGCGATGCGCCGGTCACCGTCAGCCCGACGGGGCGCGATGAGCAGAACATCATCGTGTGGATGGATCACCGCGCCATTGAGCAGGCCGACCGCATCAACGCCGGCGGGCACGAGGTGCTCCGCTACGTCGGCGGGCGCATCTCGCCGGAGATGCAGTCGCCCAAACTCCTCTGGCTCAGGGAGAACCTGCCGCAGGCGTGGAAGCGCGCTCGCCGCTTCTTCGACCTGCCGGACTTCCTGACGTATCGCGCGACCGGTGATGACTCGCGCTCGCTCTGCTCGACGGTGTGCAAGTGGACGTATCTCGGGCACGAGACGGGCGCCTCGCGCGACTCGATCGGGCGCTGGGATGAAGCATACTGGAAGTCGATCGGGCTGGGCGATGTGGCGCAGGAGGGCTTCCTCCGCATCGGCACGCGCATCCGTCCGCCGGGCGAGCGGCTGGCCAACAGGTTGACCGAAGCGGCCGCGCGCGACCTCGGTTTGCGCCGCGGCACGGCTGTGGGCGTCTCGATCATCGACGCCCACGCAGGCGGGATCGGCCTGCTCGGGGCAGCGGTCGATGGAGTTGCACCGACTTCGCAGGACATGGAGCATCGGCTCGCGCTCATCGGCGGCACGTCATCGTGCCACATGGCCGTCTCGCGCGAGCCGCGATTCATCGACGGCGTGTGGGGGCCGTACTTCGGCGCCATGATCCCCGGCCTGTGGCTCACCGAGGGGGGGCAGA
>JBDIVQ010000038.1:0-29635 GCA_039794345.1 Phycisphaerae bacterium | reverse complement strand
GATCAGCGCGAGCGCGACGGCGTACTGCTCGTTGCGGAGGAAGCCCTTGGTGCCGTCGATGGGGTCGAGGGTCCAGTGGCGGCCGGTCGGGCCGCCTTCGTACGTGCCGCGATCGATGGCGTCGAGAATCGCCGCTTCATTCATGGTGGGCGCGATTCTCTGCACGCTGGCGACAACCTTGGCGCGCAGGTCAGCGCCTTCGGCACTTCGGAGGGCGTTGGCATCCTCCTCGCCGACCATCGGATCGTCGGGGAAGTGCCGGCGCAGGTGGTTGACGACGACGGCCTGGGCGCCGAAGTCGGCCACGGTGACCGGCGACTTGTCCTTCTTGGCGATCGACTCGGCGGAGATGAGCGTGGATTGCACCGTGCGGCAGAGGCGGCAGGCGCTGAGGACGGCCTCGACGGCGGCCTGGCGTTCCCGGGGGTACTTCATCGATCGATTCTCTTGGAAGGGGCGGTGAGTGAAGGTCGATCCTTGCCCTACGCGAGGCCGACTTCCACACTGGCGGACACCCGAAACGCAAGACCTGCAAGGCCCGGTGCCGATAGCAGAGCATCATGCTGACTCCGCGGCGCCTGCTCATCACCGACGGCTCGCCGGCCGCGCTGGCGGCCCTGACGCTCCAGGACCGGCCGGACCAGACGGTTCTCTGGGCCGCACCATCCCTTGCGCCGCCCGCACTCGGCGTGGTGCAGCGCCAGGCCGCACACTTCGGCGTCGATCATCTCGTCGGACCCGGTCTCGATGCGGGGAGGACCCCGCCGCCTTCCGGGCCGCGCGCCATCGGCGAGGGGCGGCTGCTTCTCGATGCGCTCCTGGCCTCGTCGCAGTGGAGATGCGGCCGCATCATCTGGCCGTGCCAGGGAGGGCGGGATCTCGATCGCATTGCGGAGGTTCAGGAAATCGTCGCCTGCATCAGCCACATCGCACGGCTGGACACGGCCTGGCGGGCGGTCGGGCCGGAGATCCGCACGCCGCTGCTCGACTGCACTGACGAACAGATCATGGACCTGATCGGCGCGAGCGGGGTGGGGCTGTCGCTGTCGTGGTGGTGCGAAGGCCAGGGAACCTCGCCTTGCGGCGGCTGCGGCCCCTGCCGGCGATGGCAGGCGGTCAGCCGGCTTGCCGCGGCCTGAGCCTTCAGATCGGCCGGCGCGAGGGCGGCTCGTCGAGCGCCACGGCTCGAGGCGCCGCGGCGACGAAGGGATCGGGCTTCATCGCGGCGGCGGCCGCGGTCTTGAGCGTGTTCTCCAGCGCCCCGCCGATGCGTCCCGCGCCCAGCAGGCTTCCGGCTTTGCGGTTGCTCGCCTCGGCATCAATGGCGAGTTCCTCGGGCGTCGGACCGGTGGCGACGATGCCCGTCTCGATGCCCGAAGCGAAGCGCAGTCCGACGAGCGCCGTTGCCGCAATCCCCGCCGCGGGCAGCAGGAAGAAGCGCCCATAGAAAAGCAGTCCGGGCATGGCGTTCGGCGAGGCGGCGGCGTACGCATCGCTGGCCGCCGTCATGTGCTGATAGGTCGTGAACACGCCCCCGAAGGGAAACTCGACGGCGAGGCGATCCCACGGCAGACAGAGCGCCAGCAGCGCCATCGACCACGCCTGCGCCGAGACCACGCGCCGCATGCCGTAGATGCTCGCACCGGCTGCAACGACGGTTCCGACGGCCAGGTGCACGACCAGCGCCAGACACCCGGCAATGCCCGTCACCAGAGCGACCTGGTGCTGAGACCGGAACCACACGTCGTAGCGGCTGGTGGCCTGGTTCGGATCGGGGGCCGGTTGGGCGTTGGCGGGGATGGGAGCGGCCTGGTCCGGCGGCTCTTCCTCGTGGCGAGGCTCATAGCCCGTGAGCGATCGCACCTCGGCTCGCTTTGTCGGCGTCTTGCGAACGACGGTGGGCTGGTACTCCTTCACCGCCGGCTCGACGCGCGCCATGCGCATGTCCGTGTAGTTCACCAGCGCCCACGTCAGCACCTGGACGAAGAGCGAGAGCCCGACGATCCAGGCGCTGACCGTAACACTCAGGCGGATGTGCCGCAGGGCCGGCGAGACGTGCGGCACTGGGATGTGGGGCCGACCTTCCATCAGGTTCTTCCCGTGGGGGCATGAGGCAGCAGCGGATGAACACTCGGAGGCGGCGCCTGGTCCTTGGCGCCCTCCCGGCGTTTGCAGGGTCTATCGGTCATCGGGTGGAGCGATTGAAGGCGGCGGCCCCAATTGAGGGTCAGGAGGAGCCGCGGGGGGGAATAATCGGCGCAAGGCGGCGCCATCGGGGCGATGCCGCGTTTTCGGACCTCGCGCCCGCGCCCGGTGCGACCGGGGCATATCCTCATGGCCGGGCCGCGATGAGCGGCGATTCCTGGCCGACGTGGACCACATCGACAGGGCCGGAGCATGTTCCATCCCGCCGCAACCGGACACGACCTGACGCGCGACGCCTGCGGCTTTGACCCCGGCTGGCTGGCCGCGCTGCTCGCCGGCGAAGCCAGGCTCGATCCCGAAACTGCGCTGCGGATGTTCCACACCGTTCCGCTCTTTACGCTCGGCCGGTGGGCGGATGAACGCTGCCGGTCGCTGCACGGCGGCCGGGTGCGCACCTACGTCATCGACCGCAACATCAACTACACGAACGTCTGCACCGCCCGATGCACGTTCTGCGCCTTCCGCCGCGACGGGGATGAAGACGACGCGTATACGCTCTCCCTCGAGGAGATCAAGGGGAAGATCGCGGAACTCGTCGCGATCGGGGGCACGCAGATTCTCATGCAGGGGGGGATGAATCCGCACCTGCCGCTTTCGTACTACGAGGATCTCCTCTCGGGGATCAAGGCCGCGTTTCCGCGCATCCACATCCACGCCTTCAGCCCGCCGGAGTTCATTGAGTTCGTGCGCTTCTTTGACCCGCCGGGGGAAACCCTCGAGGCCAAACTGAGGTTCGTCTTCGAGCGTCTCATCAAGGCCGGACTGGACTCGCTGCCGGGCGGCGGGGGGGAGATCTTCGCCCAGCCCGTCCGCAGGCGCATCGGGCTGGGCAAGGCGACGGCCGAAGAGTGGCTGACGGTGATGCGCGTGGCGCACCGCCTGGGCATGAACACCTCGGCGACGATGATGTTCGGGCACATTGAGGGAGTCGCCGACCGCATTCACCACATGGACCTGGTGCGGCAGTGGCAGGACCGCTCCATCAACGACTTTGCGCGCGACGGCGGCGGGCGCTACAAGGCCTTCATCTCCTGGCCCTTCCAGCGCGAGAACACGCCTCTAGGTCGGCTGCCCGAATGGGACGGCGCCGGCGGCGAACTCTTCCCCGGCGACGTCGTCGCCGAGGGAGGCGAGAGTGAGCGCTTCGGCAAACTCGTCCGCATGGCCGGCGCGACGGACTACCTGCGCACTCAGGCGCTCAGCCGCCTCTACCTCGACAACGTTTATTCGATCGGGGCGAGTTGGGTGACGATGGGCCCGCACATCGGGCAGGTGGCGCTGCACTTCGGCGCCAGCGACATGGGGAGCGTGATGATGGAGGAGAATGTCGTCTCCGCGGCCGGGACGACCTACTGCCTCACGGAGGCGCTCATCTGCCGGCTGATCCGCAACGCGGGCTTCCTGCCGGCCCAGCGAGACAACTCCTACAACCTCCTGCGCCTGCACGACGGCCCCGAGGCTCCGGACCGCCTCGTGACGGACTGGTCGCAGCAGCGGGCGCGCCGCCTGGCGACCGAGGGGCGCGACGCGGCGCGCCGGCCGATGGAGGTCACCGTCTCAGCCGCGGCCGAGCGGCTCGCCCTTCAGTGACTCTGTGATTCCAGCGGTTGAATGGAGATCGCCCAGACGCCCGTCTCTTCCGACCCCTGCTTGAGGTCGTTGAGTTCGCGGGGGCGATCGTCGAACGCGACGCGGTCCTGGCTCACCATCGTGTCGATGTCCCACTCCTTGATCTCATCGAAGACGTTTGCGACGAGTTCCTCGACCTGTCCCAGCGAGTCGGCGGAGAGCCACAACTCGATGCGGGCGCGTTCGGCCGAGTTGGGTTGATCGCGGCGGACGGCGAGCACGACGATGTGCCAGAGCGTCACGCCGAGGTCGCGCCCTGACTCGTCGGGGTTGCCTTCGGGATCGACGTTCAGTTCCAGGCGCCACTGGCGATGGAGGTGCACGATGACGTCGTCAAGGGTCATCAGCCCGGGTTTCTCCATGAGGACGCTGGCGAACTCGTCCATGCAGTCGTCATCATCAATCCAGTGGCTGGGAACTTCGTGCAGGCCGGCGGCTTCGAGTTCCGCCTCCAGCAGCCGGCTCTGGGCGCTGGCGATGTTGACGATGATGAACTTGTTCGCTTCGAGGAAGACCTCGATGTAGGGCTCCTCGCTCATGGCGCCCGCGGCCAGCGCGCAATCGTCCAGAAGAAGTGGCTCGACCTCTACCCACGTGGCCAGGAACTCCTCGCGACTGATCGGCTCGGGGCTCATGAGGGTGTCCACCTGGCGGTACGCGTCCGTCGAGATGATCTCGAGGATGGGGTAGAGGCGCTCGGGGAGGAGGCCGAAGAGCCGCTCGAGCAGCGGCCGCAGCCTCTCGTGCGAGACCGCGATCTGAAACTGGTGGGTGTCGGGCAGTTCGAGATCCGACTCGAGGCGCGAAATGGTGAACCCTTCGAACGGCCGCTTGCCGTCGCTGGGCCTCCAACCGAGCGGAAAGGCGAAACCGTTGACGACCAGTCGCTGCAGAGTTGGATCGATGAGGTAGTTCAAAGAAGAAACTGCGTCACTCGTTCAATCGTGTCCGGATCGCGTCGAGATACGTTGTCAGACCTTCGCGCAGAGCGTGGGTATCGTATCCCCCTTCGAGCACGGTAACGATCCGGCCGCCGGCGAGTTCTGCCGCCGCGTCGGCGAGGCGCCGGGCGATGCTTCCGTAGGTCGCCGGGGTCCAGCGCAGAGCGGCGAGCGGATCGCGCGCATCGGCGTCGAATCCGGCGGAGACGAGAATGGCCTGCGGGCCGTACGCCGCGAGCGCCGGCAGGACGAGCCGATCGATCGCCTCAATCGCCTCGGCGTGGCCGCTTCCCGGAGACAGGGGGATGTTGAGGGTCAGGTTCTCGCCGGGCGTGCCGCGCCGGCCGCGCTCCCACTCGTATCCGGTTCCGGGATAGAGAGTCGCAGGATGCTGGTGAGTGGAGATGTAGAGCACGTCGCCGCGGCTCTCGAAGAGGTGCTGCGTGCCGTTGCCGTGATGCACGTCGAAATCGACGATCGCCACCCGGGCCAGCGCGTGGGCGGCGAGAAGCCGCTGGGCGGCCAGGGCGGCGTTGTTGAAGAAGCAGAATCCCATGGCGCGATCCGCTTCGGCGTGGTGCCCCGGCGGCCGCATGGCGGAGAGCGCCGTCGATCCTCCCCCGACCATGACCGCGTCCGCGGCCGCCAGCGCGCAGCCCGCCGCCGCCACCGCCGCCTCAAACGACGCGGCGCAGATGGCGCAATCGACCACGTCGAGGTAGGACCGCCCCTCGCGACAGGAGCGCCGGAACCGCTCGATGTAGCGGACTTCGTGCAGCGTCGAAATGAACCCGATCGTCTCCTGAGGATCGGACCATCGCGTGCCCGCGAGCGGCTGCACGGAAAGTCCGAGGCTCGCGAGGGCGTCGGCGACGGCATCGAGCCGCGCCGGCCGCTCGGGGTGATGAGGGCCGGTTTCGTGCCGATGTGCCGCCGGTTCCTGGAAGACCTGCATCGGGCCTCCGTCCGCGCTGCGGTCATTTGCCGCCGCGCTTGAGACGTATCGTTGCCCTCATGGAAGAGCAAGTCGCCCCGATCGACTGGTCCCTGCCCGACCTCGCGGACGCGATGGCTCGCGGCATCAGGCGCCTGAGCGAAGCGGACCGACTCGCCCAGTCGGTTCGCGGCCTGGACAGCCTGACGGAACTCCGCTGGCACGCTGAACTTGCCGCCATTCTTGAGGCGGAGGGGTACGGCGTGCAGCGCGAGCAGCGCTATCCCGCAGCGCGGGGGAAACGCCGGCGCAGCGAAGGCGAGCGCTGTGATTTCGTGCTCACGCCCGTCGGTCGATCGCTCGAGGCAGAAGAATCGGCGGCGACGCTCTTTGCGCTCCCGAACGCGGTGCGGCCGCAGGATGCACTGTGGCTCGAAGTGAAGGTGGTCGCGCAGTTTACGGAGGAGGGGCCGAATCGATCCTACGCCGCCGATCTTCAGCAACCCCTTCGCAGCGACGTCGTCAAACTCGCCCGGGAAGACCTGATCGGCCATGCCGCGCTGCTCCTGGTTCTTTTCACCTCCGACGACGCGACGGCCGCGCATGATCTTGAGTTGTGGAGCGGGCGCTGCCGGGCGCGAGGCATCGATCTCCAGCCACCCTATCTGCGCCGCGTTCCGGTCGTCGATCGTCTGGGCAATGCGTGCTGCACGCTCGCGCTGTGGCGTGTGAAGGGGTGGTAGGAAGCGGGGTCGGGCCGCCGTCAGCGCACCTATCATTGCCAGTGCGCGGCACCGCCTGCCGCGCTTGTCGGAGCAGACATGGGGCGCCGATGGCACGTTGTCAGGGTTGCACTCCTCCTGGCGGCCGCGTTTTTCAGCGCGACGGCCGCCGGCCAGGACCGATCCCCTGAGGAGATTCTCGCGGAACTGCATGCCGCCGTTCTTCCCGCTTACAACGTCAATCTCGACGCGCCGAACACGAAGTATCGCGAGGAGTACTTCAAGCAGAAGCGCGAAGTGCTCCTCCGCAGGGCCGAACTCATCGGCGAACTTCACCGTGTCTCTCCGGATCACCCGGCCGCGGCAGACTACCTCCCCGAGCGATGGGAGACGCTCTTCCGCTGGAAGGAGGCGTGGACGGAGATACTCGATGAGACGCAGGCGCTGCTCGACGCCTCTCCGGACCATCCGATCGCCCGCTACGCCTGGTACTGGCGGGCTTTGAGCGCGATGCGCCGCTTCAGCGAACCGCCGGATCGCGATGATGCGAAGATCGTTCAGGCGGTTGATGACTTCATTTCTCACTGTCCGGGGGATTCCGAGGGGCCGTATCTGCTTTTCGAAGCCGCCTCGAACTACCTCGAGGATGCCGATCGCGCCGTCGCGATTCTGCGGCGGATTGTCGCGGAGCATTCCGGATCACCGCTGGAACATCTGGCCAGGACCCGCCTGCGCCGCCATGATGAACTCGGAAAGCCGTTCTCTCTTGAGTTCAAGGATGCGCTGACGCAAGCCGACATCTCTGTCGCCTCGCTCCAGGGGCGCATCGTCGTCATCGACTTCTGGGCGACATGGTGTGCACCCTGCGTTGAGGCCTTGCCCCGACTCAGGAATCTGTACGCGAAGTGGAAACCCCTCGGAGTCGAATTCGTCGGCGTCAGTCTCGACCTGCCCGAAGAGCAGGGGGGGCTGAAGCGACTCAAGACATTCGTCGAGGAGCACGAGATCACCTGGCCGCAGTATTACCAGGGCGGGGGATGGGACAGCGAGTTCTCATCTTCCTGGGGGGTGACCTCGATTCCCACCGTCTTTGTGATTGACCGGGAGGGGCGGCTTCACGCCACGGGCCCGGGCGATCGCCTCGAATCCATCGTGGAAGCCCTTCTCGCCGCCCCGCCAGAGGCCGACGCCGGCGGATGAAGCCCGTGACGGCGTTGACCGGACCCCGCCAGGTCTTCGCCTGAATCCGCCGAGGGCGTTGCAGCGCCGAAATTCCGCGGTCTCAATTCGGAACAACCGGGAGCAGGCCGCTTCCGCGCCCGCCCGAGATTCCGATGGGAGCACCCGACATGCAACAGCACGAGTACGTCGCCCAACCCACCGCAGCCGCGATCGACACGGCGATGGCCCGCGCCCTGTCTTTCGAGTCCGAGAGTCACGATTCGACCGATCGCCCGGGGGGGCCTTCGTTCGCGGCCCGGGTCCGCGATGCGCTCGGTCAGTCCGGGTCGTTTGAAAGGGGATTCGTGCAGGCGGCGGGTCTGCTGGTGGGCGGATTGCTGCTGGGGCGCCTCGTGACGGAGAACACGGCGCTGCTCAGCGCCATCGTGCCCGTGGCGCTGCTTGCTTCCCTCGTGACGCACAAAGTGCTGCGCGGCATCGAACCCGCACGGCACTGGCTCGCCACCCGGCCCCGGCAGATCGCTCTGGGCATCGCCTGCAGCCCGGCGCTTACCTGGCTCTCGCGCGGGTCATTCAGCCGCAGTGAACGGGCGACGCTCTGGACGGCGTGGACGGCGTCGCTGATCGGCGTGGCGGCGCTCGCCGCATCCTGACGATCGTCCCTGCATCACCGAAAACGCTGCATGCGGAAAACCCACCGGCCGTAATCCAGAATGGCCCGGCGACGCTCCGGCCGCGGCACCGCGAAGGACCCGAAGGCCGTTTCCCGCCGCCATTGCCAGTAGCGATTGCGCGGGTTGAGTGCTCCTCGGCGCGTCAGCAGCGCCAGCGAGAGCAGCCCACCGCAGAAGTCGAGGATTCGTCGCATGCTGCCGCTCCGATCGGCTCTCCGCACGTCGAGCAATGCTAGGCTGCGGCGGCGGGATCGCGCCGACTGGGGGCGGCCTTCGCCGCACGACCCGCGACTTGACGCCCCGCTCTGTTAGAATCTGAACCGATTGCAGACCGCTGCCGGCCGGGTGGGCCGTCCTCGGCGGAGTGCAGGCGTGGTTCTCGACACGCTCTCTCAATCGGGATCATGGGGCGCTTCACCCGATGCTGAGCACTCTGACTCTTGTCCCCGAGGCGGCCACGCTGACCCTCGCGGAGGGAGAGGTCGCCGTCCTGGGCAACCTCGCGATGATGGTCATCGGCGGCCTGGGACTCTTCCTGCTCGGCATGAAGTACCTTTCGGACGGCATGCAGGCCATCGCCGGCGGCAGCCTGCGGCGACTCATCAGCGCCGTCACCGACAATCGCTTCTTCGCCGTCGGCACGGGCGTGATGGTGACCTGCTTTCTCCAGTCCAGTTCCATCACCACCGTCCTTGTGGTCGGCTTCGTGAACAGCGGCCTCATGGCCCTCCACCAGGCCATCGGCGTCATCATGGGGGCCAACATCGGCACCACGATCACCGGCTGGATCCTCGTGCTCCACGTCGGCAAGTACGGCCTGCCGATCCTCGGCGCCGGCGGCCTGTGCTACCTCTTCACCAAGCGAGAGCGGCTGCGCTACGCCGCGATGACGGTCATGGGCCTGGGCATGGTCTTCTTCGGCCTCGAACTCATGAAGGACGGGTTCAAGCCCCTGCGCGACCTGCCCGAATTCATCAACGCTTTCGCGTGGTTCGCGGCTGACTCCTATTTCGGCGTGCTCAAGTGCGCCCTTGTCGGCTGCCTGCTCACGTGCATCGTGCAGTCCTCCTCGGCCACACTGGCGATCACGATCGGCCTGGCCTCGACGGGCGTCATTCCCTTCCCCACGGCGGCGGCGCTGGTCCTCGGCGAGAACATCGGAACCACCATCACCGCCGTCCTCGCCTCGATCGGGACCACGACCAACGCCAAGCGCGCCGCCTACGCCCACGTTCTCTTCAACGTGATCGGGGTTCTGTGGATCACCGCCGTCTTCTCCTTGTACATTCGCGGCATCGATCAGTTCATCGCCTACGAGACCGGCCATTATCCCCTCGGCCTGGAAATGCCGGCCCTGGAAGACGAGCACGAGTTCGCCCAGGTGGTGACCGCGGCGATCGCCGCGACCCACTCGGGCTTCAACATCATCAACACCATCCTCTTTCTGCCCTTCGTGACGGTCTTCGGTCGCCTGCTCGAACGCCTCGTTCCCGCGAAGGAAACCAAGGAACTCGCGCATCTCTCTTCGCTCGACGTGCGCATGCTTGAAACGCCCGTCATCGCCATCGAGCAGTCGCACGCCGAGATTCTCAAGATGGCTGCGGGGACGATGAAGATGATGACGTGGGCGGCCCGCATCGTCTTCACCACGGAGAAGGACGACCGGCGCATCGAGAAGCTCTTCCACCGCGAAGAGGTTCTCGATACGATGGAGCACGAAGTCGTCAACTTCCTCTCCGACCTCCTCTCCGGGAGCGTTCCGCACAGCATCATCGAGGAAAGCCGCCTGCACCTGCGCGTCGCCGACGAACTCGAGTCCATCAGCGACACGATCGCCGTGATCGTCAAGGCCGAACTCAAGATCCGCAACGCCGGCCTGGAGCTCTCCGATACCCAGCGCAAGGATCTCGAGAGCCTGCACCTGCTCGTAACCGACTACCTTCAACTCGTGATTGACGCTTTCGAGCATCACCGCACGGAGGTCATGACCCGCGCCCACTCCGCTGGAGCCGCCATCACCCGTCGCATCAAGGATCTGCGGAGCATTCACCTCACGAACCTGACCGCCGCCAAGATCGATCCCGTCGTGAGCACCTCGTACCTCACGATGCTCCTCAGTTACCGCCGCCTCAAGGACCACTGCCTCAACATTGCCGAGGCCGTCGCCGGCGACAAGTAGGTCGCGCGCCGGGCCGGCCGGAACGCGGAATCTTCACCTCCTTCTAACCGGATGCTCATGCCGGGTCGCTAGACTTCTGCGAACGGATCGCAGGAGTTTCACATGCCCAAGGGCCACATCCTGGTCGTCGATGACGAGGAGGATCTGCTCGAACTCGTCTCCTACAACCTCCGGCGCGAGGGGTACGAAGTCGATTGCGTCACCACGGGCGAGACCGCCCTTCGGGCGGCGCGCTCCCGGCAGGTCGATCTGATCCTCCTTGATCTCATGCTGCCCGGCGCCGACGGTCTGGATGTCTGCCGCGCTCTGCGCAGCGATCCCCAGACGCGCGACATCTCCATCGTGATGCTCACCGCCAAGGGAGACGAAGCCGACGTCGTGGCCGGAATCGAACTCGGGGCGGACGACTACATCACCAAGCCCTTCAGCCCGCGCGTGCTCCTCGCACGC
Organism: Phycisphaerae bacterium; assembly: GCA_039794345.1. GTDB lineage: Bacteria > Planctomycetota > Phycisphaerae > Phycisphaerales > UBA5793 > UBA5793. The sequence continues at coordinate 18,719 of JBDIVQ010000038.1, read as the reverse complement.
ATCCGGGCGGTGCTTCGGCGCCGCTCGCGGTCCGCACCTCTCGACGACAGCGCGGCCGTCCACATCCACGACTTGAGCATCGATCCCGTCCGCCACGAGGTGACGCTCGCCGGGCGCCGTCTCGATCTCACCATCACCGAGTTCCGCGTGCTTTCCTGGCTGGCGAGGCATCCCGGACGCGTCTTCACCCGGCAGCAGATCATCGACGCCGTTCGCGGCGACGACTACCCGGTGACGGAGCGGTCGGTGGACGTTCAGGTGGTCGCGCTGCGCCGCAAGCTCGAAGCGCACGGGGACTACATCGAGACCATCCGCGGGGTAGGCTATCGCTTCAAGGAGTGAAGCCGTGCTCCAGCCCTTGTCCGCGTCCCTTTCGATCGCTTCCGCCGCTCGCGGTCCTGAAGTGCCGTTCGCCGTTGAAGGCGGCTCGCAGCCCCTCCTGGCCTTCTGCCTCGTCCTCGGGGTCGCCCTGGCCATTGTGACCGGGCTGCTCATCGCCCGCATCCGGCGGGGAAAGCGCGATCTCGAGCGCCTCCGCTGGGGGGCGGAGCGCTTCGCGCGCGGCCGCCTTGATCGCCGCATCGCGACCGCCGGTTCGGAGGAGTTCGCCCGCGTCGCCGAGGCGATGAACCACATGGCCCTGCAACTCGAAGACCGCTATCGCGCCGTCGTCCGCCAGCGCAACGAACTTGAGGCCGTCCTCTCCAGCATGGTCGAAGGCGTCATTGCCGTCGATCGCGAAGAGCGCATCATGACGATCAACCAGGCCGCAACGCGCCTGCTCGACGTGGCCCCGGCATCCGCCATCGGCGCCAGCCTCCAGGCCCTCGTGCGCAGCCCGACCCTGCACCGGCTTGTTGCGGCCGCGCTGAACGCCTCAGGCCCCGTCGAGGGCGAAGTGGTCGTCCGCCCGGCCGACGCCGACGGCGACACGCGCGATCCTGAGCGCATTCTGCTTGCGACGGGGACCGTCCTCCACGGCGCCGCCGAAGGGCGCATCGGCGCCCTCATCGTCCTCAACGACGTGACGCAGCTGCGCCGCCTCGAAACCGTGCGGCGCGATTTCGTCGCCAACGTCTCCCACGAGATGCGCACGCCGATCACGGCCGTCAAGGGCGCCGTCGAGACGCTGCTCGATGGCGCCGAGCACTCGCCGCAGGATGTGCAGCGCCTGCTCGAGATGATCCGCCGTCACGCCGACCGCATGTTCGCGATCCTCGAGGACCTGCTCACGCTGGCGAAACTCGATCAGCAGGAGGGCCGGCCGCTGCTCGAACTCGCCGATGGCCCCGTGGCCGCGCTGCTTTCCGGGGCCGTCGAGGCCTGCCGCATGCTCGCCGAATCGCGTCGCATGACCGTGTGCATCGAGTGCCCGCCTGATCTGCGCCTCCTGATGAACCGCCGCATGCTCGAACAGGCGCTCGTCAACCTGATCGAAAACGCGGTGAAGTACAGCCCGCCGGGCGGGGAAGTGACCGTTCAGGCCCGGACGAGCGGGGGCGAAGCAGTACTCAGCGTCATCGACCGCGGCGAGGGCATTGAGCCGCAACATCTCTCGCGCATCTTCGAGCGATTCTACCGCGTGGACAAGGGCCGCAGCCGCCACGTCGGCAGCACCGGACTGGGCCTCTCCATCGTCCGACACATCTGCCAGGCCCACGGCGGCCGCGTCGAAGTCGAGAGCCACCCCGGCAAAGGCAGCACCTTCCGCATGATCCTCCCCCGAAGCGAAGCGCCGGCAGAGGTGAAAGGAGAGAAATGAGCAGCAGAGCAGCAACCCTCAGCCCTCAGGCTCCTTTGATCCCCGATGCGTGGATGTCCCGATGCCTCGGCCCGCGCCAGGTGCCTGCTGCCTTCCCCGTCTCTGTCCTCCCCGGCATGGGAGTGCCGGGGCTTCGCCCTTCGAGGCCTCGATGACCTGATGCGTTGCGCATCGACCTGACCTGTACGTTGTATCCGCGCTACTGTGCGCATCGTGAGGCGACTGACTCGTGCAGGTTCGCGGCTTCTCGCTTGTGTCGAGGTCGCGCTGGCGTTCGCGCTGATGCATCTCGCCTTTCGCGCCATCATGAAATACACGACGTGGGGCCGGATCGAAGCGGAGGCGCGGCTGAACTTCTCGCCGGGACTGGTCATGATCCTCACTTCACTCATCATGCTCTTCGTGAGAGGGCGGCGAACGGGCGACTGGGGGCTCACGGTTCGGCCGCTTCGCGCCAACCTGAACGCGGCGCTCCTGAGCCTTGTGGTGTTCCTGATCTTCGGTGCGGCGGCGATGGCGATGGGACTGCCGACGAGTGCGCCGGACCCTGGCGGGGTGAGCGCAGCGATCACTGCGGCGCTGACGCTGACGGCGACCGGCGTCATTCTGCTGCTGCTGCGCCGGCCGAGGGCGCTGCCGCTGCACCCGGCAATCGGCGCGGCGTGCGCCGTGATGCTGCTGGCCGCGCCGATCGCTGCGGCGGTCTTTCGTGGCGCTGCGGCCGGGCCGGTCGCACTCGCCGTCGTCTGGCGCTTCATCGGCGCGGGAATCGGCGAGGAGGTCTTCTTCCGGGGCTACGTCCAGTCGCGCCTCAACGAGGCATTCGGCCGGCCATGGCGGGTGCTTGGCGTCCGCTTCGGCATGGGGCTGGTGATCGCGGCGATGCTCTTCGGGTTGATCCACGCGATGAACACGGTGGATTACTTCGCCGGCTCCTATCGCTTCGCCTGGTGGCACGCCCTGACGACCATGGTGATGCCTTACGGCCTGCTGCGCGAGAAGACGGGCAGCGTGGCCGCCCCCGCGATCCTGCACGGGTTGATCGACGCGGTCGGACTGATGGCAATGCAGGTTGGTGAGACGTAGAACCGACATCGCTCCCGACCGTCCGGAGGCGATCCGCAAGCGTTTGTGTAATCTGATCCGATGATGTCGCCGCTTGCGAACCCGGAGCGCTCGCCGGCGGCGATGCGGGCGCGCCTGCGGCTGGGATGGGGCGCGGAATGGCGGCTGGGCGCCTGGACGTGCGCTGGCCTGTGCTGCAAATCGGGCCGGTGGACCGGTGCGCGGCGCTGGTGCGGGAGGATCGGGCGATCGACTCTCATGCGCCGAGGCGCAGGCGGTGGGCGAGGAAGTTGGGCAGGCCGGCGCTGAGGATGGCCTGCTGCGTCTGCTCGACGGCGTAGGGGATGCGATGCACGGTGAAAGTGCGCTGATCAACGTCGAGGATGCCGAAACTGGCGTCCGGATTGCCGTCGCGCGGCTGGCCGACGCTGCCGGGATTGATGATGTAGCGGTAGTGCGGATCGAGGCGCATCGGCAGGTTGTGCGGAAGGAAGGCGACGCGAACCTGTCTCGGATCGACGGGGGCGTAACCGACCTCGGGCGTGCCGAAGGCGATGGGGATGTGCGTGTGGCCGACGAAGAGGCAGTGATTGGTGAAGCCGCCGTAGGCGAGGGCGGCGATGCGCTGGTCGTGGATGTAGTCGCTGCCGGCGTCATCGACGGGCGAGGCGTGGCACATCGTGGCGTCGTGGAGGTCGGCGATTCTGGGCATGGCCGCGATCTGCGCGCGATGCTGATCGCTCAACCGGTCGCGCGTGAACTCCATCGAGAGGCGGGCGGTGGGGGTGAAGCGATGCGCCTCGACGCTGTCGATCACGCTGAGATCGTGGTTGCCCTGAACGGTGAAGATGGAGCGATCGGCGATGAGGTCGAGGCACTCGGCGGGGTTGGGGCCATAGCCCACCACATCGCCGAGACAGAGGATGCCGTCAACACCCCGGCAGTCGATGGCGGCGAGGACCGCCTCGAAGGCCTGGAGATTGCCGTGTATGTCCGAGATGAATGCGAAACGCGCCAAGAGGTCGGGGTCCCACGAAAGTCGTTGTGATGCTCTCTTGTACGGGTTTGATATCGGTTCTTTGCAGCCGTTCTCCCATGCAAAACGACAATGACGCGGCGATCTCGCGCGATCCGGCGAAATCCCGGGGGACTCACACCTGCTGGTCCGAATCCTCGGCGGGTCCGGAGTCGGCCGACTCCTCCGCCGGGGCAGGGACGGGCTTCTCGAGGCCGTGGGCCTTCTTGTAGGCCTGAATCTTGGAGCGGTCGCCGGAGATGATCATGATGACGGCGCGGCCGGTGAACTTCGGCGCCATCTCGACCTTGCCGATGTCCGAGAACCGCTGCTCGATCTCCCGCAGACGCGCAATGCCCTGCTCGCGGTACTGGAACTCGCGGCCGCGCATCGGCTGAACGAACTGGACCTTGTGCCCGTCGAGAATGAAGCCGCGAGCCTGCTCGACGCGGATCTCGACGTCGTGGGGATCGATTTTGAGCGAGCGGCCGAGGCGGACTTCCTTGAGTTCGCTCTTCTTTGATCCGCCGGCGGAACGCTTCTCCTTCTTGGACTGCTCGTACTTGTAGCGCCCGAAGTCCATGATCTTGCAGACGGGCGGGCGCGAGTCCGGGGAGATCTCCACGAGATCAAGCCCCGCTTCGTTGGCGAGGCGCTTGGCCTCTTCGAGCGGAATGACTCCGAGCTGCTCGTTGTCCGGTCCGATGACGCGCAGGGGCGAGAACCGGATCATGTCATTGATGCGCTCCCGGCGGAACTGCTGGTCACGCGGGCCCATGAATCGGCGATGTGCGATGGGAAATCTCCTGGCGCCGGATCATCGAGAGGGAATGGCGATCAGCCGCTCCGGCGTCGGCGGATCGGACACTGCTGCACGCGGCAGGCGGAACTTGATTCAGCGCGAGAGGAGATCTCATACAGCCGAGGCCGTGGTCGCTTCACGTCGAACTGCCAGGGGATGAATGTCCCGCATCGGCCGGATCTCCAGGGTCGTCGGTCGGGGGGGGGTGCGTGGCGCTTGGCGCCGCCCGGCCGCGATTCCTTCCCATCAAGATAGCCGTATCGGACGAAGGCGGCAAGCGCTTGGGCTCCAGAATCGGCCGAGTCGGCCGGCCAGGCGCCCGAACCGTCACGGAACGATGAGCATGCAGTCGCCGTACGAGTAGAACCGGTATTCCCGGGCGATCGCTTCACGGTAGGCGTCCAGAAGGGGTTCAACGCCGATGACCGCCGCAACCAGCGCCATGAGCGAGGATCGCGGGAGATGGAAGTTCGTCAGCAGGCCATCGACATGCCGGAAACGATGCCCCGGGGCAATGAGCAGGCGGGTCGCCGCGGTCTGATCGCCTTCCGGCGCGAGATCGGGCGGGGTTTCGAGCGCACGGACGCTCGTCGTGCCGACCGCGATCATCCGTCCGCCCCGCTCCCGGGTTCGGCGCAGGAGCGCAAGCGTCGCGGCGGGAATGGTGAACCACTCCTCGTGGATCGGGTGCTCCTCGATGAACTCGGTCTCGACGGGCTTGAACGTGCCGGCGCCGACGTGAAGCGTGAGGAACCCGAGTTCGACGCCGCGCCTGCGGCACTCGGCGAGGAGGTCGTCGGTGAAGTGCAGGCCGGCGGTGGGGGCGGCGACGGCCCCTTCCGGCCCGGCGTAGACGGTCTGGTAGCGGGTGCGATCCTCGGGGGTATCGAGCGCGGCGTCCCCGGACTCGCGCCGCCGGCTCAGGATGTAGGGTGGCAGCGGCGCGTGTCCGGCTCGCTCAAGCGCCTCGCGCCACGTGAGTTCCCCGTCGAGTCGAACGAGCCAGTGATCCGCTTCGCGGCTGAGCACGGTCAGCCGCGAATCTGCGAGATCGCCCGCTGCCGACTCGATGACGTAGTCCACGCCGAGGCGGACGCGTGAACCGGGGCGCAGGAGAGCGGTTGCATCGCGCCGGTCGGAGCGGGGGCCAAGATACAGGCCCTCGACCCGTCCGCCCGTGTCCAGTCGCCGCGCGGTGAAGCGGGCGGGGACGACGCGCGAGTTATTGAGGATTATCGCGTCGCCGGGCCGGAGATACTCCGGCAGGTCGCGGGCGCGACGGTGCGCGAGGATTCGGCCTGATCGGTCCAGCACCATCATGCGCGAGGCATCCCGCTGCGGGCACGGATAGGCCGCGATGAGGTGAGGAGGCAGGTCGTAATCGAGCGCATCGGATCGCAGCATGTTGATTCGGCGAGCGGGCGGTGTCGCGTGCCGGCGACAGGCGTTACAGAACGGCGGCGGAGCCGGTTTCGAGGCAAAGGATAGTCGCGCCTGCGGGACCGTCAGCCGCGTGATTATCGAACGCGGCGGAATCACCTTCCGCTGGAGTGCGGCGTGCAGACCTGAGGGGCATGGACCGGACTTCGGTCGCCGCCGACGTGCAGCGGACGGCGCCGCCTCCCCTGGCGGTGCGGCTGTGCCGCGCGCTGCGCCTGCGGCCGCCGGGGCTGGTGCGATACGTGGCGATCCGCGTCGGACCGGAACTGATCGACACCCTCCGCGCGCGGCGCCTGGCGAGGATCGCCGATCGCCGCGACGAGGGCGATCGCTTCACTCCCGCGTGCCGGGAGGTTGCCGATGGTCCGCGACCCTGCGACGCCACATGCCGGGTTCCGCGGGTCAGCCCCGCCGAGGCGATCCGCGCCGAGCAGGCGGCAGCGCGCGCAGAACGAAACCTGGCCCGCGCGGAGATCGCACTCGCCCGGGCCCGAGTCGATGCGTCTCACCTCGCAGCCGAAGAAGTCGATACAGGTCGCGACACTGGCGTCACCTATGGCCTCACGTGGTCGCCGGGCGTGACTTCGCCTGGTCATCCTCCGGTGCATGTGGTGCATGTGCCCGGCGTGGTGCGGGCCTATGTCGCGCCGACGGGCCGGCTCGTTGATGTGATGCTGTGATCGGCGGCCTCGGCGGCGCGACGATCAGGCCTCCTCGTTTTTCTCCCCGGCCCGCAGGAGGCGCTCGCCCTGATCGGGCGTCATGGAGCCTTCAGCAATGTAGGCGGCGATCTCGCGGCGCGTGCGCTCGCGGCTGACGGACTTGAAGACCGCGACGATGGAGCCGAAGATGATCCAGACGATGCCCGCGCTGGCGAGGAAGAGGAAGACGACGACGTGCTCATTGCGGCCGAGAAACTCGAGTATGGCCTGAAGATCGGGGTCCACGGACATGGCTACGTCTCCTTCGATGCCGGCGGTGCCGGTCCAAACCGCGCGGAAAGCCCGCCGGGGTTCTCATTGGGAACGATCCGCCGGCCCTTTCACCGCTGCGGCCCGAATTCGCCGATTCGGGACCGGCCGCTGCCGGCCGGCCCCTGACGAACCACCGTCGCCCTACTCAATTCTAGCGACGTTGCTCGTCGCGCAGGGGGTGAGGTCGAGGAGTTGGAGGTAGCCGCCGCAGGCGCCGGGGCCGGCGGTGGTGTTGAGTGTGCGGCTGCCGCTCTGTCCCGCGCCGCCCTGCCAGGCGAGTTGGATCTGGTTCGAGCCGAGTCCGAGTTGCGTGCCGGCGCAGGGGCGGTTGTTGGGGATGATGAACGAGCCGGTGTTGCGGGCGAAGATGAGCGCTGCCTGCCCGCCGGGCGTCGCGCCGGACCACTCGATCTGGATGGGGCCACCGGAGGGGCAGGTGGCGGCGACGGCAAGTTGCGCGCCGTCGGCCAAGCGCAGATTCAAGATGAAGGTGTCACTATCGCCGCCGTAGTACGAGTTGTTCCGCCCGGCGAAGTTCGTCGATTCCGTCCAGCCCGTCACCAGTGCGTTGCCGGCGCTGTCCACGCCAACCTCCCGGCCCTGTTCCGAGCCGCTGCCGCCCAAGTACGTCATCCACTGGACTTGGCCCGCCGGGTTGAACTGGAGTGCAAAGGCGTCCGTGGTGCCGCCATGATGGGAGTTGTTTTGACCGACGAAGTCTGTGGAATCAGTTTCGCCTGAGACGATCGCATTGCGTGCGCCATCCTCGGCGATGCCCCAGCCAAGGTCGTATCCGCTTCCCCCGAGGTAGGTCATCCACATGAGCTGTCCAGTTGGACTGACCTTGACTGCAAAGGCATCGGCGCTGCCGTAGGGCGAGTTGCTCCGACCGGCGAAGTCGGTGGAGGCAGTGACCCCGGTCACCAGAGCGTTGCCCGCGCTATCCACGTCGATGCCATAGCCAAACTCCTCAGCGGTACCGCCAAGGTAGGTCATCCATTCGAGTTGACCCGATGCGCTGATCGTGAGTGCAAAAGCGTCGCGTGTACCGTGATTCGAGTTACTCCGCCCATCGAAATCAGTGGAGTAGGTAGATCCTGTCACTCGCGCAGCGCCGACACTGTCACAGACGATGTCTCCGCCTCCTTCGTCTCCAGTTCCCCCGAGGTAACTCATCCATTGAAGTGAGCCTGAGGCATTGACCTTGACGACGAAAGCGTCGTAGCCACCGTGATGGGAGTTGTTTCGCCCCTCGAAATTGGGGGAAAGCGTCCTGCCGCTGATCAGCGCGTTCCCTTGACCGTCGAGAGCGACCTCCGATTCCCAATCGGTGCTGCTTCCGCCGAGGTAAGTCATCCACTGGACTTGACCCGCGGAGTTGACTTTGAGTAGGAAGGCGTCGACATTGCCGTGGTGCGAGTTGACGCGGCCGGCGAAGTCAGTGGATGTAGTGTGGCCCGTGATCAGTGCGTTGCCGGCACCGTCCACGGCGATGCCAAGACCGGTGTCACCCTCGCTTCCGCCGAGGTAGGTCATCCACTCGAGGTGGCCAGCGGGGCTGACCTTGACTGCAAAGGCGTCGGCGCTGCCGTAGAGTGAGTTGTTCCGCCCGGCGAAGTCGGTGGACCAGGTCTGGCCTGTCACCAGCACGTTTCCGGCGCCGTCCACGGCGATGCCTAGGCCCAAGTCGCCGCCGCTCCCGCCGAGGTAGTACATCCATTCGATCTCCGGGTCGATGACGAGCGGCAGCGTCGGGTCGGGAGCGGCGTCGAGGGCGATGCGGTAGGTTGCGGCGTCGATGAGTTCGAAGCGGGCGGGGATGGTGGGCTCATCGGGCCAACACGGCCCGGCTCGCGGCGCTGGCGCGTCGTGCTGTGCGCCTGCATCCTCCTGCCACACAATCGGCGCGCCATCGCGCAGCGTGCCGAAACTTGTCGCGATTTCGAGATCGCCTTCGTTGTTCACGCACAGCGAGTCGATGCCGTCGTAGTGGATGCGGATCTGCGAGTAGTCGGCGCCGGGGGCGCAGTGGAACTCGTACTTCATCACGCCGTCGTCGTTGCCGGTGACGTGCAGATCGATGCCGTCGTAGAGGCTCTCGTACACGACCGCGGCGAATGAAGGGACGTTGCTCGCGGTGCCGCGACCCTCGCCCCCGACGAAGTAGTTGAACTTCGCCGTCTGCGGCTGCGCGCCGCGCGGCGTCACGGGGTTCGATCCCGGGAAAGTGATCGTGAGTGTGAGGTGTTCGTACTCCTCGGGCTCACGAAGCGAGCCCCGACCGTCAGGGAGTGGGTCGGGATGATCAGGCGTGAAGAATCCTCGCTCACGCGTCGGGCTCGCTTCGGGCGCGATGGGTGGATCGAACGGGCGGGACGCCCATTCCACCAGTTCAGATTCGTACGGGCGGGACGCCCGTTCCACCAGTTCAGATTCGTACGGGCGGGACGCCCGTTCCACCAGTTCAGATTCGTACGGGCGGGACGCCCATGCTCCGCGAGCAACCGCGACGGGGACGTCGCCGCTCACTTCGCGCGAGAGATGCATCGTGAAGGACGACTCGCGGAAGGCGACGTCGAGGCCGCGCGACCTGAGGCCGTAGTGGACCGACTCATCGCTCCACTGCCCCGCGTTCTCGACGAAGTAGACGCCGCGCAGGCCGAGGCGCATCATCTCCGAAGCCGCAGGCGGCGGCGTCTCCTGCGCGGCAGCGTCGGCGGCAAGGGGGGCGGTCAGGCAGCAGACCACGATGCAGAGGCAAAGCAGGCAAGAACGCATGATGTCGCCCTCCTGCGCGGGCGAGATGCCCGTGCTCAGCGGAACCGCCGCGCCCGCCCCGGCCCGTGGACGGGCAAGCAGAAGAAGAGAGTCGCTCGCGAAGCCGTACGGCTCACATTCCGGTGAGCCGGTGCGGAGAGTCTAACGCAAAGTGCCGAGTAACGCAAGGGTGAACCGCGAGTTTCTGTAGAGAATTGTCTATTTGCCATCGGACCCCTTCTCGCCAGCGAGCGGTACAAGCGGTGCGAGCGGTCGTTGAGTTCGCCGGGTGCGTTCGCCGGGGTGACACCCCCCGGCTCGCTGCCCGCGCTGTGCTGCGGCTCGCACGCGTGCCGCCTACCGTTGCCGCATGATGACGATGACACTTGACACGACCTTCGTCCCCGCCGACATCGATTGCAGCGACTGGTCGCAGATCGAGCCGCTCACGCGCGACCTGCTCGAAAGGCCGATTGAGACGGCGGCGGCGCTGGAGCGCTGGCTGCTCGACCGCAGCGAACTCGAATCGGCCCTGAGCGAAGCCCAGGCAAACCGCTACATCGCCATGACCTGCGACACGGAAAGCGAAGAGAAGAAGCGGGCGTTTCTCCAGTTCGTCGAAGAGATCGAGCCGAAGTACAAGCCCATCGCCTCGGCGTTGAATCGGCGGCTCATCGAATCGCCGGCTGCGGGCGAACTTGACGCGCGGCGCTATGAGGTGCTGCTGCGCGACGCGAAGCGCGATGTCGAGATGTTCCGCGAGGCGAACGTGCCCATCGAGGTCGAACTCGCGAAACTCGACCAGCAGTACCAGGAGATCTGCGGCGCGATGACGTGCGACTTTGACGGGCAGGTGCGCACCATGCCGCAAATGACCCGTTATCTCGAAGTGACCGACCGCACCCGGCGCGAGGCGGCGTGGCGGGCGATGGCGCAGCGCCGCCTTGCCGACGCAGACCGCCTTGACGACCTCTTTGACGCGATGATCGTCCACCGCCACCAGGCGGCTTGCAATGCCGGCTACGGCAACTTCCGCGACTATCAGCACGACCGGATGAGGCGCTTCGATTACACGCCGGCGGACTGCTTCGCCTTTCACGATTCGATCGAGCGCCTTGTCGTGCCGCTGATGCGCCGCCTCGACGAGGAGCGGCGCGCGGGGCTCGGACTTGAGACGCTGCGCCCGTGGGATCTTGCGGTGGACGTCAAGGGTCGTCCGCCGCTGCGCCCCTTTGAGACGGCCGAGCGCTTCGTCGAGGGCACGGAGCGGATCTTCCGGAGGATGGACCGCGACCTCGGGGCGATGTTCTCGAGCCTTCGCAAGCCCGAGTGCCTCGATCTCGAATCGCGGCGGGGCAAAGCGCCGGGGGGCTACCAGTACAACCGCGACCGGATCCGCCAACCCTTCATCTTCATGAACGCGGCGGGGCTGCATCGCGATCTCATCACGCTGCTGCACGAGGGCGGGCATGCGTTCCACTCGATCCTCTGCGCCCGCGATCCGATGCTGCACTACCGCGGCGCGCCGATGGAGTTCGCCGAGGTGGCGTCGATGAGCATGGAACTGCTCGCGCACCCGTATTTCGGCGAGTTCTACGACGAAACGGACTCGAACCGGGCGCGGCGGCAGCACCTCGAGGGGATTCTCTCCATCCTGCCGTGGATCGCGACGATCGACGCCTTCCAGCACTGGCTTTACACGCACCCGAAGCACACGCGCGCCGAGAGGCGCGAGATGTGGCTGCAGCTCGACGACCGCTTCGGCCACCGCGTGGAGTGGACTGGCCTGGAGCCCCATCTTGATCGTTCATGGCAGCGGCAACTGCACCTCTTCGGCGTTCCCTTCTACTACATCGAGTACGGCATCGCGCAGATCGGCGCGCTGCAGATGTGGGTGAACTATCGGCGCAATGCCGCCGGGGCGGTGCGCAACTACCAGGCCGGCCTCGCGCTCGGCGGGTCGCGGCCGCTGCCGGAACTCTGGAAGACCGCCGGGCTCTCCTTTGACTTCAGCGCGGATCGCCTGACGGGTCTGATTCGCGAGGTCGAGTCGGAGTTGAAAGTGCTGCCGCTGTAATGCAGCGGGTACGACTCACGCACCCATAGCCGCAGCCACCTTCACCACCGCTTCGGCGATGCGCTGCACCTGCTCATCCGTCAGATCGTGATGCACCGGCAGGCAGAGCACTTCGCGGGCGAGTTGCTCGCTTACCGGCATCGGGGCGCGATCCGCGACGAGTTCGGTGATGATCGGCTGGTCGGAGATGGCGCGCGGATAGTGCGTGGCGCTGCCGACGTGTTCCGCCGCGAGCAGTTGCACAAACTCATCGCGGTCGCAGCGCAGGCTCTCCAGGCGCAGGCGGATGGTGTACTGATGGTAGACGTGGCCCGCCCCCTCGGTCGGAACAGGCGTGATGACCGAAGGACACTCCGCCAGCAGGCTCGAGAGGCGCTCGGCGTTGCCCCGGCGCTTCGCGGTTCGCTCCGGCAGGAGGCGCAGTTGCGCCAGGCCGATTGCGGCGGCGACGTCGGTGAGGCGGTAGTTGTAGCCCAGCGCGACGTGGTGGTAGCGCCGGCCCGGTTCCATGCCGTGGTCGCGCAGCAGCGCGAGGCGCTGCGCGAGTTCCCCGTCGTTGGTGGTGATCATTCCTCCCTCGCCCGTGGTCATGTTCTTGGTGGGGTAGAAGGAGTAGGTGACCGCGTGGCCGAAGGCGCCGATCCCGCGGCCCTGATATGTGGCGAGGTGCGACTGCGCCGCGTCGTAGATGACGCTCAGGCCGCACCGGTCCGCGAGACCTTCGACGGCATCGATGTCCGCGGGATTGCCGTAAAGGTGCGTGGCGACGACGGCGGTGGTGCGCGCCGTGAGGCGGCGCTCGGCGTCGGCGGCGTCGATGTTGAACGTACGCTCATCGACGTCGCAGAAGACGGGACGCGCGCCGCGCGCGAGGATCATCGAGGCCGTGGCGATGAAGCCGAACGCGGGGCAGAGCACGTCGTCGCCGGGTCCGATGATCGGCTCGTAGGCGAGTTGCAGGGCCGTCGTGCCGTTGCAGGTCGTCAGGGCGAACTCAGCGCCGCTTGCCGCGGCGAACGCGCGCTCGAACTCAGCGCACTTCCTGCCCTGCCGCAACTGGCCGGAACGGAGGACTTCGACGGCGGCGCTGATCTCCTCCTCGCCGAGACGAGCGGAGACCACGGAGATCATCTCCGGCGCGACCGGAGAGCCACCCTCGGCGGCGAGACGCGCCGATGGCGCGGCGACGCTCACTGGCTGATGTTTGGTTGACGTGGCGTCCATCTTGCGTTCCTGCCCTGCGCATGCGTCGAGGGTGATTCGGTATTCTCTTCGCGGGCGGCGCGCTCCGCTCCGCAGAGCGTCCGCGTCGCGGCGAACCAATGCCTCAATGCCTCAATGCCTCAATGCCTTGATGCCTTAATGCCTCGATGCCTCTTCTTCACCGATTCTGCGTCGTGGACTGGTTGAGGCGCTGCTCGCGCTGGGCGATGACCTGCTGGAGCGCGGCGGCGAAGCGCATGGCGCTGGTCGGCGAGAAGACCACGCGGGCGCCGACCTGGAAGCTGATCGCCTGCTGGTTGCCGATCATGCGCGGCACCTGCACGCCGAGGTCGCAGATGATCTCATCCTGCCCGGCGTTCATCTGCCAGGCGTTGGCGTATGTCACCTTCGCCTGCGTCTCATCGACCTGCACCATGACCTGGCCGGGACCGGGCTGATTCGCGGGGGCGCCGGGTTTCGTCTCGGACATGAACTTGCTCCTTGAGCCGCTCGGCTCGCTCGATGCCTGCTGTGACAGAAAGAAGTCCGTGATGATAGCCGATCGCCACGGCGCGCGCCGGCAGCGCCGGGCGACCGATTCGGAATCGGGCATTCGCCTGCGCGCAGGATCAAACGCTACGTCCAGCGGAGGACGATCTTGCCGAACTGCTCGCCCGCTTCGAGACGCTCGTACGCCGCCCCCGCGTCGCCGGCCGCAAAGACCTCGTCGATCACGGGGCGAACGTGGCCGGCCCGCAGGAGCGACGTCACCTGGACGAACTCCGCCATGTCCCCCATCGTCGAGCCGACGAGGCGCAACTGGTTCCAGAAGATGCGGGCGAGGTCGGTGGTGGGGGCGGGGCCGGTCGTGCAGCCGGGCGTGACGAGCGTGCCGCCGCGGGCGAGGCTCTTGAGGCACGAAAGATGGACCGCCGCGCCGATCGAATCGAGCACGACATCCACGCCCCGCCTGCCCGTCACGCCGCGCACCTGGCGGGACCAGTCTTCGCCGGTGTCGAGCACGCCTGCATCCGCGCCGCGTTCCGCGGCGCGATCGAGTTTCCACTGGTGGCGGCTCGTGACGATGGTCCGGCAGCCGAGGTGACGGGCGATGGCCAGCCCAGCCGTCGCCACTCCGCCGCCGATGCCCGTGATGAGCACCGTCTGCCCGGCCTGCAAGCCGGCGCGCGAGATGAGGCAGCGCCACGCGGTGAGGAAGGTCAGCCCGAACGCCGCCGCTTCGATCGGATCGCACTCCGCTCCGACCTCGACCAGTTGCGCCACCGGCGCGGCGAAGCGCTCGCAGTGTCCGCCGTTGGTGTGCTCGCCGATCATGACGAGTTCCGGCATGGTCGGCGTCATCTCCGGATGGGCGGGCTGAGGCTGCGCCATGGCGGCGTTCATGATGACCCGCCGGCCGACCCACGCCCGGTCAACCCCCGCGCCGACGCCTTCGACGATGCCGCAGGCATCCGACCCGCCGATGCGCGGGTAGGTGAGGTCGATCCCCGGTATGCCGCGGCCGACCCAGAGATCGAGGTGATTGAGGGCCGACGCCTCGGTTCGGATCAAGGCCTCGCCCGCCCCGGGCGCAGCCTCGGGCCAGTCCGCAACAACACGCACATTCCGGTGGACGGGAGCGCCCTGGGCGGCGACGATCACTGCACGCATGCATGGTCCTCTTCTTCGTGCCGCGGAGCCCTCGCCCGCGCGGCCGGCTGGATCGTAGCCCGTTTCGACGCCATCCCGCCCCTCACGCCGCGCGGAACCAGACGGGTTGGGGGCGGGCGCCGGCGGGGAGTCGGCGGGGGCGCCGGTATCGCCGCACGCCGGTCAGGCGCCACTCCCACCACCCATCCTTGTAGATGCAGTCGCTGATGACGGCCGAGCCGACGAGCAGGCCGGTGGGGAGGTCGCCCTCGACGAGACCGGGGCCTTCGGGGGTGACGGGGTGAATGGGCGAAGAGGTGTTCTCGCTCGACTCCCTCCCTCGGCCCTGCGGGGGAGGGCTGGGGTGGGGGCCGCTGCACTCGGCTCGGATCAGCCTATCATGCCCCGGAAAGCCAGCCCACCGGCGGGCGGCATAGATGGCGAACCGCTTCCCGATCACCCGAGTCGGCCGACTGCGATACTCCACAGTCTTGACGCCGCGGAGGATCAACTCGGCATAGGGTTGGCGAATGGAGAGGGCGAGCATGACAGGCGTATCGGCGTAAGCGTGCGGGGCATTCACCTGCTCCCGCACGACCGCCCGAACCTTGACCGAACAGGTTGAACCCCTACACTGCGCCATGGCACGTCCAACGACTCTGCCAACCTCTTCCAACGGGCGCTCTGGAGCCAATGGCGCTCCCTCGCGCTCATGCGCTCCGCCGCGCGACGCGATCCTTCAAGGCGACTGCCTGGAGGTACTTCCCGCGATCGCGCCGGAATCGATCGACCTCACGGTTTTCAGCCCACCCTACGACGGCATCCGCGATTACGGCAACGACTGGAGCTTTGACCACAAGGCACTCGGCTGTCAACTCTACCGAACCACCGTCGATGGCGGCATCTGCGCCGTTGTGATCGGCGACGGTACGAAGAACTTCGCCAAGTCGCGCTCCATCAATAGGTAGAATTGATTCATGGCACAAAGTCAGCACTTGTCTGAACACACGTTTCGCTTCCGGAATCGAACGATTCGATTGCTTTACTCTATCGAAAGGAAAGAGGACGAGCGCCGACTCATCTTAGAGGATGTGCTGGCGACGAGTCAAAAGGTGGCTGATGCGGTGCCTGACTGGCGGATTGAATCAGAGGCGTTGAAGGTCGCGTTCGATCACTATGCGAGATACATGTAGCAAGGGGATGGGCTGCGATGGTGAGCATGGATGAACCCCCTCGCATGATCGCCGGCGCCTGGGACTCGCAGTTCGTCGACCTCGTTTCGTCGGCTCAGGATCGCTTGGTGCTCTGCGCCCCATATGTATCCCGGGATGGAGCCGAAGTCGTCGCTCGGGCAAGGTCAGGAAGAGACCAGATCGGAGCCCGCTCGTTCATACTCACCGATCTCTCCCCACGCGCCGTATGTGCTGGCGCGACAGATCCGGACGCCGTGATGAACGTTGCCAACTCGCTTGCGGGCATTAAAGTTGTGCATCTCCCGCGCTTTCACGCCAAGGTCTACGTCGCGGACGGTCATACTGCCGTTGTGACGTCCGGCAATCTGACCTCTGGTGGACTCGGACGGAACTACGAGTACGGTGTGCTGATAAGAGATCATGCGCTTGCGACTTGCATTGAGCATGACATGTTGGAGTACGCGGACCTCGGTGCCGAGATGCACCAGACGACCCTTCAAACCTATTGTCTGGCGGCTGCCGACGCGCGCAGGGCATACAACCAGCACGTCGCATCTTCGTCGCGGACTATCCAGCGGCGACTCGCTTCTGCGCTGCAGGCTGCGGACGAATCGTTGATTCGTGCCCGGCTCGCCGGCGGTGCGATGCATACGGTCTTCGCCAAGACGATCATGTACTTGTTGCACAGGTATGGGGCACTTACCACCGAGCAACAGCACCCGCTCGTGCAGCGGTTGCACCCCGACCTTTGCGACGATTCAATTGACCGCGTGATCGATGGAAAGCACTTCGGCAAGAAGTGGAAGCACGCTGTCCGCACTGCCCAGCAGGCATTGAAGAAACAAGGCCGCATCGAGAAACGCGCCGACTTCTGGCACGCCATTGACACACCGAGTACGGCACTTGGAGCACAAGCACCAACATGAAAGCCAAGGCGATCAAGTCGGACATGCTCGTCGATCGGCTGAAGTTCAAGCGGCCGAAATCGAAAGGGAAGGACGCATGATCCAGGTCAAGCAGACCGACAAGGTCGGCCGCCCCGACATCGACCAGTTCGAAGCCGTCATGGAGCGCGAAGACCGCTCACGCGGCTTCTTCATCGCCTTCGGCTACTCCTCAGACGCCCACCGCGAATGCAGCGCCTTCCACAAACGAACGGGTAGAATCATCAAACTCCTCACGGTCCAGGAAATTCTGGATGAGGAGCATGTGCAGAAGATGTAGATCAGAATGCCACCAAGCGACCATCGCCCTTAGCCAAGCTCGTGAAGAGATTCGCGCATTTCGGGCCAAGTAATCATACACCGGAAGAGACTCTGAAGTGGGCGACAACGGCAACGACATTGACGTAGCGGACTTGATGCATTGGAAGTGTCCCAAGTGCTCCGCTGTTCACCCGCATACGTCAACTGTCACCCTTGTGATCCGTGCGAAGCTCAACGGCAGCGACCCCGTGTACCCTTCAGATCAGCCTATCGCGTGCCCTTCGTGCGGCTATGAGGTGAGCACACGTATGCTTGTAAATGCGGCTATGTGTTCTCGTTACCCAAAATGGGTTCCCCACGCCGCTCTCGCCGGATTCGCCCTCGTCCCCGCCGCCGCGGGCTACATCTTTTTCTCGGCGAGAACTGCCACCATCATTGCGGGCTGTCTGGTTATCGCGTTCCTTCTCATCGAGCTTGGGGAGACGATTCTGCGGTGGAGAGAAAAGCGGGTCTGAGGTCCGAAGCGTTGCGCTCTTCCGTGCGGGGGGAATTGGCGGCGGGCGGCACGGAATCAGCGGTCGTCTCCGGACACCTGGCGAGCGGCTGCCCGTGTCACCAGCTCGGCGATGACCTCATCATGGTCCCGGATATTCTTCAGTCGCTCGAGCTTCAGCCGGGCGAGCCGCTCCACCAGCTCGGGCATGCTGTACTTGGAGAGTGGCTTTTCCTATCCATTGTGCGCCATGCCGGCATGGTACCACGGCGAAGGCGGGCGCTCATGCTTCGGGCGGGGCGGGGCGGGCGTCAAAAGCCACTCCCTCACGGCCGTGGCTCGGTTTGGATTCTTCGTGCTCTTCGTGCCTCCGTGGTCAAGTCCCGCGTGGAATCGGCCGAGGGGGGCCGGGCTCGTGCGGGGCGGGGCGCGGAGCGAGGGAGAGGTGAGCAGGAGAGAGTTGAGCAGGGGAGCAGCGATACAAGCCGGGCGGGTTGGGGACGGGTGATCGGGGTGGGCGGGGGGTCGCGTCGGGCTTTCCCGAGTCGCGGCTGGGTCTCCCGTGTCGTGGGGACGTCTCCCGGTGCGGCGGAGGGTTTCCGCGTGCGGCGGAGAGGTTCCCGCGTCGCGGGAGAGGCTTATTCGTCGCGGGAGAGGCTTATTCGTCGCGGGAGAGGCTTATTCGTCGCGGGAGAGGCTAATTCGTCGCGGGAGAGGCTTATTCGTCGCGGGAGACTTTCCGGGGCGGGTTTTTGTGCTTTTGTCGCCCATTTTGGCGGGAGGTTCTCAACCGGCGCGGCGGATGGGTCGATGCTGCTGGTGCAATGGCATCCCGAAGCGTGCGGAGAGCGAGTCATCGACTCTGCCTGTTTTCTCCGTTCCCAGCGAGGCTCTGTCGTGCACCACTTGCTTCGAACAAGAAAGGAAGTCTCTCATGCCCGTTCCCATCTTTCCGCCGACCAGGGATGCAGACCTTCTGTCGTGGTCGATCAACTTCAATACGTTGATCAACGCGTCGCCGATGAATTATGGTCTCACGCTGCCGCAGGGCGCGGCCTACACGGTGCTGCACGACGCCTTTGC